>JAJDCW010000020.1 GCA_029260635.1 Phycisphaeraceae bacterium | reverse complement strand
GGGCCGCGGCGACGGAGCTGTCCACGCCGCCGGACATGGCGACGACCACTTTTTTTCCCGTTCCTGGGAGCATATCTGAGTATTTTAGCCTAAACGGGACCCGCGGAGCGGATAAGATATGCTCAGCTAAAAACGGCCCCGCGGACCCCCCCTCGGGTTTGTGGCGGGCGGGGATCGACGTTACGCTCAAGTACCCGCATCAGCGGTCATTACAACCGTTAGTCAAACAACCGGAATCGCAAGGAGGTTGGTCATGCAACAGATTCGATCAGTGGTACAAAACTTAAAAATAAGTGTGGTGTTGGCGTGTGTCACCGCCGTCGTCGCGGTCCAGACCGCGATCGCTGGCGTGCCTGCGGCACTGTCGCAGGCACCGCAGGGCGCTCAAATGGTCATCATCATCCCTAGCATGTCCGAATTCAGCGGCAAGCTGGCGATGATGAACCAGACGCTGGGTCTGGACGTCGACGAGCTGACCGACGCGCTGGGCTCGTTCAAAGCCGAAGCCGGCATCGGCGACGGGCTGGATGACTCGGGCTCAGCTTTGTTCGTCATTTATGACCTGGCATCGTCGATCGATACCGGCGCAGAGCCTGACGTCGTGATGGTCCTGCCCGTTACGGATTACCAGGCATTCATCGCCAGCTTCCAGGCCGAAGACGCCGCCGCCCATACAGGCGAAGGCGTGATCGCGGTCACACTCCCCGATGGCCAGGACGGGTTCGCCAAAGAAGCCGGCGGGTACGCGATCCTTGGCAACAGGGAAACCGTCGTCGCCAACTACACTGCAGGCGGCGACGCCGACGCCATCGCCGACCAAGTCGGCGAACTGGGTCAGCATTACCTGGGCAACAGCGACATTGCCGTATATGTAGACGTGGCGGCACTCGCACCGGTGCTGAACGACGCGATCGATAAAGGCGTCGCCGAAATGCACAGCGAGTTCGACCAGATCGCCCAGAGCGGCATGATGCAGGCATCCGACCTCGAAACGATGAAAGTCGTTTTCAAGCTGTACGAGACAGCCGGCAAGGCAATCATCAACAGCGCCAACGGCCTGGTCATGTCGCTGGACCTTTCCGAGGACGGCGTCGGCCTCACCCACGCCATCCAGTTCAAGCCCGATTCGCCCGTCTCACCATACCTGTCCGGTGGCGGCGAAGGCAGTTCCTCGATCCTGGCACGCCTGCCCAAGGGCCCCTACATCGCGGCCATGGCCATCGACACCGAGTCGCTGACTATCAGCAAGCTGATGGAAGCCGTGATGGCCGAAATGCCCGAAGGCAACGCCCAGCTCGACATGTATCGTAAAGCCATGCCCATGGTCAAGCAGATCAAGCAGTACGCCGGCGTCTTCTACACACCCGACCCCAACGCCCTGATGACCGGCAGCGGCGTCCTGAATATGCTCCAGACCTACAAGGTCGACGACGGCCCCGCCTACCTCGCCCAGGCCCGTGATTACATCAAGGGCATGAACGGCACGTCGATCCCGATGGGGATGCCCATGGGTGGTGGCGCTGGCGGTGGCGGTAACGCGACCATCACCTACACCACCAGCTACACCGAGAACGCGCTGCAACTGGACGGGGTTCAGGTCGACCAGTACAAGATGAACGTGCAGATGCCACCGGAGATGATGATGCAAATGGGTCCCGCCGCCGGGATGATGCAGATGTTCACCAACTTCGACGGCTACGTCGCCCAGACCGACGGCTACTACCTCTCCAGCACCACACTCGATCAGCAGTTGATCACTCAGGGGCTGGCGACCGGCAAGTCCGGCGACGGGATGGGCTCGGACGATACGCTGGCCCGGGTCCGTGAGAACGCGGTCCCGCCCGGTGCCGCCGCCGAGGGCTACCTCAGCTTCGCAGGCATCATCGAGACCGTCGGCCCGATGGCCGCGATGTTTGGCATGCCCGCCGTCCAGGCACCCGCCGACCTACCCCCCGTGGCGATGGGGCTGGGGATCCAGGGCGACAGCACCGCGCTTCGCTTCTACGTCCCCAATGAGACCACCAAGTTCATCATCGGTACGGTCAAGGATGTCCAGGCCCAAATGATGGGCGGCCCAGGCGGCCCAGGCAATGACCCCTACGGCGGCGATGGCGCTCCCCCGCCACCGTTCTGATTGAACTGTAACTTTAAGTTCCCCACAACCGGGCCTGCCCTCGTGCAGCGCCCGGTTTCTTTTGCGCCCGCTTCGCGGATTCCGCATCACACGGATACATTGACGGACATGACCAAGGCGTTGGCAACCATCACCGTGACTGTATTCCTGCTGGCGCTGTTCGGCGCACTAAACGCGGATCGAAACGGCACCGATTCAGGCAGCCATCCAAAAAACGGAACCCTCAACGCCACCTCATCAACCTCAACAGAACTACAAACCTCATCCCACACGCCCATCACCGGCCAACTGATCGGCGCGGCGCTGAACCTCTATCACACCGACCACCTGAGCCTCTACCACAACGCGCTTGAGCAGATGTCCGACACCGGCTTCAACGCGGTGCAGATCGTCACGCCCATGTTTCAGGTCGATGGGGCGAGCGCGGCCGTACAGTTGCGACGGGGCAAGGGCCTCGGTCCGAGCAAAGCCGACATCGTCTCGCTGCTCACCCACGCCAAAGAACTGGGCATGTCCACGATGCTGATGCCGCAGATCAACTTTACAAAGCCCCGTGGCAATGAGTGGCGCGGCAAGCTGCAACCCCAGCACTGGGACCCCTGGTGGGCGAGCTACCGGGCTGCTATCGGTGAGTTTCTGGAGATCGCGGAAGCCAACGACGTCGATGTCTTCGTCGTCGGCTGCGAACTGTTAACCACCCACAAGCCCGAGCACGAAGCACGCTGGCGGGACCTGATCGCTGTCTCACGGCAATCGTTCTCCGGCAGGCTGACCTATTCAACGACCTGGGACACCTACCCCAAAGTCGGCTTCTGGGACGACCTGGATGCGGTGGGCGTCAGCGGCTACTGGGACATCACCACACTCGCGGAAGACCCCGGACAACCGACGGATGACGAGTTGGCCAGCCGATGGCTCGAGATCAAGCAGCGACTGCTCGCGTTTGCCCAGTCGCAAGACAAACCCGTGCTGTTGACCGAGGTCGGCTACCCCAGCCTACCCTGGGCGCTGACCAAGCCTTGGAACTACATTAATAAAGACAAACTGCCACCAGACCCGGAGGCTCAGGCCCGGGGTTACGCCGCATTCATCTCGGCTTGGCATGATTCGATCCAACCGAACAAGCAAGAGACGGACTCGATGAATTATTGGAGCGGCCCTCACCCGGCCGGCGTCTTCTTCCACAAGTGGGACCCCTACCACCGTGGCGGCCCGGAAGACTACGGCTACGGCGTCGCGGGCAAGCCCGCTTACCGTCACCTCATCGATTGGCTGAACGGCCCCGTCGAACCGGCTAGCCAGCAACTCAATCCATGACACAGCGACCGTGGGCCAAAAGTGGATACGCCCGTATTCACGCCATTTGGCACGACGACAATGTTAATATATTATTATCTTATGTTGTAACCGGTCCCAGCGGTCCCGCTCAACCGCGTCAGAACACGCCGAACAAGGAACCTATACATGTCACCAAGTACTGCTGAACTTAAGTCCCAAAACGCAATCCACGACACTAACCTAAGTAAAACCATGGTGTATGTCGCGGCGATGACCGCATTCGCCCTCACCCCCGGTGTGTTCGGCGAAACACGCGTGCAAGATTCCCCCTCCCCCGTCACGGTGATAGACCAGGAGGACCTGGAACTCGGCGGCCTGCAGTCGGCGGACGAGTTCCTCAAAACGATGGTCGCCGATGGAAAGGCTTCGCTGAACCTCCGTGGCCGCATAGAGATCGCCGACCAGGACGGCCTGGAAACCAGTCAGGCCTACACCCTGCGGACCCGCCTGGGCTTTACGACCGGAGAATACAACGGCTTCCTCGCGCACATCGAGGTCCTGGACGTCCGTGCCGCTGATGAAAGCCTCTACAACGCCGCCGGCCTGAATGATGAGCCCGACAAGACCGTCATCGCGGACCCCGAAGACACACGCCTGAACCAGTTCTACGCCCACCTGAACTTCGAGGACATCGACGGCAGCGTCCGCGTCGGTCGGCAGCGAATCAAGCTCGACGACGACCGATTCATCGGTAACGTCGGCTGGCGTCAGATCGAGCAGACCTTCGATGCGGTCCGCGTCAACGTCGCGCCTCACGAACAGATCGACGCGACCTACGCCTACATCTGGGACGTCAACCGCATCTTCGGCCCCGACGCCGACCGCGACTACGAATCCGACTCGCACGTCATCAACCTCTCCTACGACGACGCACGCCTCGGTAAACTCACCGGGTTCGCCTACCTGTTGGACTTCGATGACGAGTCCACCGCCGCCGCCAACTCGTCCAACACCTACGGCGTCCGCTACGAGGCCACGCGCCCGCTCAAGGGCGACCCCGATGGCCCGAAGATCAACTACATCTTCTCCTACGCCACCCAGTCCGATACCGGCGATAACCCCGACAGCTACGACGCCGACTACTTTCTCGCCGACGTGAAATACATTTCCGAGAGTGGCTGCTACATCGGCGCAGGTTGGGAACTGCTAGGCAGCGATGACGGCATGTCCGCCTTCCGCACCCCCCTGGCGACCGGCCACGCCTTCAACGGCTGGGCGGATGTCTTCCTGACCACCCCCGACGACGGCCTGGAAGACACTTACATCTACATCGGCGGCGACCTCCCCGACGGGTACAAAGGCAAGGTAGCCTACCACTGGTTCGACCCCGACGAGGGCAGCGAGGACTTCGGCGAAGAGTTCGATGCCCTTATCAGCAAGAAGATCTCCGACAACATGGAACTGCTCGCCAAGTACGCCTACTACAACGGCGACAGCGCTTTCGCCGACCGTGCCAAGTTCTGGCTGCAACTGACGCTGAACTACTAAGCAAGCCATACAACCCTGAAACGAACGATGGCCCGTGGATGGCAGCGTCCACGGGGTTTTTTTTCTCCGCAAGCCCTCTACCGGTAGCAGAATCACGAACCTAGACCCCGCCCCCCATTCCCGCTAGGCTGTCCGCCCTATGTCAAAGAAAACCAAGGTGAACGCCCTGATCCTCGGCTCCGGCGGACGCGAGCACGCGTTGGGGTTCAAGCTCAAGCAATCCAAACGCTGCGGCAAGCTGTACTTCGCGCCCGGCAATGGGGGGACCGCCGCGCTGGGCACGAACCTGACCGACCTGCCATTCGACCCGGTGAACACCAAGAACGCCGACGCGATCGATTACTTCTGCCGAAAGAACGACGTCTCGCTGATCGTCATCGGCCCGGAGGACCCGCTGTGCGGTGGGCTCGCCGACCGCTTGGCGACCCCCGGAGCGTCCGACCGCCACGTGTTCGGACCGGTCCAGGCCGGGGCACGCCTCGAAGCCGACAAGGTCTTCAGCAAGCAG
Organism: Phycisphaeraceae bacterium; assembly: GCA_029260635.1. Lineage (GTDB taxonomy): Bacteria > Planctomycetota > Phycisphaerae > Phycisphaerales > Phycisphaeraceae > JAJRRS01. Next base: position 52,509 of record JAJDCW010000020.1, on the reverse strand, counting down.
CTCATGCGCGCGACCAGCGTGCCGACCGCGGACGCCAAGACGTTCACCGATTACGAGGCCGCGGTGAACTATGTGGAGAACCGTGAGACACCGGTTGTGGTCAAGGCCGCGGGGCTTGCCAAGGGTAAGGGTGTGATCGTCTGCGACAACAACGATGAAGCCCTTGACGCGCTCAAGCAGTGCATGGTCGACCTGGCCTTTGGCGATGCCGGACGCACCGTCATCGTTGAAGAACGACTCGTCGGGCAGGAGGTCTCAATCCTCGCATTAGTAGACGGCCGAAACATCTTCGTGCTCGACCCGACTCAGGACCACAAGCAGGTCGGCGAGGGCGACACCGGACCGAACACCGGCGGGATGGGTGCCTACTGCCCCACGCCCCTCGTCAATGACGCGCTGATGAGCACGATCCAAAGCGAGGTGCTCGTCCCGATCGTCGATGCGCTGCGCCGCGACGGCACGGAGTTCAAGGGCGTGCTATACGCCGGGCTGATGCTGACCGCCGGCGGGCCGAAGGTATTGGAGTTCAACACACGCTTCGGCGACCCGGAGTGTCAGCCGTTGATGATGCGCCTCAAGGGCGATCTTATCGACATCATGATCGCTACCTGCGAAGGCACGCTTGACGAGGTCGACCTGGGCTGGGACCCGCGCTGCTGCTGCTGCGTCGTTCTGGCCAGCGGCGGCTACCCCGGCAGCTACGAGAAAGGCAAAACCATCACCGGGATCGAGGATGCCGAGACTGATCCGGACGTAAAGGTCTTCCACGCGGGTACCGAATCAGGCAAAGACGGGGCCGTCGTCACCGCGGGCGGCCGGGTCTTAAGCGTCTGCGCGATGGGTGACAACCTCAAAGACGCCCAGCAAAAAGCCAACGCCGCTTGCGAGAAGATCCACTTCGAAGGCGCCTTCAGCCGGACCGACATCGGCTTCCGGGTGATGTGAGTCAGCCCGGCTTGGATCTGCCAAATAGAGCTTTGGTAAACACATCAGCTACAATGCGGGCATGTTCTCCAAACTAGACACACGTTATCTCGCGAGGTACCGGGACATCGCCCTGCTGCTGATGCGTCACGGCGGGCGTGAGTTATTAAGCGCCACCGGGCTGGACGCCGTTCTCAAACCCGAAGACGAGGCGTGCCAGCAAAAGGATGCCGAAGCCCTCAGCGCGGACCTCGAAGAGCTAGGCCCAACATTCGTTAAGGTGGGCCAGCTCTTGGCCGGACGTGCGGATATCCTGCCCAAACCCTACCTCGACGCCCTGAGTCGGCTGCACAACAACGTGGAGCCATTCAAGTTTGATCAGATCAAGCAGATCGTCGAAGCCGAGTTAGGGCGTCCGATCGAAGAGGCCTACGCGACTTTCAGTGAGGAGCCGCTGGCCGCGGCATCGATCGGGCAGGTACATACCGCTACGCTGCACGACGGGGCCGAGGTCGTGGTCAAGGTCCAAAGGCCTGGTGCTAAGGAGACAATCGATCTAGACATCCGCGCGATGGAGCAGATCGCCAAGCTGCTGGATGAGCACACCGAGATCGGGCAGCGATACCGGTTCCGTTCAATCCTCCGCCAGTTCGAGCGGGCGCTGCACAACGAGCTGGACTACACCAACGAGGCAGACAACCTGGAACTGCTCCGGCGTAACCTGTCCGGGTTCGACACACTCGTCGTTCCCCTGGCTTATGACGAACTGACCACACACAAAGTGCTTACGATGCAGCGGATCAAGGGAAGGACGCTCGCTCATACCCAGACCACGCCGCTGACGGAAACCAAAGCTCACGCCTTAGCCGATGATTTTCTCAAGGCCTACCTGCAACAGATCATCCAGGACGGTGTGTTCCACGCGGACCCGCACCCGGGGAACCTGATGCTCACAGACGATGGCCGACTCGCGCTGATTGATCTGGGCATGGTTGGCCGGGTCTCGGTGGGGATGCAGGAAGGCATCCTGCGCCTCTTGGTCGCGCTCAGCGAGGGCCGGACCACCGACGCGGCGGAAGCATGCGAAGAGCTGGGCGACCGCACCGAGTCGTTCGACGCCTCGGAGTACCGCAGCAACGTCCGTGAAGCCATCACCCAGGACTACGGCCAGAACATCGGGAAGATGCAACTTGGTCGGATGGTCCTGCGTCTGACTCAATTGGCGTCCGAGGCCGGACTGCGGGTCGCCCCCGAGGTGATGCTGCTGGGCAAGACGTTGTCCCACCTGGATGAATCCGGCAAGCTGCTGGCACCGGACTTCAACACACACGAGGCGATGCGTGCGCACGTCTCGTCACTACTTAAAAAGAAACTCGTCGGCAGCGTCAGCTTCGGGCAGGCGATGGTCACCGCCTTGCAGACCAAGCAATTCATGAGCGCCCTGCCCACACGCATCAGCAAGGCGTTGGACATCATCGCGGACAACGCGTTCAGGGTGAAGGTCGATATGCTCGACGAGGACCGGCTGATCGAGGTGATCGAAAAGATCGCAAACCGGGTGACGATCGGCCTGGTGGTGGCGGCGATGATCCTGGCGGGCGCGTTCCTGATGGGCCGAGATGCGCCGCACACGCTCTGGGGCTACCCGACGATTGGCCTGGTCCTAACCGTGGTCGGACTGAGCGTGGGTGTGCTCGTGCTGGCGCGCGTGTTCTGGAATGACTTCATCAAGGGCAGTTGATTAGCCCCGATGTGATCTTTTCGCTAGCCTTGTATTCGCATGCGCCTTATCCGTTGCAAAAACACCTTCCGGCCCTCCGAGCCAGACCCTGTGGCCTAATAGACTTAGAGCAATAGCCCGTTTTTTAGGTGAAATTCAACCCTTGGTATTGTTAAGATAATATATTCTTTTTACAATACGCCTAAGCCCCAGCCCGAAGGTTAGCCCCAGCCTCACCCCTCATATGCATAAGCGAGGACAAACATGTTTCAATTTTCCGGAACCAGACTCGCCATGAGCGCGATCGCAATGCTGCTATCCGCATCCCCCTCCTTCGCCATCATCTCCGGTGGCGGCTCACTAACCGACGGGATCCCGTCACTGGTCTACAACTCGCTGGACGGCAGCGTCTGGATCGAGACCGGCTCAGCCTTCGGTGGCCCCAGCAGCATCTACGACGTCACCCTCCAAAACGAAGAAGGGCTCTTCAACCCCTTCAAGGCGACCGGGGTCGTCGCTGCCGCCAACGACTTTTTTATTCAAACCGTATTCGGCCTGGAACTGCCAGACGGCACGCTCCTGGGTGATCCCGGTTTCATGTTTTCCGGCGAACAGGAATCATTCCTCCTGAATGATCTGACCTTTATCTTCGCGTTGGAACCATTCGGCAGTGCGTTCACCAGCGACCTGGTCTACTACACCGGCGTCGTCGAACCCCTCCCGGGCGACCTGGGTGGAGACGGCTTCGTCGGGATCGGCGACCTGAACATCGTCTTGAGTAACTGGAACCTGAACGTGCCACCCGCCGACATCAGGGCCGACCCGTCCGGCGACAATTTCGTCGGGATCGATGACCTGAATACGGTCCTTGCCAACTGGAACACCGGCACACCGCCGAGCAGCGCAACCGTGCCCGAACCAGCCTCCGCGGCCTGTGTCGCTGTGCTGCTAAGCGCGGGTATCACAAGGCGAAACAGGCGATAAAGCCTATCAATCGTGCTGTTTTATATGATTGGGTGACAGTGCCCCGCCGACATACAACTAGTCGGCTGGGCGGGTTACCCGTTCGAGATCGATTGCATCATCTGGATATGGGCCTTCGCCCTTTGCCCCGTCTGCCTGCGCCAGAGCGAGCGGTGCATCGCATCCGCCGCCGCCGCATAGTCCTCCCGGGCCAACGCGGCGCGGAGCTTACGCCACTTGTGAAGCGACCCGGTGTTGAAGGTCATGTCGATGACAATCAGTTGGGCATCGTGTGGCAACTCATCAAAGTTGCTCACTTGTCTGCGAGCCGTGTCGATGGCCCGCTGAGTGTCGTGATGCAGCAGCGCGTCGATCTGTGTATCGGTCAGCGAGATATCACCGCGGCGAAGCGCCCAGTAATTCACGCCCGGCAGCAACGCCTCGATGTCATCGGCCGCACCTGCACGGTCGAGGTTTAATCCGACACCGATGGTCTTGTATCCCCGCGAATCCCGGTACGCACGGTAACACCGGCCCTCAAACGGCTCGATGAACTCGACCGCCTGATCCAACAGCAGCGACGCGGCCTGCTCAGCGGCGGCTTCTTCTACCGCGACTTCAACCTCTCGCACAGTGATCACCGCGGCCACAGGATAGGCAGGCGACTGCAACGTGATACCCCCCGCCGACTGAACGACGGTCGATACAACAGAAGCAGGCTCGGCCCCACCGGCCGGGTAGAGATACCCAAGGCCAAGCACCAATAGGCAACCCCCCACCACGGCACGTAGCCGACGGGCGGGCATGTCGGGGGTCAACGGAGATTGGAATACGTCAAGCTGCAATGGAAACTCCTGAACACCTCGTGTCCGTGCCAGAGAGCTTCAATCGCGATACCCAAGACCATAAATATCCATATATCATTTAATGATAAATATTTACGCGTGATATTGTCCGGGTCCGAATAACCCAGTCTGGGGTGGATGTTGCCCCAGATCAACAGACCTGGTGATCTCCCACACGGGGCGGAAGATAGGCAGACCGTACCGATCCTGACGATGGCACCTTTGACCCACTCCCGGTGCACTGGATCGTGTATCCTTACCGGCCTGATGCCGCACCGAATCGACCAACTACAGTCCGAATCCGCCGCCGACCTCGCCGCTGTATCCTCAGCTGAACAGCTCGAAGCGTTCCGCATCAAGTACCTGGGCTCCAAGGGCGCTCTCAAATCGCTCATGGGCCTGCTCAAGGAAGTCCCCAAGGACCAGAAACGCGAGTTCGGCCAACGCGCCAACGCGCTACGTCAGAGCCTTGAAGAAAGCTTCGACCAGAAGAAACACTCGCTCGGCGCGGACCCCAAGACTCAAACTTCAAGCCGCAAGCCACTTTTAGATGTGACCGAACCCGGCGCCCCGCCGAGGCTTGGCCGACAGCACATCATCACACAGACCGTGGACGAATTGATCGAAGTGTTCGGCCGGATGGGTTTCGACGCCGTCACCGGCCCGGAAGTCGAAGACGAGCACCACAACTTCGTCGCATTGAATATCCCCCAGCAGCACCCCGCGCGCGACCCGCTGGACAACTTCTACCTGACCGACCCGGACGGCGATAACCCGCTACTCATGCGGTCGCAGACATCGACCGTGCAGATCCGTGTGATGGAACAGACCAAGCCACCGATCCGCATCGTCTCGACCGGCCGTGTCTATCGGCCTGACGAACACGACGCGACCCACTACTCGATGTTCCACCAGATCGAAGGCCTCTACGTCGACCGCAACGTCAGCATGGTGGACCTGAAGACCACCCTGATCCAGTTCGCCCACGCCTACTGGGGCAAGGACGCGGACGTGAAACTCGTCCCCAGCTACTTCCCCTTCACCGAACCCTCCGCCGAACTTTACGTGAAGATGGACCTGGGCAAGGGCGAGGAGTGGATGGAGGTCGGCGGCTGCGGCATGGTCGACCCCGCCGTCTTCGAGGCCGTGGGCTACGACCCCGAGGAGTGGACCGGCTTCGCCTTCGGCCTGGGCATCGAACGCCTGGCCATGCGCAAGTACGAGATCCGCGACATCCGCTGGCTCTTCGAGAACGACGTGCGTTTCCTCCGTCAGTTCTAAGCCCTTCTGAGTCATCCCAGATCAAACCAGATCACCTGCGACGCGTTGGCCGCCTCGATGATGACATCCGTGCCAGCTTCGGTGCTGAACGCATCGCCTTCTGTGAGGGTGCGCCCCTCTACTCGGACCGAACCGGACACGACTTGCACGTAGCCGTATCTGCTTGATTCGGTTTCCACCACCAACGACACGCTGGCATCCATATCCGCCACGCGCATCTCTGCGTCCTGACCGATCGGCAACGCACCGTCCGTGCCACACCCCGACGCAAGTGTCTGCCAACGGTTATGCCGGCATTCTGCATCAAATCGCTTCTGGTCATAACGGGGCTCAACATCTCGGTGCCTCGGCTCGATCCAAATCTGAAGCAACCGAGCCGTATCTGTCTTCGAGTCGTTGTACTCGCTGTGGCGGATACCCGATCCCGCAGACATCGCTTGCAACTCCCCGGGCTCCAGGCGTCGTGAGTTATCCAGGCTGTCGCCGTGCCGTAACGCCCCATCCACCATCCAGGTCAGGATCTCCATGTTGTCGTGCCCGTGCTCGCCGAACCCCGCGCCCGGCGAGATCACGTCGTCATTGATCACCCGCAGGCTCCGGAAGCCCATCTTCTGCGGGTCATAGAACTGCCCGAAGGAGAACGAGTGCCGGCTATGCAGCCACCCAAGTTGCGTCGTGCCGCGATCGGCACCCGGCAATAACCTGATACCGGCCTCTGTTGACTGAGTCATGATGATTCTCCTTGACGTTAAAACATCTTGAGTGTGACCAGACATCGAACGGCCACTGAAGAACAAAACGGATCACACAGAATCGGTCTTAGCCGTGCACGAACGCATCCACACATGATCCAGCGAAAGCCGACCCGGGCCGATCAGACCGATGCCCAGGGTGACCACAGCGAGGGTCAACGGGTACTCCATGCCGTTGTTCTGTGCCCCAAATGCGCTGCCATGTACCATGAAGACCGCGATGAGCATGGTGAAGGCGACCGGGACGCTCACCAGTCGTGTCCCCAGGCCGACCAAGAGCAGCAACCCACCAAAGAATTCCGTCCCGCCCGCCATGTAAGCGTTCAGCGTAGGCAGCGGCATCCCCAGCGATTCCAGGAACCCGGTGAACCCCTCGATACCGTGCCCGCCGAATGCGCCGAAGAGCTTCTGTGCCCCGTGATACATAAACACCACCCCGAGCATCAGCCGCATCCCTAATAGCCCCGCGTCCATCATCCCCCGCCGCCACGAATCTCTGATCTGTAACATGTCACGCCCTTTCAATTAGTTGTTTAAACAATTATCTAGTTAAACCAAAACCTTAAGCTACAGACCCCGTGGCTCACATCGTCCTACGGGTCTTTTCCAGCAATCGGATAAGTTCTTTGAGTTCGGCCTTACTAAGCCGACCAAGCGTATCGTCGTGGTGGGTCAGGACAGGCTTGTCAACCTTGCGTAGCAGGGCCTGGGCCTTGACGGTGATCGCCACATGGACCACCCGCCGGTCCTCATCCCCCCGGTGTCGGGTCACCAGCCCGTCACGGATGAGCCGATCAATCAGCCGGGTCACATCAGGGACCGGGCTGACCAGCCGTTGCGCCACCTCGAGCGTCGGCAGCATGTCGTCGCCGTCTTTCTTCGCCCCACGCAGGATCCGAAGCACGTTGTACCCCGCCGAGGACAGGCCGTAGCCCTTAAATAACCGCTCCATCGAGCAGGACAGCAGGCCGAACGTCCGCGCCAGGTTCAGGTATGCCTCCGCCGCCGGGTTGGCGAACGGGCGTGTCTGCTTGATCTCCTGCTGCAACAACGACAAGGCCATCAGTCTCTCCTTGGGGCTAGCCCCGATTCACTATCGACATATTATACGTTTAGACATTAGTTGTGTCAACAATTAAATGGGGTTGGTGTCAATTTTTGAGTTGTGACCGCCCGAGTAGCTCTTATATAGTTTCTACGCCGCCCCCTGCCGCCCCGGCACAGCCAAGTGCGCACCCACTTAACCCGGCTTACCGACAGGTTTTCCACCCACTTGAAACCGGGCCTAACATACGTCACTCTTAGCGCCTCAGATCGTCCAATCCTCAACCCGGAGTATCAGGGATGCAGACCATGAGTGAAGCCGTATTATCCACCGACCTCCCGCTGAAAGGCCGACGCCAAGGCAAGGTCCGCGACATCTACCAGTGCGAAACCAAATCGGGCCAGCCAGCCCTGCTGATCATCGCGTCCGACCGCGTCTCCGCCTTCGACGTCGTGATGCGTAACGGCATCCCCGGCAAGGGCGTCATGCTCACAAAAATCAGCACCTTCTGGTTTGACATGATCGCCGAGCACTTCAAGGGCCAGCTCGAACACCACCTGATTTCCACCGACCCCGCCGACGTGGCCGGGCTCACCGACGAACAGGTCGATCAGCTCCGGGGCCGGGTCATGGTCGGTCGACGCGCCAAGGTCGTCCCCATCGAATGTGTCGTCCGCGGCTACCTCGCCGGCTCAGGCTGGAAGGAATATCAAAAGTCCCAATCGGTCTGCGGCGTCCCGCTCCCCGTCGGCCTGACCCAGTGCGACAAGCTCCCTGAACCGATCTTCACCCCGGCGACCAAAGAAGACGAGGGCCACGACGAAAACATCAGCTTCGAAACGGCCTGCGAACTGGTCGGCGAACCCCTGATGACGAAGCTAAAGACTTTGTCACTCGACATCTACAAGATGGCGCACGACTACGCCAAGCAGCGTGGCATCATCCTCGCCGACACCAAGTTTGAGTTCGGCATCCCCATCGACGGCGGCGACGAACCGATCCTCATCGATGAAGCGCTCACGCCCGACAGCTCACGCTTCTGGCCCGCCGATCAATACAAACCCGGACAGGACCAGCCGAGTTTCGACAAACAGATTGTCCGGAATTATCTTCAAGAGTTGGTAGATGCCGGCCGATGGAATAAAATGCCCCCCGGCTTAGAACTGCCAAACGAAGTCGTCACCAAGACGCTGAATAAATATCAGCAAGCGTTCGACGAACTCACCGGCAGTTAATAAGATGATGTCTCTCGGTGTCAACGCCGAGTCACACATGGGTAGCCGTTACGGGGTGAGTATCAAAACCAGCCTGCAATCGGTGCCCACCGGGCAGACCGATTCTCCCAGAGCCCACGACGCGCCACGCGTGGGCTCTTTTTATTTTGCCTCCCACAACTACCTTGCGCATAAATAAAGTGGGGAAAACCTCAGCCAAACCATTGTTTCACTTCCCTCGATCTGATAATCTGATATAGCCGATCGGCCCGGTTAATCAGCAGGTCGCATACACCACTCGGGGTGTAGCTCAGCTTGGTAGAGTGCTTCGTTCGGGACGAAGAGGTCGCATGTTCGAATCATGTCACCCCGATTGACAACCTATTTTAGAGGTAGCATTTACGAGATTTTCCCCGTATCCCATATTGGGCACTTCATATCCGTATCCCCCTTCTGTATCCCATTTTGCTCCGGCGATCTTTTTGACATGTCAGCTCTGGCATTGACTGCTCTTAGGATGAGCCCGATGTCATGCGTCGGATCAACAAACGTGTGATTAGCTTATCTCCATCTGAATTTGAGCTTCTTATCTGGCCCAGGTGCTAGGTTTGCGTGGTGGGAGCTTCGGCGGGCGATGTGTGGGCTTGTCGCTGCAACGCAATGTTGCTCTGTCTGGCCCGCGACCGGCACTCCGACATGCCCGAGATCTAGATATTCCAGGCCCGCAAAGTATTGCCCAGGCTCCATCGAGTAGTGCAAGGGCAATGGTGTAGCTTGCGATATACGGTGGCAATAGTCATTCATCACCACTTTGTCCGGCACACTGACGTAGGGAATGGCCGAACCGGTCGCATGGAGGTCCCTGGAGTAAGCAGTGGGTGAGAAATACCGGATAAGCAGAGAAGCTCTATTTGTCTGGCAGCGCGTCGTTCGTAATGCTTGAGCAGACCCGCGAGCCGGCTACGGCAGGTAATCTGTGATGCTTCATACGGATGATCATGCTCGTCGATCAACTCGATTCCTGATCTGGCTTCACAGTCCACACCAACTTCACAATCCACCCCAACGCTTGCAGGAACTGACACAAACCTGCTCGGTATGCCTTTGTGCACGGTCCACATACTGCGAACCTACGCCAGCAGCTTCGACGCAACCCTGATCTTCAGCCATCGCCTGGTTCTCTAGCCTAGGCAGCCACTGCCGGCAGAGCGGTACCCTCGATCTTGGTGGGTGTGATGGACACGCGGTCGCCTTCCTGGAGGACTTGATCTCGTCCGACGGGCTGACGGTTGACACGGATCAAGTAATACGCAGCACTACAGCCGGGCATTCTTTCAGAGAATAGATTTTCTACGGTGGTCTGATTGTCAATCTAGATGTGGTCTGCGAAGCCGGCGCCGTGGTTGTTGATGTAGAGAATCTTCATCTCGTGCTCCTGGGGGTGAAGGTGGTGTGGTTGGGTCTGGTCATGTCAGATTTGGCGGTGATTTTGGATGGGTAGGCGATATGGCACATTACCTCATTGATAAGACCCCCCGCCTGAGACCATAGAAGATCTGAACAGGGGCTTTGGTTGATGGGTGAGGGCTAAGAGCCCTCATGTAAATATGATGTGAAAAAGAGGTTTTTTAGCAATCACCAGACTAAATTCGCCTTCGAGTAGATGGGTCATGGCAAGACGGAAATATGCCATGTAAAAGATCGTGTGTTCAGAAAGCATACAATCAACCCCCGGGATGGCACCTTATTTTTGAATCTTGGTAATCCGTGGTCACGATCAACTAAATTACCAGCACACATATTGTAATTACAGAATTCGATTTAATCTTCATGTGCGGATTACATTGGCACTTGATACAAATAGGATCTTTGCGAATGCAAACAGAAAGGCCGAAAAAGCAATCAGCCACAATAGCTGTGAGGCCGCAATCCAGATTCTGTAAGTCTCTGGCATCCACCATGGGAATAACACGCGGACGACCGCGCCCGTCGTGATACAGACCAGCGCTATAACGGTCGCCGTTGGCGGGTGATGGATGCTCCTGTTGGTATGGCCGAGTGATATCCTTGCCATCATGGATAAGGTCACCAATCCGATGCCGCCGTAAGCCATCGCGTGTAGCGCCACAAAGTACGGGGCCCAACCAAAGCTGCTCATCGCGAACAAGAGGAATCCGAGGTCGATCCATACAATCGACAGGTACAGGCTCCATAACAAGGGCTTACGCCATATCGCGTTGGTGTACCAGCCTATAATTTGAACGGCATGGCCGAGGAATAAGGCAAGCGACAGCCCGCCGACCAGTCGTGGTGTTAATTGAAACAGTGCGGCGATAAAGAAAAGGACGAACAGGGCCAGCAAGATAAATGCGAGCCAGCGAGGATTGTACAACCGGACCGGACGATCCACACCGTTCTTGATAAACATCGGCACTACCCGACGTGCCACGGTCAGGATCAAACCAATCATCATATATAGACCAAGATACACCCCGACGCGTGCCCCATCGATCCAGACACCCAAGGCACCAAGATAAAAACAGACCTGCCCTACGCTGAACAGCGACAGCTTGATGAGTATGCCAAGCTGATGCCATTGCCGAGACTTAAAGACGGAACGGCCTATCAGCACCGCCAGTACGACGACAAATGTGATGTCAAATATTGCCGCGAGGGCGATGAAACTCGTGCCGAACAGCCACATCACACGGGGGACCGTCCAAAGCGAGATCAATGTGATCAGGCTTGGGCCACGGAGGCGGGGCACGCCAGTCCAGCGTTCGATGGCAGTCAACAGGAAGCCGGCGACGACCGCGATCCCATAGCCGTAGACCATCTCGTGGGCGTGCCAGTGAAACGGTGACAGGCCTTGCAACGGCAGCGCCCATCCGAAGGTATAAATGAACGTCCATGCTAAAACGGTCACGATCGCGAACCCGGCGGCGGCGAGGAAAAACGGACGGAATCCCGCGTCCAGCAGTGGCAACCCCTTCTCATCTATCCCCCGGCCACCAACGGTTAACTGAGTCACGGCCGATCCCTCGCTGGCACGGTGTGACCATGCTGATCTTCCGATGCGGCATCATGACCGAGATGATCCGTATTAGATAAATCACTCAAGGCCAGCAGTTCGCCCTCGGTCTCATCACGCAGAGCCTCAGCGTCCTGCAGATTGGCAAACGCTACGACGCCGTAGCCCATGGGCGTGTGCAGACGACGGCTACGGACGTAGTACGCCGACGATGCGTCGATCCACTGGCGAGCCTGGTTGTCACGTGCCCATTGTTTGAAATTTCCCTCGGTACTGGGCGGGTGGGCCAGCATCTCGCCCAAGTCATCGTAAAGGTATTCGTGCCGTTCGCCCATTTGGATCGTAACCACGGCCGCAGCATAACGGTCGTCAGACAGGATCATGCTACACTCGAAGCAGATATCCTGGCCCCATCGGACTTCGGGCGGATCCAATGTCGGTTCGTCGGTACAGGAGACCAGTGCCATACAACAAGTCAGTAATATTGTGAGACCGGTCGGGCGTAAGGGAAATCTAATGTTCATGATTAAAGAGGTTTCCTTGAGAAACGAAATACAGCCAGCATCAAGGGTACGAGTGTCCACGTAACCAAAATTACCGCGAGCAGTACCGGAAGCCGTGGGCCGAAGGTATTTGATGCGTACAGCCCCGCCGGCCCCAGGACATCGAGTGTTGCATCGAATCCACCGATGACCGACAACCGAAAGCACTCGGTCGGGTTAATGATCGCAGTAAGAAACAATTGCGGCGTCTGTATCCTGAACATCACGGCAGAACCCATAAGCCCCAGGTCGCCCAGCAGCAGGAATGTCAGCCAGGCAAGTAGTGCAGCCCCGGTCGCGGCACCACTGCTGCGTATGAAAGTGGCGATCATCATCCCTACCGCCAGCATCGAAATCGCCAGCATCGCGCTGAATCCGACAAGTCTCAGAAATAACCCGACTTGCTGGGCGTCGGCCTGGCGCGCGATAAGTAGTGCCGCGGCCCCGAACCCGGCGGCCAGGGCACCCAGCAGAGCGATAGCCAGGCCCAGGAATTTCGCCAGGATGACTTCGACGCGATTGACCGGCTGGGCCAGCACATATGCCAACATACCCCGGTCCCTCTCTAGCGCAAGGCTGGACGAGCCCAGTGTCAGCGCCATCAACGGCACAAGCAGCAGCACCAGGTTGATCATGCTCGCGGCAGTTGGGCCGAATCCCGCGAAGCCCGAGTAACCCGTGCCGACCTGCGCCATGTATGACACGCCCAGGGCCATCACGGTAAACCCGGCGGTGTAGCTGACAAACCAGCGGTTGTGCACCGCGTCGCGCAGTTCTTTGCGGATAAGCACCGAGACCGTGGCGGGGCTGATCCACGCTTCACGCGGCTCCGATTTCATCTGGGTAGCCTTGCGTTCAGGGGGCGTCGCGCCGGCTGCTTGTGTCATGGGTTCACCTCCGGAGCATAGAAGACGGGGCTTTTTTCGGGCGGGTCTGTAACGCTCCGGTGCTTTGCCACGTGGTCAAGACCTACGCCGCCCGACGCCGTAGACAATGCCGTCTGCTTTGCCGGGGTTTGGCCCGATACATCGGGCACTTGTGGCGAAGCGAACAATTCGGCCGACTGATCTGCCACGACCCGCCCCCGCTCAAGCGTCAGCACCCGGTCTGCAAGACCTATGACTTCTTCGGGGCGGTGGGAGATGAACAGAATCGTCTTGCCTTCGCTTTTTAATTTGATCAATCTGCTGAGCAGTTCACTGCGTGCCCCCGAGTCCAGGTTGGAGGTCGGCTCGTCCAGCGCCAATACGGGTGGGTCATTGAGTAGCGCCAGGCCCAGTGCCAGCCGCTGCTTCATCCCACCGGACAACTCTCGTACGCGCTTTCGTCGGTGTTGTTCCAGCCCGACGCCCGGTAGGCAGGACGCCACATCGAGGCGCGTCGCACCACGAAGCCTGGCGATCAAACGCACGACTTCGATAATGCGGTAGTCGTCATAAAACGTCATCTCCTGGGGTACGTACCCGACCCGCCTTCGGACAAGTTTGCCGTGTCGCCGGACGTCCAGCCCGTCGATATGGATGTGGCCTTGAAAATCGATCAGGCCTAGAACGCAACGCAGCAGCGTTGTTTTACCGGCGCCGTTGGGTCCCCACAGCGCGACGGATTGGCCAGGCTCGACATGACAGGTCGTGCCATTGAGAACGCGTACCCGGCCGAAACGCTTGTGTAGGTCTTGGATCTGAATCATGGTTCACTCCGTCATCGGGCATGCCGATCTCCGTGGTTTTGTTATCCTCGCCAGCCGACAAACAGCACGGATACCCCTGCCAACAGCATCAGTCCGCCCGCGGTTGCCATCGCCGAGGATCGAGGCGGCGCGTTGGCTATTGACGGTGGCCTGGGCGGATTCATCAGCGGCGCGGTGTCGATAGCGCGAATCTTCGGTTGCACGACTGGGAACGCTTTGGCGGCGGACTCGATCGCCTGTTGCGCCGGGCTGAAAAGGAACAGTCGTAGTTTGGGTTGGCGGTCCATCAGGTTCTCAAACACGCTGGCGACACGGTGTTCAACATCGCCAAGACCGTCGCCATCCATGTCGAATCCACGGTAGTCGCCCCAGTAATTGCCCCGACCCTCGACGGTAAAACTGTTGCCCTCGAATTTTCCGCCACCGAAAACCGCCACCTGCTGTACATTATCAATGAATCCATTGCCGACGAACTCGTTGCGGGTGACGTTAGGCAGCATGCCCAGTCCGATGTCGTTATACGCCAGGATGTTGCCTTGAAACCGGTGGGTGAGGTCTACGTTGGAAGGGGAGTTGTCGATGTGTATGCCCACGCGGTTGTCTATCATGAGGTTATCGCGGATATCTGCGCCATCGACGTCCTTGATGCCCAGCCCGAACCCGCTGGGCCCGCGATTCCGCGCCATGACGTTTCGTCGTAGGATCAGGTCTTTGGTATACATCAAGAACATGCCGACGGAATTGTCGGTGAGCCTGTTGTCCTCGACGGTAGCTTGCCCGGCATACATGAAGTGGATGCCGTAACGGCAACGGGTGACGGTGTTGCGACGTACGATGAGGTTATTGGAGTACCACATGACCAGATCACGTCCGTCTGTAATCGTGTTGTCCTCTATAACGCTGTTGTCGGAAGCCCAAAGACGGATGCAATCGCCTCGGCGAGGCAGGTCAAGGTCCTTGCTGGTGATGTGGTTCCGTCGGACGTGGCTGCCGGGACTACTCTTGAGGTAAACGCCAAAGAGTACGTCCTCAAGTCGGTTATCCTCGATAGTCGCACGGGGAGCGGTGACGACGATACCGCTATTTTCACGGTCCAGGATGTCCCCGGTGTTGCGGATGATGAAACCCCGAAGCGTCACATCGGGCGCGTTGATCTGCACCACATCGCCGTCGCCGCGCCCATCCAGCACGGCACCGGGTTGACCGATGAGCATGATTGGCCGATCCAGAACGATTGGGCCGTAGTACACCCCTGCGGGGACATTCAACACCCCGCCCTCGGGGGTCTGATTGATTGTCTGTGCCAAATCGAACCCCGTATCATCGGCAGAGACCAGGGTTACGCCGTACAGCAGCAGATATGCGATGGTCAACACACCCCAGGATGCCGTCGAACACCACCCCGCCCGGGGTATCTGGCGGGCAGTGTTAATCATTCGATGGGCCTTTCTCGGTCAACGGTTTGTAAGCCCGACGGTGCAGGAACATCGCGAGCATAATCACGCCCGACGCGGTGAACGCCAGTATCAGCCCCCAACCCATCGACGCGATCGTCTCAAACTGTCCGATCTTGCCCGTCCCCAGGATCGGTGGCGTGAACGGTTCGATCGCGTTGGACAGCGGTGCCTTCGGATCAAGGTTCTGCCCGAAGAGGTTCATCCAGAACCACATGTCCGCCAAGAAGAAGAAGGGGAACGTTACGGCCGGGATTACAAGCAACAAGGCCCAGCGGCTGTGCAGATACATGGCACCTTCCACCAACAGCACCAGCGCGACCATCGCCCAGACGGCGACGGCCCGCTCGAATTTTGCCGCATCATTCAACGGCCTCATACCGATATAATGGTTGAGCCCGTCGATCTCGGCCACATCACCATTAAGCTGATTGACATACGCGGTAAGGTGCAAACCGTCGGGGTACTGCGGGGCATTCAGCCGCATGTGCCAGTAAGGGAGGAACAGCGACAGGATCAGTAATACACGCGCGAGCATCAACGTCAGTCCCGGCGCCACGTACCGCATACGGTGCTTACGCCACTGCTCTGGTGAAACGCGCGGGCCGACGATCTTTTCAAGGTCTGGTGACACTTTCAGGCTCCGATCAGATTATCCAAGTGCCTTTATCGGCAACAAATCGACACGGGCGGGCGCTGGCCCGCCCGGTCGACGGGGTGGTGCGAGGCTCATTGGGACTGAGCCACCGCAGCGGGTTTAACTCTCAGGTAGCCCATCATCTCCAGGTGCAACGCCGAGCAGAACTCTGAGCAGTAGAACGGGAACGTCCCGGCCTTATCCGCGACGAAACGTATCTGGACGTATTCACCCGGCTCGATACTCAGGTTCATGTTGTACGCCGGGATCGCCAGGCCGTGCGTCGCGTCCTGTGCCCGCTCTACGCTGGTCACGTGCCAGACCACGGTGTCGCCCTGGTTGACCTCGATATGCTCGGGCGCAAAGTGACTACGGACCACGGTCATGTGTACGTGGACCTCGTCGCCCTTGCGCTCGATCCGCTCTTTCCCGGACTTGGTGTGGTTCGGATCGACCGCCTGTTTGTGCGGGTTCCACCCAACCTCGGGATAAACCTTCCACGGCTTAAGTTTACTGGCCTCGATCATCTGAGCGTAATGCGGCTCACCGAAACCTATCGGCATGTCGTACAGCAGTGGCATCGTCTCACCTGTCTCGGTGATATCGATCAACTGAAAGTTTTGCGGAAGCAACGGTCCCGTCGGGAAGAAGCGGTCGATCGACCACTTGTTCATTGCGACAAGGAACTTGCCCTTGGGATTGACCGTGTCCCCCCCGTAGGTCAGCAGGTGGCCGACGTTGTAATGTACGTTGGTCTTACCCACCAGCGTCCAGTCCGGCTCGGGATTCAGGTCGCCAAAATCGCCCCCCAGCGTCCAGCGTGCCACCGCCGGCTCCAAGAAGAGCGACGTGTAGGCGTAGCCTTTGTCGTCGAATTGAGTGTGCAGAGGACCAAGCCCTACTTCCACCTGAGCGACCTTACAGGCGTCGAAGTCCAACACCGGCACGCCGTACTGGTCGTTCGAGGTGAACTTCTTGTCGGCGATCGCTTTCTGGATGTTCTCGAAACCGTAGATCGTCACGTGCGGATCGAGCTTACCGCTGACGACAATAAACTTGCCGTCAGGCGTAATATCTACGCCGTGGGGGCTTTTGGGCTCCCCGACGAAAAACAGGACGCCCTCGTCGATCAGCGTCTGCAACCGAATGACCGGGAAGCCGTTGATCGGCTCGTGCTTACCAGCTTTGTAGAGTTCGATTATTTTGGCCATATTCATGACGTGCAGGTAGTCCATGTCACGCTGGCTTACGCCGGCCTCGAACGATTGGCCGCCCTCCTCCAGGGTGCCGACCGCCATCTCCGTGTTGATCGAGTTACCGAACAGCCACCCGGCACTGGCTTTTTTCCCCGCGTCCATCAGGTCCTGCCAGTAAGGCGGCAGCTCGATCGCAAACGACTGGTCGGGGTCGATCCGACCACGATCCCGATCAAACTTCCAAAACGTCACCATCCCCCGATACTTTTCTTCATAGTCTTGCATCGGGGCGTATTCCCAACCCAACGGTGTGGCGTATTGGCCGCCCTCGATCACGTAGTCCGTATCCGGCGTCACGAACGTGCCGCCGTGGTCGCTCATGCTGATGGGGTTCTTGATGATCTGCTTAGTCTCGAAGTCACGCAGGTCGATAACCGCCACGCGGGCGTTGGCCTTGTCGTTGATGAAGCACCATTCGCCGTCATAATCCCCCCCTGTCTCAGAAAGCGCCGGGTGGTGGGTGTCGGCCCAGGTCAGTTCCTGATCCTTGGCGTTGCCGGCCTCAAGTATCTCGTTGCCCACACCGTAGCCCCAGCCCTGCCAAGGCTCGGGCGTGAAGACCGCGATGGTGCGCAGCAGCCGCATCGACGGGACGCCGATCATGAACATCTGTCCGCTATGACCGCCCGAAGCGAAGATGATCGCCTCGTCATGCTTGCCCGTCGGTACATAGGTTTTCGCCGCGGCGAGCACGTCGTCCGGCGTCAGTTCACGCTGCCTCATCACTTCTTGCAAAGCAGGCATCCCGCTGCCGTTCCCATTGGAAGCTGTGGCACCTGATCCGCTAGATGATGAACCAGAGTTTCCACTGTCTTCACCACCACAGCCCACCGTAAACATCGATGCCAGGCATATCGCCAGCCATCCACCCGCAGTTCGTCCGTATGCTATACCCATTACTTGGATCCTTTCATTTGCTGTCACGCCGGGACAGATCCGGCAGGTTATTTAAACGACACGTCCTCCATGACCTGAAGGCCACGGATGAAGGTAATCAGGTCCGCAAGGTCTTTGTCCATCAAGGCCGGATTCCCGCCCTTGGGCGGCATCCCCACACCCGTGGTGTTCAGCGGGTCGCCGGGATTCCGTCCCATCTTCATGAAGGTCATTAGTTCTTTGTCGGTGCTGCCTGCAGTGAAAGAACTATGAACGATGTCCTTACCAAGGTTAGGTATTGAGCCACCCTTGGGCGTATGGCAAGCAATACAGGTCGTCATGAACAGCGATTTGCCTCTCACATAACTTTGGGCATCAAACTCAAGTCCGATGCCCGCCGCTTTCTCTGCGATGATTTGAGCATCTGTTTTGGGCGGTGGTGGCGGGTAGGCGGTGAGATAGGCCCACGGGGACATCATGAGCGCAGGCACCAGCACCGTACCTAGGACGATGACCAGCCAGACCCATAGATCAGTCCTCAACGTATTCCTACGTACCGCAGTTCCATCTGAGTCGGGACTCGAGTTGTCATAGTCGGGTGATTGCGAGACTGCTGGCATCGTAGCGCTCCACAACATAAAAATATTTAACGATCTACATATAATCTTTAATCGAGGCAGGCGTGCCACTCTATTGAATATATACAGATATTCATATCATTTTATGCTATACTAATCCCCAACTCAAAGGTTGTCAACCGAGGTTGATAAACCGTAAGTAATTATTTAATATAGAATTATCGTTTAGTTCGATACGGGCATTTAGGAGATGTGATGTTTAGCCAAACCGTCGAATATGGCCTGCGGGCAGCCGTTGCACTTGCTAGGGGTAAAGGCTCGGCACTTACTGGCAAAGAGATCGCGGAGTTAACCCAGGTTCCGTCACGGTACCTGACCAAAGTGCTCTCCTACCTGATTCGCGCCAAGTTGGTGCACGGCTCACGCGGGGTCGGCGGCGGCTATACATTGGCTATCCCGTCCGAAAAAATCAGCCTGCTGGACGTGGTTAACGCCGTGGAGCCAATACGACGGATCACAACCTGCCCCCTTCAGCTGTCTCCACACAGCGGGCAACTCTGCGCGCTGCATCATCAACTCGACGAAGCGATCGCACAAACCCAGGGCGTGTTGGCCCGCTCTACGCTGGCGGATTTAGCGGACAACCTTGAAGGCTGCCGAACGATGGTTGAAGTGAATATCAAGTGAGTTGTGTTCTGAGGACCTTCCCGCACGGCTACATGCCTTTTCACATGTGCTTGTTATCGCCAGGCAAAGCGGCCAATCTGCGGTCTAAGTCCTCGATCAGATCATCGTTTGATTCAAACCCAACGCTTTGGCGGAAAGTCTGTGACCAAAGGCCTGACTCGGCTAGTCCCTATTCGCCCATCGTCGCGTGGCTCATGGCCAAGTCTGCTGGATCAGCGATTCCACTCCGCTCAACGACATCGCCAGCTTGAAAAACCGTAACGCCTTGAAGAACTTGGAGACGTTATAGGCATTAGCGTGGACGTTGAAGTTGCCTATTACCCCAGCCCCGCGCATCTGATGCTGGATCAGTTCTCGCTGTGGATGGCCGTCAATACCAAGGTTATATATACGGCGGATTCGCGGATGGCCAATCACATCTTTCGCTGCGGTATGCGGTCTTGCTCGACTAATGTGATGACACACAAGGCAGACTCCATGTCATCACTCCCCTCTTAATTGATCCATGCACATCTTGTGGTCCAACAGCCCCATCTGATCGACAAGATAGGCTTGTGGCTCGCAGAGGAATCACAGTGATGCGTCCTGCTAAGTGTTTAGGCGTTTAGCTCAAGCCACATCACGGCTTAGTTTTTACTCCGGACCCTGGAGGAGGCTACTTGAGGAAGCGGTTGATATAATATATTAATGTCTTATAATCTTTACACTGCGATTTGATCGTGTTGGGTGGGTGGACCTGCTCACGATCCAGGGTTCGAAGGGCTACCGAAAACACTTATACGGAATAAGGCACAACATGAAATCAATCACATCTATCGTCCGCTGGTCACGCATGACACTGATGGGTCTAGTGGCCTTGCTTTCCTGCTTAATGATCAGGGCTTCCGCCGATGCCCAGCACGCGGATTACGTCCTCTTCAGCGATCCCAATCCAAGAGCCGCCCAGGTTCCCGATGAGCAGAAGCACGTTCACCCATTGACCTCGCCTTACTACAACGAGGACTCATTCGTAACTACCGACGTGCGTGTCTGGTTCCTGCACCACGACTTCCCCAAGTCCAGCGCGATTGGCGGGGGCACCGCCCAGGTCTACGCCGCTCAGATCCGCGTGGCACTCACGGAAAAACTGCAACTCGTCGCTTACAAAGATGGCTACATCGACTGGGACACAGCAGCGATCAGCGACTCGGGCTACAACGACATCGCTGCCGGCCTGAAGTGGAACTTCATCCAGGACTGGGATAACCAGTTCCATGCGGCCGTCGGTGTAGGGTATGAACTATCCACCGGCAGCAGTTCGACCCTTAACGACGATGATGAATGGCGGTTCTGGGCATCCATTAATAAGGGCTATGACAGGCTTCACCTCGGGGCCAACGTTAATCACCACATCGCGGACGACAAGAGCGACTCCAAAGGTTTTGGCAACTCGGACACTCTGGACTGGCACCTGCACGCCGACTACTACATCTGCAAGTTTTTCAGCCCGGTGGTTGAGATCAATGGCTTCCACACGACTAACGAGGGTTCCACGGCTCCGCTACTATTCTCCGGGGTGGATGTGGTTAATCTCGGCGGCGGCAAGAGCGAGGATGTGGTCACAATCGGACTCGGTGGCGAAGCACGACCGGCCGAAAATGTGGCGATCCGGGCCGCCTATGAGATGCCCCTGACTGATCAGAACGATCTGTTCGGCTATCGCTGGACTTTCTCACTGATCTGGTCGTTCTAAGCGATCTTGTCCATCGGCAAGGCCCTGGGCTTTTTGCACCTGATTCCGGTGCCGGCCCAGCGCGGATGACATTTGTTCGATATAAATATAAACTTGGGTGTTATTAGGTACCGAAACACATCCAAGGGGGGTAGGTGACCGCTCACCTGTTTAGGCCTAAAGACCAGGAGACCCAATTCGGTGACACCGACTAACATCTCAGAATTAAACGCACCCGGCATACCAAGCAATTCGGGGGTCCTCGAAAAGTTCACCTACGACGACAAGATCGTTCGCATGTTTCTCTTTGCGACGATCGTTTGGGCGTTGGTGGCGTTCCTGGTGGGGATCATCGCGGCGATTGAGCTGGCGTTCCCCGCGGCGAACCAACCGCTACGCGTTTTGAGCGACGCGCTGAGTTATCTAAGCGGTGGACGGATCAGCTTAGACAGCTGGCAGATCGGGATCGAGTACCTCACGTTCGGCCGAATCCGCCCGCTTCACACCAACGCCGCGATCTTCGCCTTCGCCGGCAACACCATCTTCGCCGGGATCTATTACTCCACCCAACGCCTGTGTAAGACACGCATGGCCAGCGATCTTCTCGGCCGGCTTCACTTCTGGGGTTGGCAGTTGATCATCGTGTCGGCCGCAGTGACTTTGCCTTTGGGGATCACGCAGAGCAAGGAGTATGCCGAGCTTGAGTGGCCGATCGACATCGCGATCGCGGTGGTCTGGCTTGTGTTCTTCGGGGGCAACTTCTTCTGGACGCTCGCCAAACGCCGGGAGCGGCATCTGTACGTCGCGATCTGGTTCTACATCGCCACGATCGTGACTGTCACGATACTGCACGTTTTTAACAACATGGTCATCCCCGTCTTTGGCCCCGGGCTGATCAAAAGTTACCCGATCTACGCCGGCGTGCAGGACGCCTTTATGCAGTGGTGGTACGGGCACAACGCGGTCGCGTTTTTCCTGACCACGCCGTTTCTGGGGCTGATGTACTACTTCCTGCCCAAGGCCACCGACCGTCCGATCTTCAGCTACAAGCTGAGCATCATCCACTTCTGGTCGCTGGTCTTTATCTATATATGGGCCGGCCCGCACCACCTGCACTACACCGCGCTGCCCGAGTGGGCATCGACGCTTGGCATGATCTTCTCGCTGATGTTATGGATGCCCAGTTGGGGCGGGATGATCAACGGCCTATTGACCCTACGCGGCGCCTGGCACAAAGTCACCACTGACCCAGTGCTCAAGTTCTTCGTCGTCGCGATCACGTTTTACGGCATGGCGACTTTTGAGGGGCCGCTGCTCTCGATCAAGAGCGTTAACGCGCTATCGCACTACACTGACTGGACCATCGCCCACGTCCACGCAGGCGCGTTGGGCTGGAACGGGTTCATGGCGTTCGGGATGATGTACTTCCTGCTGCCTAGGCTCATGCAGACCAAGCTCTTCAGCACCAAGCTCGCCGAGATGCACTTCTGGCTGGCGACCATCGGGATCCTTCTGTACATCATCCCCATCTACGTCGCCGGTCTCACCCAGGGCCTGATGTGGCGTGCGATGACCGAGCAGGGCCAACTGGCCTACCCCGACTTCGTCGAGACCGTCACGCGGATCATCCCGATGTACTACATCCGGATCCTCGGCGGCCTGTGCTACTTCACCGGTGCACTGCTTGGCTTCTACAACTACATCCAGACCTGGCGGGCACGACCGTCGAAGTACGATGAGCCTGTCCACGAAGCACCCGCGCTTAGCGCCGGCTACGCCGACGACCCCGCACCGGCCTCCCGGCTCAAGGGCGTGACCGAGACGGGCCACAAGCTCGACGTATGGATGCAGATGAAGTGGCACCGCAAGTGGGAACGTCTGACGCTGCGGTTCACCGTCTGGGTAATCATCGCCGTGGCAGTGGCTTCACTGTTTGAGATCATCCCGACATTCCTGATCCGATCGAACGTCCCGACGATCGCCACGGTTACGCCCTACACGCCGCTCGAGTTGGCCGGCCGGGACATTTATGTCGCAGAGGGCTGCTACAACTGTCACTCGCAGATGATCCGCCCGATCCTCTCGGAGACGAAGCGTTACGGCGAATACTCCAAGCCCGGCGAATCGGTCTACAACCACCCGTTCCAGTGGGGCTCGCGCCGCATCGGCCCGGACCTGGCGCGCGAGGGCGGCAAGCAATCGCACCTCTGGCACGTCTTGCACTTCCAGGAACCCGCCAAGGTCACGCCCGGCTCGATCATGCCGGAGTACTCCTGGCTCGAGAAGAAGAAGCTGGACTTCAAGTCGATCCCGCTTAGGGTCAAGGCCATGCGCATCCTCGGCGTGCCTTACACGCTGGAGCAGGAACAAACCGCGCAAGACCACGCCAAGGCTCAGGCGCAAACGATCGCCGACGAGATCGTCGTACAGGGCGGGCCAGCGGGTTTGGAAGATAAGGAAGTCGTTGCCCTGATCGCGTACCTGCAGCGGCTGGGCACCGATCTATTTAAGACATCACCCGATACTCCGGACGTAGCCATACCGACCGCCGGGAGTGAACACTGATGCTTCAAACCGTGCTACAAGACGGCACATACGGGTTCTTCACACAGGCGGCGCTGGTCCTTTTCTTCGGAGCGTTTCTGGTGATCCTCCTGACCACCTTCTCGCGTTCGCGCAGCCAGACCGACCGCTTCTCGCGTATGCCGCTATCCGACGATCAGGACCTTGAACCCACCACAGGCTCGCCGAACCACAAAGACCACGGAGCCGACCGATCATGAGTGAACACAACCAGACCGACCCACAAGCCGATCAGGCAGGCTCGCCGCTGACCGATCACGAGTACGACGGTATCCGTGAGTACGACAACCCGATCCCCGGGTGGTGGGCATGGATCTTCGCGGGCTCCTGCATCTTCGCCGTGCTCTACTACATGGCGTACCAGCTGGGCACGGCCGGGACAAGCGTGGCTCAGGCCTACGACAACTCGGTCACCGCCAATCTGCTCCTGCAATTCGAGGATATCGGCACACTGGCCCCCGACGAGTCGACGATCCTGAAGTACATGCAGGATGATGACTGGCTGCTCTTCGGCAAGCAGACATTCGCCGGCAACTGCGTCTCCTGCCACGGCAAGAACGGCGAGGGGCTGGTCGGCCCGAACCTCACCGACGATCAATTCAAGAACGCCAAACGATTGGGCGACATCGGCACGGTGATCCAAAACGGCGCCGCCAACGGTGCGATGCCCGCCTGGAACAACCGCCTGCACCCTAACGAGATCGTCATGGTTGCCGCCTACGTCGCCTCCCTGCGTGGGCAGAACCTGACTGGACCTCGCGCCCCCGAAGGCGAGATCATCCCCCCCTGGCCGGACGCCCCGGCCATCCCCGACACGGTAGTGGAACCCGGGGAGTAAGCGGGCCTAGAATGGCCCACCCGAACCGATTGACTGGATACCACGGTGAGCAACCTGCTTGAGCCAGAACAACGCGTCCTCTCGACGCTGGAAAAGGACGGCTCTCGCCGCTGGCTCAGCCCCCGCGTGTCCAAGGGCGCGTTCCTCACGCAACGCCGCGCGGTCGCCTACCTCCTGATCATCCTGTTCACGCTCACACCGTACCTGCGACTCAACGGCAAGCCGCTGGTCCTGCTCGACGTGATTCGCCGGGAGTTCACGCTCTTTGGCTACACCTTTCTGCCGACCGATACGATCCTGCTGGCGCTGTTGATTGTCACCGTCCTGGTTGGCATCTTCCTTATGACCGCGCTGTTCGGGCGCGTCTGGTGCGGGTGGGCCTGCCCGCAGACTGTGTATATGGAGTTTGTCTATCGCCCGATCGAGCGGCTTTTTGCGGGCACCCAGGGCAAAGGCGGCACCCCCGGTAAACGCAAGGAAGTCGCCGGCTGGCGCAAACCCGCGCGGATTGGCGTGTACCTGATAGTAAGCATGTTCCTGGCCCACACATTCCTGGCGTATTTCGTCGGCGTGCAGAGCCTTTTTAAGTGGGTCACCAGCTCGCCTTTCGATCACCCGGTCGCGTTTGTGGTCATGGTGGCGACGACGGGGCTGATGATGTTCGATTTCGGGTTCTTCCGCGAGCAGACGTGCATCATCGCCTGCCCGTACGGTAGACTCCAGTCCGCGCTGCTGGACCGCCAATCATTGATCGTGACTTACGATGAGAAACGTGGTGAGCCGCGCGGAAAATTACGCAAAGGAGATGACTCCAAAGGTGATTGCGTGGATTGTCACCTCTGCGTTGATACCTGCCCAACCGGGATCGACATCCGCGAGGGCTTGCAGATGGAATGCATCGGCTGCGCCCAGTGCATCGACGCCTGCGCCCCGGTGATGGCGAAACTCGGCCGAGAGAAGGGGCTGATCCGCTATAGCACGCAGGCCGCGATGCAAGGCGAGAAGAACCACCTGATCCGGCCACGCGTCGTGATCTACCCCGCGATCATGCTCGCCGTACTCACCTTGTTCGGCGTCATGCTGGTCAACAAGAAGTCAGCCGACATCGTCATGCTGCGCAACCTCGGCAGCCCGTTTACCGTGATGGACGACGGACAGGTCGCCAACTCGATGCGCATCAAGATCACCAACCGTACCGACGCGCCCGCCAGCTATTATGTAGAGCCCGCCGAGGAGCACATCTCACGCATCGAGATCGCCGAGAACCCGCTTCTGATCGGCCCGGGCGAATCGCTCACCGAGGGCGTGCTGATCGTCGCGCCGCGTTCGGCGTTCCTCGCCGGGATGCTCGACACCCGCATACGCATCTATGACGGGGCTGATTTCGATGAGCAGGTCTCATGTCGGCTGCTGGGCCCCGCGGGCAAAGCACCCAAGCCGACCGCTTCGTCCGCAGACCCCGTCGTGCAGGAGGGCAAGCCGTGAACGAGTCTTCGCCAGTTGATAAAAATGAAGCACGCCCGAAGCGTCGCCGGGCCTGGCTCTGGCCGGGCATCGTCGTCGGCATGCTTTCGGTCCACACGGTTGGCTGCCTGATCGTCGTCTTTATCGCGACATCAGACCCGTCTCATGCGGTTGTCAGCGATTACCACGCCAAGGCCATCGCCTGGGACCAGCAGCGGGCCCAGCAACGTCACGACGCGGCGCTTGGCTGGACGACGACGATTGATGTCGCGCTCGCAGCCGATATGCTTGGGCAGCGCACGGTGCGCGTTTCCATCCGTGATGCCGAAGATAAACCCCTAGCCGACGCCGTGACTACCCTCGCCGTGTACCACCACGCCCGCGCCAAGACGATCATCGAAGCCCAAGCCAAAGAAGCCGCCCCCGGCGAGTACATCGCTACCATGGACATGCGCCGGCCGGGCATGTGGACGTTGAGTGTCGCGGTCCAGCGGGGCGAGGAATTATTTCACTACACGACCGATCAACAGGTCGGCGCTGCTCAGTGGAGCCCGAGATGACCGCACTGATCTTCACCGTACTGATTGCGAGCCTGGCGGGCAGCCTGCATTGTGTGGGCATGTGCGGCGCGTTCGTGGCCTTCGCGGTTGGCACCGGCGAAAAAACAGACACACGCAGCAGGGCCCTGCTCAGCACCGCTTACAACGGCGGACGCTTGGTCACCTACACACTGCTGGGCGCGGTCGGCGGGGCACTGGGTGCGGCGCTTGATCTTGGCGGCGGGTATATCGGCCTGCAAAGAACAGCCGCCATCTTCGCGGGTGGTGTCATGATTATCTTCGGCGTCGTCACGCTGCTTCGACTTAAGGGTGTGAAGCTACCCAAGGCACCGGTCCCCGATCGACTGCGCCGCATGGTCGGTGCGGGCCAGGGCCTGGCGATGGGGATGAGGCCCGTCCCCCGTGCCCTGACGATTGGCCTGCTCACCACGCTGCTGCCCTGCGGCTGGCTCTACGCATTTGCCATCACCGCGGCCGGTACCGCCAGCCCCATCTACGGCGCGTTGACCATGGCGATGTTTTGGCTGGGCACGCTCCCGGCCCTGGTCGCACTGGGCGCGGGGATTCAGAGCCTTACAGGCGTCTTGGGCAGGCGCATGCCCGCCGTTACCGCCATCGCCATTGTCCTTGTCGGGCTCTACACCGTGATGCACCGGATGGAAATTTCTTCCGCCGTCTACGCTCAGACCGTTACAAGCCCGGCTCAATCCACCGAGCAGGCGGTGCAGCGTGTTAAGGAAATCGGCGAGGCGACGCTACCCTGTTGTCAGAACGATGCCAAGTGATACCACCACCGATGCGCCTGACCACGTAAATGGGAGTTCTGATTCGCCAGGTCATACAGCCTGCGCCCACTGCGGCCTGCTTGTCCCGCCGGGGCTGATCGATCCCGCCGCCGAGCACCCGTTCTGTTGCCACGGCTGCGAGACGGTCTACACGGTGATTCACTCACTCGGGCTGAGCGGCTACTACCGGATGCGTGAGCGTCAGGACGCCGAGCGGCAACAGGCCAAGACCACCGGTGCGGGTTATATCGCCTTCGACCATGACGACTACACCGCTCGCTGCTGCGAAGATCGATCCGACGGCCTGCGCACTACCGCGTTCTATCTGGAAGGCGTACACTGCGCCGCGTGCCTTTGGCTTGTCGAAAAACTTCCGTCGGTCGTGCCCGGCGTTGTCGAGTCACGATTAAATATTCATAAGTCTCAGGTCCGTCTGACATGGGACCCACACTCGGTCAACCTGTCGAAGATCGCGGCTTCGCTTGATTCGCTTGGCTATCCGCCGCACCCGGCCCGTGATGTCGCTGCCGGCGCTGTCGTGACTCGCGAGAATCGGCGGGAGTTGATCCGTATCGGGGTCGCCGGTGCCGTGGTGGGCAACGTGATGATCCTCGCGGTCTGTCTCTATGCCGGCTACTTCACCGGGATCGATACGCGATTCGAGACGCTGTTCCGCTGGGTCGGGATGGGCCTGGCCATGGTTGCGCTTCTCTGGCCCGGGTCGGTCTTTTTTCGTGGCGCGTGGTCGGCGATCCGCATGCGCACACCGCATATGGACCTGCCGATCGCGCTTGGCCTCGCGGCGGGGGGCGTGGCGGGGATGGTCAACACCGTGCTTGGCCGTGGCGAGGTCTATTTTGACTCGCTGGCGGTGTTGGTGTTTCTACTCTTAGTCGGTCGAGCGATCCAGCGTCGCCAGCAGCGCCGCAGCGCCGACGCGGTCGAGCAGCTCTTCCGTCTGACGCCCGTGTCGGCCCGCCGTGTCGATGATAACGGATTACTTTCTGAAGTACCGCTCGAGGCGCTGCGTGTGGGCGATGTGGTTGAGCTGCACGCCGGGGAATCCTCGCCCGCCGACGGTCGGCTTGCCCAGGGCTCAAGCGAGTTCGATCAATCCCTGCTCACCGGCGAGTCCAGGCCGATCAGGATCGATGTCGGTGACAACGTGCTGGCGGGGAGCGTCAACCTCAGCTCAACGGTCCGCGTTTGTGTTCAGGCCACCGGCGAACGCACCCGGGTCGGCGCGTTGATGCAACTTGTTGAGCTTAGCACGCAGCGCAAAGCCCCGATCGTTCAGGCCGCAGACCGCCTGGCGGGGTGGTTTGTGCTTAGCGTTGTGACGCTGGCGGGGGTGACGTTTGCTAGTTGGTTGTGGCTCGAACCGGCACACGCGGTCGACCACACGGTGGCGCTGTTGATCGTGGCGTGTCCCTGCGCGCTTGGGTTGGCAACGCCTCTGTCGCTGGCGGTCGCGGTAGGGCGGGCTGCGAGGCGGGGCATACTCGTGAAGGGCGGCGCGGCGCTGGAACACATGGCAAGGGCCGGGGCCCCCGGTACGATTCTCCTTGACAAAACAGGCACCGTGACACAAGGCAAGACGACCCTCGTTTCGTGGCAAGGCCATGACTTAGCCAAACCCCTGGCCGCTGCGGTCGAAGCGCATTCATCCCACCGGATAGCGCGGGCGATCGTCGAGAACCTTAGCGAATCGGGCCATGGCCTCGTTGCCACGGATGTCGCACAAACACAAGCAGGCGGGATCACCGGACACGTTGATGGCAAAACCGTGTCGGTCGGTTCGCACGACTTTATCGCACAACGTGCCAGTAGCATCCCCGGCTGGGTGGATCATCACATCACGCAGAACGCCGCCCGCAGCCTGACCCCCGTATTGATTGCGGTCGATGGCCAGGTCGTTGCGGTGGCCGGGCTCGGCGATGCGATACGACCCGACGCCCGAAAGGCGGTCGATGATCTTAAAACACTCGGCTGGCGCATCGGCATGGTCTCCGGCGATCATCAAACTGTCGTTAAGCACGTCGCAGATGAGCTTGGGATCGATCCCGATAAGACGCACGGCAACATCATGCCCGAAGAAAAAGTGCAACTCGTCGAAAAGTACCGCACGCTCGGCTCGGTCGTCATGATCGGCGACGGGGTCAACGACGCCGCCGCTCTCGCCAGCGCCACCGTCGGCATCGCGGTCCACGGCGGGGCCGAGGCCAGCCTCGCCGCATCAGACATCTATCTTAATATACCCGGCCTCTCGCCGATCGTCGGACTTATTCACGGCTCTCGACAAGTCCTCCGTGGTGTCCGCCGGTGCATGGTCGTGTCGCTTGCCTACAATGTCATTGGCGTGACCCTCGCGGTGGCGGGCATCATCAACCCTCTGATCGCCGCGATTCTTATGCCGCTTAGTTCGCTGACCGTGTTGTCACTGGCGGTCAGCAACCGCGCGTTTGTCCAAGTGGAGCCTAAGCCGTGAGCGTGATCTACCTCATCCTGCCGCTGGCGATTCTCTTGGGCGTCATCTTCGTCGCCGCCTTCATCTGGGCCACGCGCAACGGCCAGTTCGACGACACCGACAGCCCGCCGCTGCGCATGCTCAATGATGAGGATGAGCCTGGGGCTTGATCTGCTTTGGTTTATGATTCGACTTGTGAAGTAGATGCCCCACCCGGAAGCCTGACCCAGATTTTTGTGTGTGAATCCACCCGGCCATAGCCCAAAGTATATTCCTTATTAAGAAGTGACACGAAGCCAAGCAGATTGGTCGAGGTTACGAGAACTAGCCCGCTTTACCGCTTCTGAGTGCGCGCGAATGCGTCTGAATGCGCGCATTTGCAGATGGGTAAGAAAGCGCTATGTTAATGCTGAACAAGGACTTCCGGGCTATTGGGCGTTGAGATGTCGTCTCGCTTCGGGACGAAGAGGTCGCAGGTTCGAATCATGTCACCCCGATTAGTTTGGCAAATCTTTACCTTCCCCATTCAAACTCGACCAATCCATCTTCCCCAGCAGCTTGAAGATCAAGACGGTGGCGAGGAGGCCGTAGGCGCCGAATACGGCGCAGAGGGTGTAGTTGCCGAAGCAGGCGTGGCCGAGGCTGAAGATCATGGAGAACAGGCCGGTCACGCCCGCCAGCCAGCCGGCCCACTCGACCCAGCCGACCCGCAGGTGGTTGGGGTGGCCCGCGGCGTCAGCGATCTTTTTCCAACCGCCCGGGGGCTGGACACGCTGATAGAACCTGACCAGGTGCGCTTCACTCTCCGGCGGCGTCAGGAACGTCACCGTCACCCAGATCGTCGTGGAGATCACCAGGTTCAGCGTGAACCGCACCGCAAACTCGTCGAGCAGGTAGAGATACCCACCCAGGCCGACCACCTCGAACAGGCGGTGGAATGCGCCGGTGTAATTGAGCAGACAGAAGACGGTCAGCGACGACGCCATCGCGGCGATCTCGGACCAGGCGCTGATCCGCCACCAGTACCACCGCAGAAGCACGGCAAACCCGGCCCCGGACATCAGCTCGAAGAAGATGTACCAGCCGGTGGCGATGGACTCGGAGTAGTAGGCGTAGAGCCCGGCGAGAACGGCGAGCAACACGGTCGCGATCTTGGAGACCATGATAAACGACCGCTCGCTGCCGTTAGGGTTGATGAAACGTTTGTAGAGGTCGTTGACGATGTAGGACGCGCCGAAGTTGACGTGGGTGGAGATGGTGGACATGTAGGCGGCCATGAGCGCCGCGACCATCAGGCCCTTGAGGCCGGCGGGGAGGTACTTCATAAGCATGATGACGTAGGCGTGCTCCGCGCCGTAGTGTTCGCCATAGACCGTGACGTCGGGGATCAGGAACAGCGACGCGACGCCGACGACGATCCAGGGCCAGGGGCGGAGCACGAACATCGCCAGGTTGTACCAGAGCATCGCGAGCATCGAGTGCTTCTCATCCTTGCAGGAGAACAGGCGTTGCGCCAGGAAGCCGCCGCCCTCGCCGCCGGCCCACCATTGCAGGCCCAGGAAAACAATCAGTGCCCAGATCGCTGTAAGCCCGCCGTCCTTGATCTTGAATGGCGGGAAGAACCCGGCAATCTTCGAGGGTGAGACGACCACGTCGTTACGCCACGCGGCGAGCATCTCGCTCTTGCGCTCGATCCCCGCGTCATCCATGCGTGTATGCAACTGCTCCTCGGTCAGCGACAGGTCGGGGATGCGGTAGTAGCCCAACTTCCCGCCGTCGCCGCCGAAATCCTCGGCCAACAGCCCGGAGTCAATAAGCTCTTCAGCCCCGCCCTTTTCTTTGAAGTGGCCCCGGCTGATTGTATAAGCGCTCTGCCAGAGAGTTGTCAGTGATTCGGTCAGGCTGTTTGGATCACCGCCATTTTCTACGGCGAGCGACTCGTGCAGCAACGCAATCGGGTCATCGTCACTAATAGGCTTCGACCCAAGGCCAGCCTGCTCAAGACGCAAGACGACCGCCCAACGATCTAATCCTGAAACGGCCCACATCAACAAGCCGGGGTTGTCTTCCGTGCGTCTTAAAAGACCCGCTTCGACCATCCTGCTCACCGCCTGATTCGCGGCGGCCTCACGGTCAACATACGTCACCGTGTCCACGTCCTTGAGATAATCAGCATCAGGCCCCATCAAGACATCGACGATCGCCTGCTTCTCGACGTGTTCGCGATACTCCGGCACGCTGTTGTGCACCGCCCCGCTGTTCACCGCGGCCACGGCCTTGTCCACCATCTGTGACGGACCGCCGGCGACCCCAAACACGACAAACATCAGGATGACCGTCCCGGTCATTGCCAGCACAAACTGGAACACATCCGTCGCCATCACCCCCCAGAGCCCGGATACCGCGCTGTAACCGGCGGCGACGGTGAAGCAGACGATGATCCCGATCGCCTTGGCGGAGATAACCCCCTCACCGTACCCGGGGATCGTCAGGATCGTCGCCGGATCGATCTGTGAATATAGCTCAACCCCTTTGGCAACAGCTTCAGGAAGCCACTGCCCTTTGACAAAGACCAGCGTTGGGATATCCAGCGTCACCTCCAGGATCTTCACCATCGCCAGCGTGACCCAGCCCATCACCAGGGTGTTCTGGATGATCGATCGGTAGGAGGCGTGGAACATCCTAAGCCCCGCCGCCGGCTTACCGGCGTAGCGCAACTCCGTGAACTCCACATCCGTCAGCAGCTTCGCACGCCGCCATAAGCGCGCGAAGAAAAATGTGCAGAGCATCATCCCCATGATGCCGCCCCACCAGAACCAGTTTTGCTCAAGCCCCGTTGTCCTGGACCACCCGGAAATCACCAGCGGGGTGTCCGCGGCAAAGCTGGTCGCCACGATCGACGTGCCCGCGACCCACCAGGTCATCTTCCGCCCGGCGACGAAGTAATCCGCCAGGCTCGCCTTGGCACGCCTCGAATAATACAGCCCGATCCCCAGCGTCGTGGCGAAGAAACAACCGATGATGATCCAGTCCCAAAGCCCCAGCCCGGGGAGCGTTTGCGTCGGCATGAAGTCTTTCTAGTAAAGTTCTGTGAGAATCAACGCCCGCCTCATCACGGCGAACATCATTAATAGAAGGCCCGGTTCAAGGCTGTAACAACGACGGCGTATACGTGACTATTCGATGCCGGAACGCGTGGGTCCCTCAGCCCCCGATTCTGCCGGGGGATCGGCCGCCTGATTACGACACCGTGCGTGCCACGGGCCGTGCGTTACCGTTGGAAGGCTCCGGCTCCGAGGAAGGGATCTGCCCGACCGGTAGCGGCTCGCCCTCGACGATCTTCACCCCTTCGATCGCGGCGATCGCGGCCCCCATCGAGCTGCCCTGATCCACAAACGTAGAAGCCCGCACCTCGACAAAACGGTTTGGCACGGGGACGATCGTCCGGTTGATCGCGGTCTCGATGGTCTGCACCGCCTTCTTGTTTGTGATGCTGACGTTGCCGCCGAGGATCACCGCCTCGGGGTCGATCAGGTTGACGACACTGGACATCGGCACCGCCAGGCCCGAGATGATCTTGCTGAGCTCGGGCGTGATCGGCGCGTCTTCAGAAGCCAACTGTGCTAATTGGTCTGGCGTGACGACATCGTGGTCACTTGGGCTGGGCTCAAGCGTCGCGTCGACCTCGCCCGCCCCGAAGTGCGTGCCTCGATAAAGCTTGTGGTCCAGGAAGTAGGTCGAGCCCAGGCCATAGATCTGCATGGTGCTGCCGTGCTGCTGCGAGCTGACATAGAAGTAGATAAACGCGCCAAGCCCCCGCGCGCTGCCGCGCCGCGCCTCGGCCAGCGCAGCGAAGTTCGCATCGTTATCCACCATCACCGGCACGCCGACCGCTTCACTGACCAGCCGACCCATCGGGAAGTTCTGTGTGTTCAGCCAGGTCGACTTCAGCAGCACGCCCTGCTTGTAATCCACCACGCCAGGCGACGCGATGCCGACACCCAACAGCTTGTCCATCGACTCGCCGTTGGCCTTGGCCCACTTGCCGATGTGGTCCGCCAACTGGCCGGGCAGCTCTTCCGCGTTGTGCCCGGTGACGTGGCGCTCCTGCCCGACGACCTGACCGGCCGCGTCCAGGAACGACAGCGACAACGAATCACGATCGATACCGATGCCCACGACCCAGCCCAG
Source organism: Phycisphaeraceae bacterium (assembly GCA_029260635.1). GTDB lineage: Bacteria > Planctomycetota > Phycisphaerae > Phycisphaerales > Phycisphaeraceae > JAJRRS01. The sequence goes on along the minus strand of JAJDCW010000020.1, from coordinate 18,415 downwards.
GTCCGGGTTGATCTCCAAGAGCACCTGCTTCTTGCCGACCGTCTTGGACTCGCGCTTGCCGATGGTCCGGACGACTTCGTTTTCAAGCAGTTCCCGGACGATATACGTCAGCGTCGAGCTGCGCAGCCCGGTGATCTGGGCGAGCTGCTGACGCGACAAGGCCCCGTGATACCGCAGCAGCTGCACAGCCAGCCGACGGTTATGCACCGCCGAGCTTGTCTGGTTCGCTTTCTGGATCGAGCCTTTCATCATCGTTCTCGCCAATACAATACGCTGCCTCAAGGTCTGACAAGGGCTCAGCCCAAGCCCCCCCTGTTATATCAAATCTGACGGTTCCGTGATTTATACAGATATCGGTCGCCGGAGGTAAAACTCGCATGCATAGGCAGTTTACCTCCGCCTACGGGTGTTCCGTGCGGACATTCCGCTTGAGTACCTCATCCATGCTCTTCTTCTCGACGTGGCCATCAAAGAAGGTGAACGTACCCGCATTGTTCCCGGCATGCCGCCAGCGGATGTCCGCGTCCCCGAACCCGGAGGTCTCTCGGTCTACATTCTCACCCGGGTCGATCGGGTCTTCGTTATCCGTCGCATCGGGGTCGAACCAGAAAAGAGACAGGTCAGGCCGACGCCGGGCCTGGAAGACCTTGTTATTGTCGATCCGAAGGGCCGTCGCATAGACGTTGTATTCTGTTACTTCACCCGTCGTCGGATGAACAAATATCCGGTCCTTGAACTGGATACCGTCCATGATGTAGATCACTTCGGTCTGCCGCTTGATCATGTCAATCGTGAAGTACGGCGGGACATCCTTGCCCGTGGCGATCGCCTGGCCTGTATCGATAGGGTCGTAGCCGATCACCGGGTGCGCCGAGTAGTGCAGCAGGCCCTGGCCAATCGTCACCGAGGGGCACTGGAACATCTCACCGTGGTCGTTTTCATTCGTGCCACTGGAGATCGTGTAATCGTTAATCAACACGGACCAGTACACCGCCGGGTTGCTGTTGGAATAGCCGATCGGCAGGATCCCATCGTTGTCCGTGATATACCCGAACACCCCCGTCATCTGCTGACGCAGGTTCGATGCACACTTCACATCCAGTGCAGCCCGACGTGCGGCTCCCAGTGCCGGCAGCAGGATGCCAACCAGCAGCGCTATAATCGAAATTACCACCAGCAGTTCGATGAGCGTAAACGCTTTGCGTTTCATAGCTGACATCCTCGTGAATCGTAGGGTCCTAGGTTCGTCCGTGCGAGAACTTCAAAACCTCTCCACACGTTACTTCATACGATTCTAAATGACCCACCTACCCATGTCAATAAAAATTCATTGTTTGTATTAAATAAAATAGAATTTCCGTTTTATGCCGTAAGTATTTATATTGTAATGACTAACATATATCTCAATGGGTTCTCGTAACATCACAGGTATAACTCAGAAGTTTTACTTCAAAACCTGACGCCTACGTCACCCGCCCTGCCATGGCTTCGTGCTTGGCGGCTCGCTCGACGTCCCTTTCCTCCCGGCGGAACAATCTTGCTAACCAGAGATGCGTCGCCTTGTGCTGTGGGTCCATGCCCAGGCTCGTTTCCAACGCCAGGATCGCCTGCTCGTCCATGCCCATCTGCGCCAGCGCGACGCCCAGGTTCCGGTGCGCGTGGGGGAACTGATGAAACAGGCCTACTGCCTGCAAGGCGTGTTCGACCGCCTGCGCGTATTCGCCGCGTGCGTTGCAGACCTCGGCCAGCGCGTTGTGGGCCATCGCGCTGTCGGGCTCGATCTCGAGCACACGTTTCATCAACACCTCGGCCGCATCCCAGTTTTTCTGCCGGCAGTGGATCGTCCCCATGCGCTGTAACAGGCTCGGCGAGTCCGGGTCGATCTCACGGACCCGCTCGAAGTAGTCCAAAGCCTCGTCGGTCTTGCCCTGAGTCAGCGCCGCGTCACCGAGTAGTGCCAACAGCACCGGGCTCTTGAGTTGCTCTTCGTTGAATGATTCCCGCATGACGCGGTCGAACGCCGGGAAGTCCCCCTGCCCCAGGTACGCACGGGCCAGGCAGAGCTTGTAGTGGCCCTGGTGTTTTTCTTCTGACTCGCTGAGTTCTTCCCAGAGCGGGATCGCCAGGTGGGCGCGTTTACTGTCGTCCAGCGCGCGGGCGAGATTGTGTTTCAGGTCGCGTGACGTGCTGCGGACGGCTTTCTCCGCGTCGTCGCCTGGGTCTTCGATGTAGCCCAATTCGACCAGCTGCTTGATGGCCTCGGCCGCGGCGACGGGGTCTTCGCGCATGGCTTCGGTGTGCTGGCCGGACTCGCCGGCAACGGAATCCCAGCTGAGGATGCGGTGTGCCTTCGCGGGCCGGTCAAACGTTTCCAGCCAGGGCCGGCCGTCCATGTCCGCGCCGACCGGCAGGCCCAGCAGAGACAAAATCGTTGGCGTCACATCCAACAAAGTAGCGCCGTAGAGCTTCTCGTTCTTCTTGATGCCCGGCCCGCTGATGCACGCCATCCCGTAGGGGCTGTGCCAGCCCTCGGGGTTGTCCATCCCGTCGGTGCTCGGGCGCGTGTGGTCGTTATGAAAACCGTGGTCGGACACGATGATAACGGTGGCATCTTCGCCCGCCATCTGCAACGTCGCCTCGAGCATCAGGTCCTGGAATCGGTACACGCCATTCATCACGTCTTTATAAATCTTCGCGTCTTCATCGCTGACCCCCGGCATCTGCGGCGGGTGGTAAGGCATAAACGCGTGGCCGAAGTGGTCGATCGCGTCGAAGTAGATCGCAGTTAGGTCCCACGGGTCTTTGTACATCAGGTAGTGCGCCGCGGCCTGGACCGACGACATCCGCGAGATCAGCATCGCCAGCTGCATCAGCCGGTTGTCTCTGGTCTGGTCAATCAGCTTCGCCTCGGGAACGAAAGGTGTCAGCGAGTCACCATCAATCAACGATGGGTCGACAATCAACTCCATCAGCTTGTCCGCTAGCTCCGGGGGGTGACAAAGTCCAGGTTTTGCCTGACGTTTGTCTTCGCGGACCTTGCACATCGCCTGGTAACGGTCGCTGACGATGGCGCCGTGGATCGGCTCGGCCGGATCGGACGCGAACCAGCCCACGACATTCGATCGCAGCTCGTTTTGTGTGAGGATATTCCAAAGCGCTTTGCATTTGCGGCTGGTGCTGGTGACGGGCCTGACCCCGGTTCCATCCGGGTTGGGCTCCATGAACCCACAGATGCCGTGCTTGTCGGCACGCTTGCCGGTCGCGATCGAGTTCCACAGCATCGGCGAGAGGATCGGGCGGATGGTCGCCAGGTTGCCGCTGACCCCGTTGTCCATCAGCTTCTTGAGGTTGGGCATCCAGCCCTTCTCCAGAAGCGGATTCATCATCTTCCAGTCGGCGGCGTCCCAACCCAGCAGCAACACTTTCTTGGCGATCCGTTCACCCATGTTCTCTTGGCCCTGGATTACGAGGTCTCTAAATGAAAGGCTGGGCGGGGACTTTCATCTCCGCCCAGCGTGGATTAATGAGAATACTTAGCCATCATATCTTACGCGGAACGCCGACGACGCAGGCCCATCGCACCGGCACCCATCGCCAGCACGGCCAGCGAAGCAGGTTCAGGGATCACCAGAGTTGCGCCGGCTTGATCTTCCCAGATCATCGCGCCCAGTGTCACGCGGACGGGGTCCAGCGAGAAGTCGCCGGGGCCGTTGGGGTCGTTGTCGCCGGTCTGGTCGAGCGAGCCCAGGCCGTCGAACTCTTTGATCTGGATCGCACCGAAGTGGGTGTTCCCACCGATGTCGAACTGGACACCGATCCAGTCGCCGTCCTGCGTGTGGTGGATCTGGTAGCGGTAGCCGCCGTAGAGCGCGACGTAAGGCGTCACGAAGGCGAGGTTCACGCCGCCGCCGGCCGCGTCGTTGTTGGCGTCCACGGTATCGCCGTTTTGGAAACCAACCACGTAGTACGACAGCGCGCCGTTGGTGCTGTCCGCAAGCACAGCGTTGCCGGGGAAGCCGGTCATGCCGATGGCGTTGAGGAACACACCCAGGCGGGTGTCGTTCGTGCCGTCGCCATCGATGTCGATGTCCACGGTGAAGTCGTCGCCGTTGGACGCCAGACCCGAGTGGGCAAAGGTGGTGTTGCTGAGGCTGCTGTTGGACTGGACGGCGGCTTGTGCGCCCTGGCCAAAGGCAAACGCCCCCATACCTGCCGCGGCCGAGTAGGCCATCAATCTTTTCGTCGACATCCGATCAAGCAATTCTGACATGTCTTTCTCTCCTTCCAGAATGGATTTGCCGCCTCACATCAAGGCCGGCCTTTACGAGAACAGTCCATAAACACTATGCACCGTTACAGTGAATCAGTCAAGTATTTTTTCTATGATTGAACAATTAAAATGCCCGCTTTATCGTCTTTTAAGCACTTGTGGCTGCTCGCGAGTCTTCCAGCTCACAGCCTTTATTCGTGATGATTGTTCGTAAACCCGTGTTTAACCCGGCATAGACACGTTCAGGCCCGGCGGCGACGAAGCCCAACCGCCCCCGCGCCGGCGGCGAGGAGAATCACTGATGCCGGCTCGGGGACCTGGGCGGATCCCTCTGGTGGTGTGCCGTTGTTCCAATTCCCCAGCACGGCGTTGAGGTCGTCGATCCCGACAAACCCGTCGCCACCCGCCACACCCGCGGCCCGACCGGAAGCGGGGTCAGGGTCTTGTATGAATCCGGCGATATCACCCAGCGTCCAGTCGCCGTGATCAACGTTCTGATTCCAATTCCCCAGCACGGCGTTCAGATCCGCGATGCCGACGAAGCCATCAAAGTTCAGGTCGCCCTGGATCGGGGTGGAGATCGGCGTGTCGGGTGAAGTCTCAAAGGCGTAGCTGTGGTACTTGGCTTTCGTGAACGTCGATGGGCCTGTCTGTCGCCCGACCTGGACCCAGCCGTAGTGCGTACCGTCAGTCCCCTCGAAACTGAAGGCGACGAAGCTGCCTTGTGCGGCGTGTGTGATCGCGTCGTTATCGCCGACACCGAAGCTGCCGAGCATTGTCAGGAAACCGGAGTAGTAGTCGCTGTTGATCACGCCGACTGTTTTCTGCGTGCCGTCGATCGAAACGCCCGGTCCAAAACCGACGGTGTAGTAAGTGTTATTAACGTAATCGAGGGTAAAGAACGGGTCCAGCGGGTCTAGGTTCGCGGAGTTATTTGAGTCAAGGACGGCCTGCGAAGAGAAAACAAAACTCGTCACACCCGCAAAGCCGGGCGAGTCGCCACGGCAGCCGGGAAAGTTGGCCTGGTCACACCAGGGGCTCATCTGCACGCCGAACTTGCCGGCGTTGATGAAGTGGTCGTAGCCGTTGGGGTTGTTGGCGGTCTGCAGGTCGAACGACTCGCCGGCGTCCCAGTTGATGTTCGTGATGTCGTCGCCGGCGTTGCCGTTCGGCGGGTTGGGGTTGGCGGCCACGTCCCACTCGGCATCCAGATGCAGATGACCGATCTTGACGACCGCCTGCGCCTCTTGACCGGTCACAAATGCGCCCAAGCCCGCGGCGGCGGAATACGTCATGAGTTGGTGGATCGACTTACGGCTGAGTTTGTTCGCCATCTCCCGAGTCTCCTGTCACGGCACACGAACGTGTGCTTGATGATTACCTTAAAGATACAACATACAAAGTCACGGGTGCCGGTAAACCTGAACCTTCACCCGACACACCCATTTATACCACCGGCTACCCCCTAAAGTCAAGAAATTTATTTCGTTGACTGAACTTTTATTTTGACGGAGTGACATCCTATAGATAAGATGGTTTTAACCATTGAAAAAGCAGTAGTTACGATTAATTGACTAACGGTTCGGGACCGATTGGGAAAGTTGAATCGATCGATTGGCACCCGTAAATCGATACCCGAACCGCCCGATCAGGCGTTACCATGACTAGATAATGTGAGCCCGGGATGACGGTGGATTGCGTTGATAAGAGGTTTTCAGATGAATGAACTAATAGACACGATTGTGGTCGTCTCGGGGCTTCCCCACTCGGGGACCAGCCTGATGATGCAAATGCTGGAGGCGGGCGGCATCCCGCCGTTTGCGGATTTCCAACGGACCGCCGACGACGACAACCCCAGGGGCTACTACGAACTTGAGGCCATTAAACAGCTAAAAACAAGGCCCGAGGTCCTCAAGGATGCGCCGGGCAAAGTTGTCAAAGCCATCCACATGCTGCTGGCCGATCTGCCGGATGAATACCCGTACAAGGTTGTCTTCATGCGACGCGAACTCAAAGAAGTCGTAGCATCGCAGCGGAAAATGCTTGAGCGCACAGGCAAACGCGGCGCCGCCTTGCAAGACGAGGCGCTGATCAAAGTATTCCAAGGCCAACTCGACAAGGTCAACGCCTGGCTGAAATCCAAACCGAATATCCAGGTTCTGGACGTCCCCCACCGCTCACTGATCAATGACCCCGGCCCGGTGATTCAGGGTTTGGACGCCTTCCTTGGTGGTCAACTTGATACCCGGGCGATGTTATCTGTCATCGACCCGGACCTCTACCGTAACCGTGTCTGAGCGCAGGGATGATCGGTAGAAAGCCTGTCATTAACACCACGCGCAGGTCTATGCCCCACAAGAATAATTATTCATAGCATGAAATAACTATTGACCGGGATGAGTCCACCTGATATTCTAAGATGTGGATGCACATAGGCCCAGAGGGTCTATTTGCCATGCAAGTCATTCTTGTAGCTATGCTTAAACATAATTGATTTGGAAGCGTTAGATCGTGGACCCGTTCGAATTAACACCCCAAAGGGGCCGTACATCCATGCAGACCCGCGAATATCTATTGGCGATTATTCTGGCCTTCACCGCGACCGCTATCGCCATGGCCGGTGAGGCGGCGGAAACTCAAAAAAATTCCTCGGCCACACCGGGCGAGACGGCGGGCCAACCCATCAAGGGGATGTGGGTCTGGAGTGGTCAGTACATCTTCGAGCCGGACCAGCAAGACCAGCTACTCGGTTTCTGCCAACGGCATCACATCAACCGCCTGCTGGTGCAGGTCCATTATTCGCCCAGCAGCGTGCCGCCGGTCATCGAGCAGCCGCAGCGTTACGCAGAGTTAATCGCCAAGGCGACGGGCATGGGCATCCAGGTCGAGGCGTTGGATGGCGAGAAATCCATGGCCCTGTCTGAAAATCAGCCCCGTACGCTCGCGGTTCTCGACGCGATCCTCGAATTGAACAAATCACTCCCCGAGGGCAAGCGATTTGTCGGCGTGCACTACGACATCGAACCCTACCTGCTTGAAGACTGGTCGGACGCCAAGCGCCGGACGGTGATTCTTAAAGACCTGCTGGACTACTACGCCCTGGCCAAGGAACGCATCCGTGAATCCGGGGTTGACATGACGCTGTCGTGTGATATCCCTTTCTGGTTCGACACGCCGACCAGCGAAGACGGCCTGCCGTTGGCGGTGGCGTTCGCAGGTCAGACCAAACCCGTGCAGCAGCACGTCCAGGACATCTGCGACTACATCGGGATCATGTCGTACCGGCGTGAAGCAGTCGGGCCGAACTCGATCACCGGGTTGGTCACCGACGAACGCGCGTATGCGGCGAAGATCGGTAAAACTATTTGTGCCGCGGTGGAGACCGGGGAGTATCCGGCCGTGCCGACGATCTCTTTTTATGGTCAGCCGGCATCGGTCTTCAAAGAAAACTTTTCGCTGGCGTGGCAGACGCTTGAGCACGAGCCGGGCTTCGGCGGGATGCTGATCCACTGCTACCCCTTCGTCCGCGACATCCTTGAGCCGGGCGACGGGCACGGGGACTTAACACGCTAAGCGACGCATGAGACCGCGGATTCAATCCGCGACCCCGTGTATGGATAGGAGTTGTTTCGGTATGTCGTCATCTGTGTCTGTTGACCACTCTCAACCTGAAGGCCTGCGGGCCAAAACCAACTGGATCGTCGACGCGGCCCGGGCGATCGAACAGTCCCGGGACGGCGGGGCGGACCGGCGCATGCCCGGGGGCGTGTACGTGCTGGACCGTGAACACGTCCTGGCGACGCCGCGCGACAACGGAGACAGCCGGTACCCCTACGGCCGAGACGGCTTTAATTTCTGGGTCTACGCCTCCGGCTACATGCACAGCAACGAGGGGCTGTACTCGCATTTCATGCGGGCCTCCCAGGGGCAGGAGCCGAACATCGCCTTCTTCGCCGGGCTTGAAGACGGCCATGGGTTCTGCCCCGTCCCGCTGTTGTCCGTCCCCAAGCTGCCGGACAGACCCGGCACCCGTTTCGAACGCTACACCGTGCTGTCGAATAGCGCCGCGTACTTTATTACGACGTCCGACACATTGCGTTTTGTTGTCCGCGTCTTTGTGGACACGGAAAAAGCTATCTGCTTCTCGGTGCAGGCGGCCAACCTCGCGGATCACGAGCAGTCCCTGTACCTGTCTTCCTACTTCAACCCGTTCCTGCGACACGAGGTGCATGTAGGTGCGGAGGACGCCTGGTTCAAAGAGGTTCAGGTCATCGACCCGGTGAAGGGATCGGACTCGCTTAGCGGATTCCTGGTCAGGGTGAACGAGGATGTGGACCGCACGAATTCCGTCTCGAACTGGGGTATCTTCAGGCGATCGCTTTCACTTGGCCCGGGATGCCGGATGACCCGGCACGAGGCGACGACCGCACGCATGCAGTTCGTCGGCGGGGCCCGCAGCAGCCTGCACAACGCGGCCGCGCTGTCCGCGGGCACGTTCGGCCAACCGCAAAAGGTGTGTACGTTCGTCGATAACGCTATCGCGGGCGACCTGTTGCACCTCAAACTCGCCGCCAACACCGATGCGCGTTTGGACATCGTCTTCAGTCATACCGACGGTGCTAAACAGGCACGTCAGCAGGTCCACGCACCGGTCGATTCTTCTGAGATTGACCGCCAACTACACCGCCTGGAACAGGACGACCACGATCGGCACAACACACTCGAGCTCACGATAGGCCAGACCGACCCGAAATACACCCACCCCAAGGTGTTCAACGCCTTTATCGAGCACCTCAAACGCCAGGTCGAGTTCTGCGCCCTGATCAAAGGCTACGTCCAGCTTTCGACCAACTCACTGATCGGCATCCGCGATGTCTGCCAGGCGATCGAGGCGTTGGCGGCTTGGAACCCGGACGCGGCCCGTGCCAAACTGATCGAGGCGATCGGGTTCACCGAACCCGGCGGGCGGTGCTTCAGGCAATACTCGCTGCCGTCGAAGAACGGGACCATCGGACGGATGGACCTTCGGCCGTTCATCGACCAGGGGTCATGGATCGTCTCCTGTACCGTTAGCTATCTTAAATACACAGGTAAGTACGGGGTCCTCAACGAAGAGGTGGGTTATCACCGGATCGTGGACGAGGCCAACAGCCAGGTCGAGCCCGCCAACGAGCGTGACTCGGTGCTCATGCACCTGTTCAAAATCATGCGGTACCTGCTGGACCATCGTGACCACGGGCACACCGGTTGCGTCCGCGCGTTGTACGGCGACTGGAACGACGCGATGGACGGCCTGGGTGTCAGCATGGACCCGTCGCAGACCTACGGGACGGGCGTCAGCGTCATGGCCACCCTGCACGTCTACCAGAACTGCCTGGAGATGATCGACCTGCTGCTGGCGCTGGATGACGAGCGCTACATCAAACACGTCAAGGCCTACCGGGCCGCCGCGGAATCGATCCGGGAAGGTTTGCAGAAGTACGCGGTGGTCAGCAACGACAAGGGGCACGCCAGGATCCTGCACGGCTGGGGCGACCGCCGGTCGTACCTGGTCGGTGGGTTCAACGACCCTGATGATGTGGCACGCGATGGGCTGATGTCCAACGTGTTCTGGGTGCTTTCGGGGATGCTCAAACACACGCCGGACCAGGAGTGGATGATCCTGGACGCCTTCAATCGGCTGGACGATAAATACGGGCTGAAGACTTTTTACCCGTCGTTCCCCCCGAACGTGCGTGGGGTCGGGCGTATCGGCAAACTCCCGCCGGGCACCGCGGAGAACGGCGCCGCGTACATACACGCGACCGCGTTCGCGATCATGGCGCTGTTCCAGATCGGCAAGCCCAAACGCGCATGGGACCAGCTGGTCAAGATCCTCCCGTTCACGGACATCCATGAGAACCTGTCGCACTCACCGTTTGTCATGCCCAACTCTTACGGGCTGAACCCCGAGAAGTTCATCGACGGTCAGAACATGAACGACTGGCAGACGGGCAGCTCGAACGTGGTCCTCAAGACGCTGCTGCGTTACGTCTTCGGGATCGAGCCGGTGTTCGGCGGCCTGTGGATACAACCGGCCGGCTGGGCACCGTTCAAGGACTTCAGCGCCCGGACCATGGTGCGTGGCTGCGAGGTCCACGTGAAATGCGAGACCGACGCCCCGCGCGGTCGGGTATTCTTCGTCAACGGGCAGCGGGCCGAGGGTGCCTACGACCCGACGATGAAGATCGACAAGCTCTGGATCAGCCCCCAGCAGATCGCCCAGAAAAAACTGGAGATACGCATCACGGGGTAAGCCCGACGGGTGGAATCACTACCGCTCTACGTTGACGACCACAAGCGTGGTGTCATCGACGCCCTGCCGGGGTCCGGTGAAGCGGCGCACCTGCCAGAGGATGTGGTTGATCGTATCGGCCGCGGATTTGTCGGCGCACTCCCGCATCGCCTCATGGATACGTTTGCGTCCAAACTTTTCGCCGGCGTCGTTGAATGAATCGACCAGGCCGTCGGTGTACATCAGCAGCTTATCGCCCGGGACCATATCGAATAGGCCCTTCTCGTATTCCACGTCGCGTTCAACGCCGACGATCATCCCACCGGTGGCGAGTGTTTGTATCTTGTCATTGCGCAGCAGCATCGGCGGATCGTGGCCGGCGTTGCAGTAGGTGAGCCGGTGCGTGCTGGGATCGAAGACGCCGTACCACAGCGTGGCGAACTCGTTGTCCAGCGTGTCCCGACACAGAGCGTTATTTACCCGGGAGATAATCTCGTCCAGGTCGTAGACGTCCTGCGCGTAAGCGCGGAGGCTGGCGCGGACGCTCGCCATCAGCAGGCTTGCGGCGATGCCCTTCCCGACGACGTCGCCGATGGCGATCCCCAGATGCCCGTCGAGCTTGATGACGTCGTAGAAGTCGCCGCCGAGTTCAAAACTGGGGACGTAGCGTGCGGCGAGGTCGTACGGCGGGAGCCTGGGCATCTCGCCGGGCAGCATGCGGCGTTGGACGTTGGCCGCCAGGTGCAGCTGCCGAAGGACGCGCCGGCTCTTCATGCGCTGACTGTCCAGGCGCGCGTTCTGGATCGCCGTGCCCAGCATCTGCGCAATCGCGGTCACCAGACGGACCTCGAACGGGCTGAACGTGCGCGGCTCGGGGGAAAACAGGTGGATCGTCCCGATCGCCTTGGCCTGATACATGATCCCGATGCAGAACATCGATGCGAGCCCCTCGGCCTTGGCGTCGCCGGGGAAGATCACACGCGGGTCCGTGGCCATGTCCGGGATGTACACGGGCCTGCCGGTCATCGCTTCGCGGAGCATGTCCGAGTCGTCGACGTTGATCGCACCGGTATCCAGGTACGCCTGCGAGAGGTTGTAGATCGCGCGCGGCTCCAGTTGCTGCGGGTCGTCTTCCTTGGTCAGCCGGATGGCGACGGCTTTGGCCTGCATCACGTCGGCGATGGCGTGCGTCGCGGTGTCAAGAATCTGCTGGAGGTCGCGTTCGGCGGAGAGCGCTTTGCTCATCTCGTACAGCGCGGTGAGTTCCTGGACGCGCTGGCGCGTGTGGTACTCATCGAAACACAGCCGGGCGATGCTGTTCGCCATCACGTAAAGGAACTGGATGCCGGCGGCTTTGTTGGGGCCGCAATGTAACTCCGCGGCGCGGATCATCTCATCGGCCTGTGCCTCGGGGACGCCCAGCGCAATCACGGCCTTCTTCAACTGGTCCTGCCCCGATAAAGCCGAAGCGGACGCGTTCGGGTTCAGGGCGATCGAACCCAGTATCTGACCCTCGACGGCGATCGGCGCGCTGAATTGGCCCACGTCGTCATCTGTGGCGATCAACTGATCGAGCACCTGGTCAGAGGCCTTACGTTTTTTTGAATCCGTCGGTGTGGTGATCTGATTGCCATCGGGGTCGTGGATGCTGGCGATCAGTCCGGTGACGGCGGTGAAGCTGTCCTGGATCTCCTGGAGCGTGTCCAGGTCGATGAACTGTGTGAGCGACAGCCTGGGCGCGGACGGCAGGCGGTCGCCGGGCCGGCTGGTGTGCTGGGTAAAGACAGGCGTGTCGTCGTGGGTCCCCGGGAAGGAGCCCGTTGGCGTGTTTTCGGTCATGGTCACGCTGGGTTATTTCCCATCAGACTCGTCCAGCCAGATCTCACGGAGGACTGACAACAGCGGATCGCGTGGCGACTTGGACTGCGCCAGAGCCAGGCCATAACGGACGACCTGCCGAGAGTCGGCCTGATAGCCCATGTAGGCGAGCAGCAGTGGCGCGTCCTTGCCACCCTCGTTCTGACTGATCGCCGCCTGGATCTCTTGCTGGACCCACTGGAGCCTGGACTCCGGCGGGAGCAGCTTGGCGTCGTAGCGAGCCGCGATCAATTCCGGGTGCTGGCTGAAAACGGAACGCAGGTTCATACCCGCCGAACGGAACATCCCCGCGCCGAGCTGGGCGTGGACCAGGCCGATCTGCGGCATCGGGTCGTTTTTCACATCCAGTAAAATCTGCCGGTACCGGCTCTCAGCCGAGAGGTATTTGCCATCCGCCAAAGCGGTCTCGGCCTCTCGTGTCAGCCGGGCGATCCGGTCCTGCTTGCTGGATGCGAGTGTCTCGATCCGTGGCAGGCTGTAATTCAATTGATCGACCACGCCCTGCACATCTTCGCCCGATTCGTCGCCGGTGCCGTCCGTGTTGGTTTCGGGGCGACGGGTCGCATAGTCTTCGCCGTACAGGTCCTTCATGATCTCATCGTACGCGCGTTCGGCCTCGGTGAGCTGCTGGGAGGTCGGTGCTTCGAGCGTGCTGTCCCAGGGGTCGGTCTCGGTGTTATTGACCCGGTCATTCTGGATATCGCGCAGGAGATTGAGGTACGTGTTGCCCTGATCCGCCTGCGAGTCGGTGTCTTTGACCCGGCTGAAGAGATTGTTAAGGACCTGGTTATTGCGCGTCCCGCCGTAGGCCTGCGCGGCATTGACGTTGGGGTTGGTGATGTCTTGCAGCTGCTGGCCGATCATCAGCGTCGGCGGGATCTGGCCCGGGCGAAGCATCGACTGCCCCTCTTCATCCTGCTTGGGCTTGCCGAAAGGATCGAACAGGTCCGTGCCATAGATCGAGGGCTGGACCATGTTGTTGTCGTTTTCGGTTTCAAACGTGTTGGCCTCGTCGGCGGCTTCCTGAAGGGTCCGGCTGATCGCTTCACTGGTGACGGTGTTGCCCCGCAGACCCAGCGCGGGCGAACTGCTGAACGCCTGGAGCGCGAGCCCCGGCGTGAGGTTGCCCACGGCCCGGTAGGTGGAGACCGACCCGCTGTTGATTGTGTTCAGGGAGTTATCCGGTGTCAGTGTGAACCCGCCACCGTTGGGCGCGATCAGACCCGGCGACTGCGGCAGGGCCGCGCGGCTGGTGAACGAACGGTAGACGCTGACGTTGTTCTGATACCCGACGCCCCCGACGCTGGCGGCGTTGAAATAGCTGGGGCTGGACGACAGGCTGCCCGCGCGGAAGTTAAAGAGGTTGTCGCTGCCGAGGTTGTCCTGGAACTCGCCGACCGCGCCGTAGCCGACCGTGTCCTGGAAGCCCCGTCCGCCGCCGACGTTCCCGGTGACGATGTCGTTGCGTCGGCTGAAATCCAGCCGGCCATCGTCGGGGTTCACGCCCGCGGAGCCGACCTGCTGATTGGCGTCCAGGGCCCGGCCGTCACTTCCAACACGGGTCTGAGCCGACGTGCTGGGAACCGTCATAAGACAGGCCATCAGGCCGGCGGCGATCAAGGACTGGGTAGGTGTCATCGTGGGTTTCGTATTCATGGTTGGTTGGCCCCGCTGGTTGGATGTCGTGATCCGACACTATTGTATCCGGTCGGGGGTCGTAAAACGAGCCAAACCGCTCTCAGGACACGATTTCAAGGATCTCGAAGCGTTTGGGACCCCGTGGCAGGTCCACGCGGATGGTTTCACCGACCCGGGCCTTCATCAGCGACTCTCCCATCGGGCTCTGGGTCGTGACCTCGATCTCGTCGGCATCGAAGCCGCCGGTGGCCTCGCCGACCAGCTTGTAAACATCGTCGGTGTCGTCGTCCAGGTCCTTGAGCCGGACAACCGCGCCCAGAAACACCATGTCCTCGGGCACCTCGATATTATCGGCCACCTGGGCATCCTTGATCCGCTTTTCAAGCCGACGGATCTCGGCCTCCTCCAGGCCCTGGTCATCACGGGCGGCGTGGTAATCCGCGTTTTCCTTGAGGTCGCCCTGAGCCCGGGCCTCGGCGATGCGTTCGGCAATCACCGGCCGGTTAGCGACCAGTGCCGCCAGGCGGGCTTCGAGCTTGTCTTTTTCTTCTTTAGTTACGAACTCCATCGTCGTGCTCCATCAAACGCTATCGGTCATCATTGTGAGGCGGTTGCCTATCAAAAGCGGCACCCGCAGGGAACAATCCTATCAGACTCAGGCCCTCCCAGAAATACCGGCCCGGGTTGTCCAGAATACCTATCCGCCGGGCGTGGGGTCAGCGGTGGGGTCGGGGCCGGGGGGAGGTCCGGGGGTCGATCCGGGGGTGGGGCCGGGGGTGGGGCCGCCCGCGATGGCCATCACGATCAACACGACCAGGCCTAGCCCCGCCGCCGCCGCCGTACTGAGGATCGTCGGCCGCCAGCCGGTGGGGTCGTAAGGCTGCTCGGTCGTGGTCAGCTCCCAGAGCGTCTGAAGCGGGCTGATCCGCATCTGCCAGTGCGTATTCGCCAGCCGGCCCGGCGTGCCTTCCGTCACCAGCCCAAACCCCGTGCCCCCGACCGCCATCCAGAGCGGCTCGCCGATCAATAAAAGTACGCACAGCACCATCGCCACCACACGCAGCCACGCAAGCGGTGCCAGCCTCCCCAGCCCGATCAGCACCGCCGTCAGCAACGACCAGGACAGCACCGCCAGGTCCAGCCACAACGTCTGCTGCACCGACCACCGCCCGACCAGCATCAAAGGCCAGACCACGACCTGAAACACCAGCAACAAGCAGAGCCAGTCCATCATCGTCGCCAACAGTCGTGTCCGGAACGTGGCCGTGCCAAAATCAATCCCCTGTGTCGTATACGCGTTGTTCGCGTGGAACCGGCTGGGCAACTGCTGACTCAGCCTCAACGCCGGCCACACCGCCATCAACCCGAACACCGCCGAGAACACCACCCACCGCACCGCATGCACCGTCGCGCTGATCGCCAAGGTGATCGACCAGGACACCAGCAGCCACAAACACCACGTAATGATCAACGCCCGCAACCCAAAAGGATCGAACACGCCACCGGAGGATCTTTTCTTGACCGCGCCCTTAACCGCCGACGTCCCCGAACCCACCGACACCACGGGCACAGCCGCCGACAAATCAGTCGGGCCGGGTGCAGGCATCAGGCGGTCGTCGCGGGGATTCGTTTCACTCATGGCTGGGTCAGTTTATACCTACGCCGCCTACGATGCACCGGATCGCCCAATTATTTCACCCACCGCCCCTTTTTACCCCAGGCATCAATTGTGAGGCTTTCTACCGAGCAGATCTGACTCCGTTTCTTTCCTCCCACCTTCTATCATTCGATGAAATTCTACAACGCGTGACCTGCCCACCTCAACTACTAAGAGGTGGCGAGAGGGTCCCGGGTACAAAATATTATAAGTAACACTAGAAGCATTTTGTTTAACTGTCTGAATATGAAAATGGTTGGAATCGAGGCCCTCTGCTAGTGCATAGCTGTTGAGTCTATTGTGTAAGATTTTCGTGGCGATTTGCATCGTTGGCGGCTGATTAAGATTGTGGAGAATTATAAATATCACCGCAACAAATATTGCGCTAAATATTAGCAATGCTGCCGCGCGTATGTCACCTTTAATTGTGGGATTTCTTACCATGCGATTCATTTATAGTAATAATTATTTGGGGAAGAAAAGGTGTCGGATACCTGATTGGGTTTCAAACAGTTTCTGCCCTCAAATATAACACCGGCCGACACCAATGCCGACCGGCTATGCATCCTGTTTTTAGACGTTATTGGGCGTGCCAGGGTTCGTAAAAAACTACGGCTGCCGTATCGCCGGCGCCGGCCCGTAGATGTCGATGATCCGGCCGCCGGAACTCAGGGCGGCGTCGCGTTGGGCGAGTTGGCGTAGCCAGCCGAGTTTTATCTGTGCTTCCGGCTCGATGGCGTTTTCCTGACCCGGGGGCAGGCCCCAGCGCACCGTGCCGTCGGCGGTATGCAATACCAAACGCAGCCGGCCCCGCTCGTCGCGGTGTCCGACGTCGAACGAATGGATCTTGTCCATGTAAGGCTCATGCGCGAGCAGCTTCACCAGCGACAGACCGGCTTGCACATCGACACCCGGCCAGACCTCGCCGGGAACGGCAGGCGGTGCCGATGCCACGCCGGTCACGATCACCAGGCCCATCGCATCGACCTGCGGCTGGGGGTACACGCCCGGCAGGCAGACGCCCTCGGCATCGATCAGCCGGTAGCCATCGAAGCCCTGCACAACCGCGACGGGCTGACGGTAGTTCGCATACACCAGGACCCGTCCGCCGGAACGCCGCGCGACCTGGATCACATCTTTCACCCACGGATCGTTGCGCAGCACTTCGGCCGTCTGACGCAGGCTCTTGCCGTCCATCGGGTCGGCCGCGATATTTTCCGCCGCGGTGTCGCGGACCTGCACGCGGATGTTCTCACTCATCCACGCGGGCGCATTGATCAACTCGATCATGTCCGCCGTGATCGGCGTGCTCTGACGCTCCTTGGCGTAGTCCAGCAGGTATCGCTCGGAGTAACGCCAACCGATCACCAGCCCGACCGCCAACGCGAAGACGCCCAGCATCTTCAGCCCCGCAAGCGTCCGCTTGGGGTCCCAGGGCCTGGGCTCCTCCAGACTCGCACGTCGGCGAGGCTTCTTCTTTTTCTTACTGCTTAAAAACCATCCCATAAACGTACAGCACTCCCGATATCAGGTTTCGCTTTGATGGATATCGGCTATCGCTCAAAGTCCGCGCCAAAACCCCCGACCTGTGTAAAAACCGGGCCTCTGAATGCATCAGAGGCCCGGCGGCAGGGTTTGCAAGTTGGTGTGCAGTCAAGCTCTATCAGCGTCGCCGACGGGCTGTGACGCAGGCCAGGCCCAGCATCATCAGTCCCGCCGTCGCGGGCTCGGGGACCGTGGCGCTGACGACCGGCGGAGTCGGGGCCGAGGGGAAGGGTGTCCCGCCGTTCCAGTTCGCCAGGACCTGGTTGAGGTCGTCGATGCCGACGAACCCGTCGCCGGACGGATCGCCCATAGATGGGTCGCCCGCAACAACGTTGAGGTTCCAGTTAGCCAGGACGATGTTGAGATCGGAGATGCCGACGAACCCGTCGAAGTTCAGGTCGCCCTGGATCAGCCCGACGGTAACGCGGACGAAGTTCGATCCCACGAAGACGCCGAAGCCGGCACCGGGCCCTGCGGGCAGGTTGACCGAGCTGAACGAGCCGGAGACCGAACCGTCCGCGACCAGCACATCAAACGTATCGCCGACAACCGGGACGTAGCCGCCGAAGATCGAGGCGTCGAGTGTGCCGTCGATAACGACATCGCCGAAGACATCGATACGGTCGTAGTCGGTGCCGGCTGTCAGCCCGCCGAGCTCGACTTCCAGCGAGCCGGTGGCCCCGAAGGTGATCGTGCCGGCATCGATGACCAGCTTGCCGGGCGAAGCGCCGGGGGCGATCGCGCCGTCGTTCTGGATATCAACGAGACCGGTGTTGCCCATCTGGAATACGCCGTTGCCCGAGAGGGTGCCTCCGGCGTTATTGGTCAGCGTGCCGTCGATACGGACGGTGCTGCCCATGGTGGCGACGATATCGCCGTCGTTGGCGAAGGCATCGACGATATGCAGGGTGGCGGTATTTTCGGCGCGGAGTGTGCCGGTGTTAATAAGCCCGCGGGGATCGACGTCGATCGTCATAGTCGCCAAGGCGATGTCGGAGACGATCATACCGCCGTTGGTGATCTGTGTGCGGTTGACGCCGATGGATCCTCGGCCGTGGATCAGGTGGTCGTTGTTGGTCAGGTGGCCTAACACCGCCCCGCCCTCGTCGAGGATGCGTGCGTTGGCACCGATCATCTCGACCGTCCCGCCGCC
>JAJDCW010000019.1 GCA_029260635.1 Phycisphaeraceae bacterium | reverse complement strand
GCGCTCGTTGCGGGTACGCAGCGACCGATCGACGGACTGGCCGTTGACGTAGTAGTGGACCCACCAGGTCTCACCGCGTTTGTAGATGCTGGCCATACCCTTGCTCCTTGTGAGAAGCGTTGGTTGGCCTGTCCGGGTTTCACGTTGAGGGGAGATTGCTTGCGTGGGTTCGCTGCAATTTCGCTGCAGTCGGCGCAAACAACCTCCGGGGTCAACGCAAAAAGGACAGGCTTAGTGCCTGTCCCTGTGCGACTTAGATCAATAGCGGGGGTAGGATTCGAACCTACGACCTCCGGGTTATGAGCCCGACGAGCTACCAGGCTGCTCTACCCCGCATCCTGAATTGTCATAGTAGCAAGCCTGCACGGGGGGGGCAAGGTGGTGGGGGCCGGACCTGCTATCGGCCTATCAACATAGTCCTCAAAGGCTTGCAGCCGGGCATCGTGAACTGGTCCATGTGACCTATCTATATAATCTATATAACATGGATTCGATCAGCCCTGATCCTGCTGGTCTCGTTCGAACTGGGTCTGGGCCCAGCGCCAGGCGGCGACGGTGGAGGGGAACCCGCATGTGTTCATCGCCAGCAGGATCGCCTGCTCGATCTCTTCGCGGGAGGCCCCGGCCTGGGTTGCCCGGCGGACGTGGCTGCGCAACGCGGATTCCAGCCCGCCGCCGACACAGATGCCGATCTTTATCAGCTCCTGGGCCTTGCGGTCCAGCGGGCCAGCGTTGTCCACGGCTTTCGCGACCCGCTCGTGGCAGTCCGCCAACTCGGGGAAACGCGCCACAAACTGTTTGTAGGTATTCGGGAGTTTACTGCTGTCTTGGTTGGGCATGGCGGTCTCCGATACGCGGGTTGCGGATGACACAGTTTACCAGCTTGTGCTTATTCGAAATCATCGACTTGCCTGGGCGGTTGAAATTTTTCCAGTGTGGTTGTTTCAAGAAGCCGCTCGGTCTGTTGATCTAATTCGACCAGCCGATCGTGTATCGGGCAGCGCTTATTCTTGCCGCACCATCCTTGACCAAGCGGGCAGGCGGGATGGTCGTCGGTACGTTCGAATACCGAAGCGATCTGCAACAGCGTGATCTGGGCCGGCGTCCGAGTTAGGGCGTACCCGCCGTGTGGCCCCCGGGTGCCGGAGACGAGCCCGGCCTGAGATAACTGTGTAAGCACTTTCGCGGCGAGCGTCTGGTGGATCCCCCGTTTTTCGGCGATGTGGTGAGAGGATAGCCGTTGCCCGCAGCCATAAACTTCTGCCAGGCGACTCATCACCGCGATGGCGTTCTGCGTGCTTTTTCCGTATCGGATCATGCCTCGCGCTCACGGAGGTTGTTTAGAGATTCTCGCCCGGTAAAGATCGGGATCGCGATCTTCAGCCCGACGGTGAAGATCATCAGCCCCAACGCCCAGATGCCGACGGTGACGCGCCATTCATTTAGGCTCGGGGCGTACTCGACGATCTCGTGCAGCGTCGATGGGATAAACGCCGGGATAATCAGCCCCATCCCTTTCTCGATCCACAACCCGACGAAGGCGAACACACACGCCGTGACCAGCATGCCCGGTTTCTTGTTGATGTTGGGCACCAGCAGCAGGCCCGTCGCGACAATCGTCAGCACGATCGAGGTCCAGACCCAAGGCACCAACCCGTAGTGCCCGTGCAGCCCGAAGTAAAGATACTGAGCGCTGGCGGTGTGGCTTCCGCCGGTGTACATCTCGGTGAAGATCTCCGACGCCAGCATCAGGAGGCTGACCAGGATCGTGATCCGCATGATGTTTACGAGTGTGCGCACCGGCCGATCGCCGAAGCTCACCCCCCCAACCCGTCGGATAATCAGCAGCGTCAGGATGATAAACGCCGGCCCCGACACAAACGCCGAGGCGAGGAACCGCGGCGCCATCAGGGCTGTGTTCCAGAAAGGTCGGCTGGGCAGTCCGCAATACAGAAATGCCGTCACCACGTGCACCGACACGGCCCACGCGATCGAGATATACACAAACGGCATGTACCACCGCCGCGCCGGCTTCTGCCTGCGGAACCGCATGTACAACAGATACCCCGTGATGTGCAGGTTCAAGAACAGATACCCATTGAGCACCAGCACATCCCAGGTCAGGATCGACATCGGCCAATTAAACCGCCCGATCCCCGGCATCATGTGCCAGAGCCGGTCCGGCCGACCCAGGTCCACCGTCACAAACGCGATACACATACAGATCGCCGCGATGGCAAGGATCTCCCCGACGATCACCAGGTCGTGCATCGCGTCGTCGCGGTACAGATACGCCGGGATCACCATCATCACCGCGCCCGCCGCCACACCGACCATGAACGTGAAGTTCGCGATATACAAGCCCCACGACACGTGGTCCGTCATGTTCGTCATCACCATCCCGTCGCGGACCTGCACCGCCCAGGCGTGAACCCCGACCAGCCAGATCGCGGTCAGCAGGATCATCCACCCATAAAACAAGGGCGATCCGTCCGTCGCCAATCGCAGCGACCGTGTGATGAATCGCGGATACGTCAGGATGTGCCCGGGCGTCTGTTTGGCATCGGACAGCAGTGGGGCGGCTTGCGTATTCATGTGTTGGGTTCCTTCACCAGCGTCAGCAGGAAGCGCGTCGGCTCGATCGCGTCCAGGTCGTGAGGTTCGTTGGGCGGCATGGTCAGCCAGTCGTGCGCCTTGAGCGTACGGGTTTCACCCGCCACGCCAAACTTCAATTCACCCTCCAACACCTGCACCACCGCGACAAACGGCGCGCGGTGCTCACTCATCGACTGTCCCTTATCCATCGCGAACATCACCTGCCGGATCGCATCGGTATTCACCAACGGCTTACTGACCGTCGCGTCTTTAACGATCGGTGTTATTTCAAGCAGGTTCGTGTGCGAGACCGTATCGGTTTGGAATTGGGCTTTGGCCATAATTGGGATCACTTATCAAAGAAGTAGAAGAATTGAGGTTTCGTGCCAAGCTCTTCCTTGAGAACGAACACACGCTTATTTTGCAAGACCCAGCGGATCTCGGACTCGGGGTCAAGGATATTGCCAAACACACGCGCCCCGGTCGGGCAGGCCTCCAGGCACGCGGGCATCTCACCCTCGCGCGTCCGGTGCAGGCAGAACGTGCACTTCTCCATCACGCCCTGTGGACGGATGCGGTTGCTTAAGTAGCCCTGGTCCGGGTTGACTTCTTCAGCAGGAATCTCGGGTTTGGTCCAGTTGAAACGCCTCGCGTGATACGGGCACGCCGCTTCGCAGTACCGGCAGCCGATGCACCAGTTGTAGTCCACGACCACGATCCCGTCCTCTTCCTTCCACGTCGCTTCGACCGGGCAGACGCTGACGCAGGGCGGGTTGTCGCATTGCTGGCACTGCACGGGCATATAGAACTTGTCGTCCTGCGGAACAGGGTGGTCGTAGTCGGCCGTGCCCTGTTCCATATCCATGCTGCCCTTACTCATCTCGAGCACACGGATATAGGAGTTGCTGCTCGCACGGTCGTGGTTATTTTCTTCGTGGCAGGCCTGCGCACACCGACGACACCCCACACACACCGACAGGTTCAACGCATACGCAAACTTCACCCCCGGGATGGGCTTCTGATCTTTGATCGTCACCTCGGCCCCGTAATTATCCTTCGCGTCTTCCTCAAGCCGGGCGATCACTTGGTCCATATCGTCAGACCCAAGCTCCTTGTAGTGCTTCTGGAGCATGTCATCGATTGACGTCTCAGCGGACGCCCACTCGACGATCGGCGAGATCGCCTTGGCGAATGCCAACGCGCCTAACGTCGCCCCTGCGGCCTTGATCGCAGTACGACGTGTCGGGTTATTCAATACCGGCAGCGAGGTCTTGTTCGAATCATTCATGAGCGTCCTCACTCGAAGAAGGCCGAAGGAATCGGTCGTTCGGTCGCAGCACCGGCATCAGCTTGGGGAACTGCGGCGCGTGTGGGTCGTGGCAATCGATACAGTTATTGCGAGCGCGTGGGCCCTTGGTCAGGTCCCAGTGCCCGGTCATCCCGCCGTGCGCGCCGTGCTGGTAGTCCTTGTATTGCGGGCCGTGGCATTGGGCGCAGAGTGTCATCACCTCGGTAAACGCGACCGGCTTCCCATCCGCCAGCCGAAGCCGGTTGTAGTCATCAGGGTTGTGGCAACTAAGACAACTGCGGTCACCGTGGTTGGTGGTCAACCCCTGATGGAAATCCACCAGGTCCTTGCCATGGACCAGCCTGGGGTTCGGGACCTTGGTGGTGTGGCACGTCGTGCAGTTGGCGACGACCGGCTGCCCGGCCGAATCGAGCTGTCCGGTGTCTATGGTGGGGGGGCCGGCGGGTTTGCGGATCACCACCGGGTGCAGGTCCAGGGGGGGCTGCGAGGCCGGGGGGTTTTCCACATCGGGCTTGTCACTGAGCGCCTGCGAGGCCATGACCACGGCCACCGCCAGCACCGGGATCGCGATGAGTGGGGTCCACGCCAACCAGGCTCTTTTTACGGGTTTTCTGCTCAATTCCGGGACTCCTGGCGTGTTTTCGCGGCGGTCCGTTGAGTCTGGATGGGCCCTGTTTTGCCCCGGCCGCCCATCCGCGATTAAGAATCTAACGGGTCGAAAAGAATAAATCAAGAATAAAAGACCTTTAGTTCTTGAAATAGGTCAAAACCTTTGTTAGTCTCTTTGAAAATCAGGGACCCACCCCTGAAAATCCTTGGAGCGACCCATGCCTGTCAGCGGACTCGTCGTCACCCTCGCACCCCCCGGAAGCATCCCCGGAAGTTCCCCCGATGTGGTGATTGCCACCGTCATCGAAAAGATCAGGGAGCACCCCAACTTCCAGGCCGGCCCCCGCCAGGACCAGCGCCTGCCCGTTGTTTTAGACACCCCCGACAAAGACACAGACAAGCAGTGCTGGGGCTGGATCAACCAGCTCCCCGGCGTGCACCACGTCGATGTCGCTTTCATCCACTTTGAAGATTCAGACGCATTCGAAATAACCCCTTGCAGCACCCACGCGCAGCAACCCATCACCGCACCCACGATTGGAGAGACTTGATCATGGACATGGAACGCCGTGACTTTATGAAGCTCGCCGCGATGACCGCCGCGACCGGCCTTGCCGGCTCGATGGCCTCTCGTGCTGACGCAAGCACATCACCGCCGCTGCCCGAACAGGCCGACATCCCCGGCGTCACCTGGGACAAAGCGCCCTGCCGTTTCTGCGGCACCGGTTGTCACGTGCAGGTCGGTGTGAAAGACGGTAAGGTCGTTGCCATCGCCGGCGACCGACAGGCGGAAGTCAACAAGGGCCTACTCTGTGTAAAGGGCTACCACGTCGGCATGATCCTCTACGGTCAGGACAGACTTACCAAGCCCATGCTCCGCCGCGACGGCGAACTGGTCCCTATCGAGTGGGATGAAGCCATCGATATCGCCGCACGACGCATCATGGAACACGACAAGACCTTCGGCTTCTATATCTCCGGGCAGTCTACCATCCCCGAAGGCTACGCCGCTCAGAAATTCATGAGAGGCGGGCTTTCGAGTAATCACCTTGAAGCTAACGCGCGACTCTGTATGGCCTCCGCGGTGACAGGTTTTCTTAGCACCTACGGCGTCGATGAACCCGCCAGCTGTTACGACGACCTTGACAGCTGCGACACGCTCATCCTCTGGGGCAACAATCCCGCAGAGATGCACCCGATCCTCTTTAGCCGGGTCATCGACCGCCAGGCCCGCGGCGATAAAGTCACCATCATCGACATCGGCACACGACACACGCGCACCACGGAGCGCTCCGATCACTTCCTCCAGATGCAGGGCCACGGCGATCTCGCCATCGCCAACTGTATCGCTCAGCAGCTGATCGAGAAAGTCGCTTATGACCACGAGTTTGTTGAGAAGTACTGTAACTTCCGCGCCGACCGTGACCCCGCCGAGGCCTTCGACTCGCTTGTAGACCACGACACCTACGTCCAACACGTGAAGCAGGAAGGCCACTCCGGCCTCTTCGGCAAGCCGATCACATTCGAGCAGTACAAAAAACTAATCGCGTACTATACCCCTGAGAAGTGTGAAGAACTCTCGGGCGTCCCCGCCGACCAACTGCGGATGCTAGCCGACACCTTCGCGGATAAGTCCAAGAAGATCGTATCGCTGTGGTGTATGGGTATGAACCAGCACACCGCCGGCACGGCGATCAACAACCTCGTCCACGCCGTGCATCTGATGTCCGGCCACTGGGGCAAGCCCGGCGACGGGCCGCAATCCCTCACCGGCCAACCCGCTGCCTGCGGCACCGTCCGTGAAGTCGGCACCCTCGCACACGCGCTCCCCGGCGGCCGTATCGTCGCGAATGAAGACCACCGCACGCACGCCGAAGATTTCTGGAACCTGCCCAAGGGCCGACTCAACCCAAAGCCCGGCTACCACACCGTCAAGATGTTCGAGCAACTCTGCACGCCCACCGATCAGGGCGGTGACATCGACACCGTCTGGGTCCAGGTCACAAACCCCGGCCAGACCCTGCCGAACACCAAGAAGCTCTTCAAAGCCAAGGCCGAGTTGGAAGACAAGTTCCTGATCGTCTCCGAGGTATATCCCACGGCGACCACCGAACTGGCCGACCTGGTATTGCCCGCCGCGATGTGGGTCGAGAAGAACGGCATCTACGGCAACTCCGAACGTCGGACCCAGCAGTGGTTCCGCATGGTCCCACCGCCCGGCGAAGCCCGCGACGACTGCTGGCAAACCCTCGCCGTCGCGCGACGGATGTACGAGTTAGGACATCCCGGCTTCAAAGATAAAGACGGCGAATACATCTTCCGCATTAACGACGAAGCCGGTAACGAGGTCCCGTACTGGCAGTGGGAACACTACTACGACGTCAACGTCGACAAGCACCTCTTCGACGATTACCGCCGCTTCACGTTCATGAAGCACAAGAACGTCGCGCCTTACGATGAGCTTGTTAAGCACCGCGGTATGCGTTGGCCCGTCGTCGAGACCGAGCCCGGCAAGTTCCGCGAGACCCGCTGGCGATTCGTTGAAGGGGCCGACCCCTACGTCGAGAAAGGTGCCGGTGTACAGTTTTACCACTCGTCCAGCAAAGACGATCGCGCACAGATCTGGTTCCGGCCACACCAGTTCCCCGCCGAAGTCCCCGACGACGCGCTGCCGCTAAATCTGGTTACCGGCCGAGTCATCGAACACTGGCACTCCGGTACGATGACGATGCGCGTCCCACAATTACGTCGAGCCATGCCCGGCGCGTACGCCGAGATGAATCCCGAAGACGCACGCGACCGCGGCATCAGCAACGGCGACATCGTCCGCATCACCACACGACGCGGCGAGATCAAGCTACCCGCCTGGATCAACGGTCGAGCCCAACCCCAACGCGGGCACGTCTTCGTCCCGTTCTTCGACGAGGCTTCAGCGATCAATGACCTGACCATTGACGCGATCGACCCGTTCTCCAAGCAGCCGGACTACAAAAAGGCCGCGGCCGAAGTCTCGCGTCTTGATCAGCCTCACCCATACACGGAGGTTGTGCAGTGAGCCCGCCCACCGGACACGACACCGACGCTATGGCCGCTGCCGTATCCACGGGCTGGGCAGCGCACGTGATCCTCGCCTGCGTCTTCGGGATCGCCATCGCCGGAATCTTCATGGGTTTCTACGACACCGTCACGCCTATCGGCCCACCGGGCTACACGGATGTGTCACACACGAGCACTGACGTCGACCGCACCAACACGCCCCAGGCCGTGGTCTACACCGATATGACCGGCGCACGATTCGGCCCTAACTCGCAGTGGCAAACGCCCTGGCCAACGCAAACCGCCGACCCGAACGAATCCTACGACCTGGCCCCCGCTACGCCCGAAGCCCGGGACACCATCAACGCCCAGCGTGCCCAACGCCGGGCCTACAGCGGTGCGCCACCCGTCGTCCCGCACGCCATCGACCAGACCAACGCAGCATCCTGCCTGGTCTGTCACGGCCAGGGCATGAAGATCGGCACTGTCATCGCGCCTAAGATGAGTCATGAAACCTATACCAACTGTACACAGTGCCACGTTGAATCCGTAAACCGCGCCCTTCCCCCGACCACCGGACCTCGCGCCGCACCAACTCACTTCCAAGGCCTCGAAGCCCCCGGCCCCGGTGAACGCGCCTGGCCCGGTGCGCCGCCCACCATGCCACACACCACCTGGATGCGCGAAAACTGCAACAGCTGCCACGGCAACCTCGCCGACAACGGCCTGCGCACCAGCCACCCCTGGCGTATCAACTGCGTCCAGTGCCACGCGCCCTCCGCCGAACTCGATCAATGGCAGGCCCTCGGTGCCGACCGACCGCCGGTTGTCATCAGTGAGAAAGCCACGCCATGAACAGCCGAGCTATATCCCGGCGCGACCTGTTGTTCGGCCGCTTCCGCAACGGCGTGCGCAGAGCCCTGCTGCCTAAGCCCGCCGTCCCCGCAACGGACGCCCCGACCACCGCCGTCATCCAGGGCCGACACTGCCTGGCCTACCGCGGCCTGATGTGTTCCACCTGCTACGAGCGCTGCCCCGAACCCGGCGCGATAGCCATGGAGCGAGGCATCCCCCGCGTCAACGCCGACCTCTGCACCGGCTGCCGGGTCTGCCACGACGTCTGCCCCGCTCCAACCAACGCCGTCCTCCTGATCAAGGACCGACGCGCGCCGAAACCACAAGAGGGTGTCCGTTAATCATGCCGTCAAAACCACCCGCAGAACAACCCGCGTCCCTTTCCCAAATCACGCAGCAAGAATCCCTTGGGGAGCTTCCCCCCGACCTGCCCGTCATCCACGAAGCGATCCTCAACGCGGACACACTCAACCAACTCTTTGACGATGTCAGTCAGTGCACACACCTGATCGAGGTGATCGTCAAGCACGACCGCCTATCGCAAACCCCCGACGCCAACTTCTCATTAGAACAGGCCAGGGAATTATTCGAGCATGGCTCCGCAATGGGCATCCAACTCCGCTATCAGTACGACGGCGCCCAGTGGTGGGACACCCTGATGCGCACCCCCGCAGGCACCCGGATCGTCCGCATCCGCCACGACCTCGACAGCTTGTAACACCAATGAGTTTGACTCCCGCGCCACCAATAAGCCTGCGTTCTAAGAACGTGGGTATCACTCTCACTTCCCACACCTTAAACCCTACACCTGCCCCCCAACGCAATCAGGCCGGACCTAAGCGGGCCTACCATTGCGATACTCCGGCATCGCTGCCGTCCCTGTGTTCCAGTTATCTAAGATGCGTTTCAGGTCGTCGATCCTACAAGCCGGTGCCATGGATGTCACCCGCTAATAATTGGACGCCTGAGATTGCCCCCTCCGTGAGACAGGTTCCGTGGCTTGTCTACGTCTTAGATTTTCAGCAGTGGTCTGGGTGACATTTGAATCGCGGCGTTTCATATCGGGTTACGACGTCCCGGTTGTCTCGTCGGACCCGTTTGGGCTGACCAGGTCTCTTCCGGTCAAGGCTTTTTCCAGCGATGCCAGCGCAGCGCCGGTGCATATCCCTTGGTCCATCAGTGCGGTAGGGCGGATACTGACGTAGCGGTTATGGAGGGAGACGATACGCTGATTGACTTCCGCCTCGATCGCGTCAATCACTTTCGTATTCCGCAGGCTCAGGTTCCCCGCCAGGACGATGGCCTGTGGGTCCAGCAGATCGACGACTTCCGACAGCGTGTCCGCGATCCGCATGACAAACGGGTTCAGCGATTCAGGCAGTTCGCCGTCAGGTTTCGCCAAAACGATCAGGTCCTCCTCGGTGATCACGTCCGAAGGTTCATGCGCAACATCGGCCGGCGGATTGATCTCGCCGGCCGCGAAGTGTGGGCCACGGAACAGCCGGCCCTCTAAGAACAGCGAAAAACCAAACGATCTGACCACATAATCCTGATTGCGCTCCACGACATTGATCACAAACATCAGAAAACTATCGAGGTCTCTGGCGCTGCCGAGTCGCGATTCGGCTAGTGTGGCGCAGTTGGCATCATTCTCAATATTCACCGCGGTCTTAATCGCATCGGACACCATCTGCCCGAGTGGGAAGTCGCTGATCTCGTAATAGGTTGATCGCAATACGATGTTCAGGTCTGTGTCAATGACTCCGGGCATCCCGATGCCTACGCCTAACAATCGGCCCGGCGGGCCCCCGTGCCGTGTTATCCACGCGTCGATACGGTTCTTGAGCAGGTCAGGTATCAGCCTGGCGTTCCGCCCGAACTGTAATAAATCCCGATCGATAACCCCGCCGGATGCATCCATATAGATCAGAGAGATAACACGCTCCTGCACGCCGGCACCGACGACCCACCCCAGGTCAGGATTGATCTCCAGCAGTTCCTGTTTCTTGCCGACTTTATTCGATTCGCGCTTGCCAGTTGTTCGGACCACATCGGACCTGATCAGGTCCCGGATAATGCTGGTGAGCGTCGAGTTTCGCAGGCCCGTCAGTTCAACCAGTTCCTGGCGAGAGTTCGCCCCGTTGCGATGAAGCAACTGGAGCACGGCGCTTCGGTTGTTTTGCATCGAAGTGATAGAGATGGGTTTCATGATATCTCTGTGTAGTAACTCCGTTGATTTCGTGTAACCAGCTCCGGATTATGGCCTCATTTCATCAATCTCAAGAAGAACGGTCTGTGCCGGATGAAGTACCCGCCTCGGATACGTTCAGTTAATCGAATATCGTAGCATAACTTAGATTAAAAGAGTAAATGATAGTATTCAAACTCATTTCCACCCATTGTCATTAAATTAGGCTAAAATCCAGTTAAATAGCCCCGCAGGCTACGGCTTAGTACGGAATTGTAATCCCCCGCATATAATAGACTCATAAAATACTGTTAACATTGTATTAATAACTCACACTGCGGAGTTGTTGCGGATAGCGTTTTATTTTGCAAAGAACCATTTTAGGGAAAATGGGCAAATATTTATTATTTTGGCGCAAAAACTCAACAATAGGGTTGTATTGTGATTTAATCTTGTTTATAGTGGTCCCAGTTTAATTCATACATCGAATTAATTGGAATGTGGTGCACGCCACCGGGGCAAGATTGACACATCAGTACTCATTTTTTTTTAAGACAGAGGATCAAAGGACATGCAAGCGAACATTCGATCTTGCGTTGGATTCGGAGCACGGCCTGGCCATTGGGTCTCGGCGGTATCCAGCCATAGCTCGGATGCCATCTTGGGTCTCTCGATCTACGGCCTCTTCCAGGGAGGGCTTGTGGCTATTCATACCGAGAACACCTCCTCCGGCCAGCGGTGGCGCTCGCCAAGCCGTTGGCCGTAGTTTCATTTCCGTTGCAACTTACTTTGGACCACGTTCATCTAACTTGAAGGAATCTGATGATGCGAAAGACAGGGGATCAGACAAAATTGAGGCGTTTGGATACCAGACAATTATATAGACGCCTGCTGTGCGGGGCGGCGGTTCTTGGGGTGGCGACCTCGCTATCTCTTGGGCAGTCGTTTTCCGAGGATTTTTCCACGGCGACGGTTGAAGCCGTAGAGCCCGACGGGTGGCAGACGGACTCGTCACCTCCCGGGATTGAAACCTACCAGGTCATCACAAGTGGAGCGCCTTCGGGCTCGTTGGATGGCAAGGTGCTCAAGGTGACCGCTAACAACTCGGTCGCTCCGGATTATGACTACAAGCGACCCAAGGTCCGCACCGTTGAGACGTTTGGTGCCGGCGAATACCAATGGCGTGTTTATATCCCCTCGTCGAACCTGACTAATAACCTCGGCTCCAATTCGGCCTTGGCTGCTTGGTTGAACGCAAGCTCCTCGTCGAACAACTCGTTGAATGCGCGTGAGATCGACTTTGAGATCGGTTATGGGAGGCCCGAAGATCGGGAGCGGTTCGGGCTCAACGAGACCGGCGTCCCCTCCAATGCGCTGATGGTCTGGATGACGATTCAGCCCGACCGGTCCTCTGGCACGAAGGGTGACACCGTCGCCTGGGAGCCTGCGAACCCCGCTGACCACTTTGTGTCCGATCAGTGGTACCTGGTTTCGATGGAACTCGAGCGTAATGAGTTCGGGCATTTCGATGTCTCCTGGTACATCCAGAAGGACGATCGAGGCTCGGGCGGATCGCTGGGGACAAAGATGCTCGGTCGTACTGCAACACTAACCGGCTACGGCGAGACCGATACCCCATTCCACATTTATTGCAGTGTGGAGGACTTTGGTGACCGTGACACTGATGGTGATAACATTCCTAACCCCAATACGGGTAGTTTCATTGGTACCCATGCCACCTTTACACCTCAGGTCGGTTACTTTGATTCGGTTTCGTTTACGCCTCCGAGCGGCAAGCCGAATCTCATCACTGACGTGAGCACCGACTCGATCGGAACGGGGGCCGGCAAGTGGGTCAGTTCCAGCGGCAGCGCGGTCCTGACCGTGGGCGAGCCGGCGCCGGAAGGTTCGCCGACCAGCATCACGACCGTGGACGGCGATACCACCGAGTGGCACGTGAACAACGCCGCCATCACGGATCAGAACGTCTACGACATCGGCGCGTTCCCCGACCCCTATGTGGATACCACCACGAGCCCCGCACCCAGCCCCGCGCCCGACGGCAACCGCGCGGGCGAGTGGACACGCTTCGGTGTCCCCTTTGTCGGTATCACCCTCGATACGCGTGACACGACGAACGGGCCTTACCTGACTTATCAGGCTAAATCCGTGAACTCCAGCTTCACCGTCATCGAGACGGTGACCGAGACGGACGGGGACGTCTGGATATCGAAAGAATCCCGCACGCTGACCAGCGGCTACCAGACCTATGAACGCCAGTTGACCACCACGAATATGAAGCTGGTAGACCCCTCCGGCGGCGGTGACTTCGATCTCGATGTGAAGTACATCGGATTTGAAATCACCGGTTCGACCGGAAGCAACGGGCAGACGGTATCCTTCGACGACGTTAAGTTCAAGAGCACGCCAGCCGGGTCCTTGACTACGGTTACCGATGTCAACTCCGACTCGATCGCGACGGTCGCAGGCATCCCGCCGGACGGGAACATCGCGAATCTCGCCAACAAGCGTTGGTACTACTTCGGTAACGGCCACGGTGTTGCCCCGTCGCTCAACACCGACTCAGGGTCGGATAAGAACGTTACG
>JAJDCW010000018.1 GCA_029260635.1 Phycisphaeraceae bacterium | reverse complement strand
ATAAGCATGGTCACGCACGCGGCGGCGAGGACGTAGGGCCAGTAGGTCTCGGAGACAGCCAGCCAGATATCCCTGATGGGCACAAAGACGCACAGGCCAATGAGGACGGCGATGCCGATCGTGGTACGCAGCCACCGCAGCCACCGTGGTTTTTGCTTTGGCGGGGCGGCGTCGCGGTGTGTCGGCTGTTCGGGCATGGGCGTTTGGGCGTTTAACTCGCCTTCTGCTGGGTCAATGACGCTTGCGTGAAGATCGGCGTGCCGGTCATATGGGCCGCGGGTTTTTCGCCCAATAAGGACAGCACGGTAGGCGCAAAATCGGTCAGCTCCATCTTCTCGCCCGCGACATCGTAGCCTTGATCTCCCAGGATCAGGTAGCCCTCTTCGGCGGGGTGGTCGGGCAGGTGGCCGTGGTTGCCGCGGTGCCGGGCGTTGAAAAACCGGGGGCGTAGCAGGCTGTCGGTGATCCCCAGGAACAGGTTCGCCAGGGGGTTGTAGAAGTCGTGCGGGAAGAAGGTGTGTCCGTGGTTAGCGAAGCAGTACAACTCACCAAACCTGATGTCATCGAAACAGATACCGACCTTATGCATCTGCTTGTGGTCTTTAAGTGTGGTGTTATCGACACCTTCCAGCAGCTTCGTGATCCGCGTCCGTGCCCGGTCGGTCTTGAACCAGAACCGCACCGCGGAGACCTCGCAGAAGTAGACGTACTCATCGCGGGGGACGCCGCTGTTCTTGAGGACCTTCTTAAGGTTGATCGACGAGCGGATCGGTTCCTGGCCGTGGTCGACCAGCAGGATCAACGTCACACCCGCATCCTTGCAACGCTGATGCAGCCGTTTCACGAAGCCATCGACGTATGCCATCTTCTCCTTGATCATGTCCATCTGATCGAGGTGCCAGTGTGAGTACAGGTCGAACCCGTAAAACTCAACAAAGTCCAGGCGTTTGCCCTCGCGTGGGAAGACGGTCAGGCCGTGCTCCATATCGGCGAATCGTTTGCAGAAGACGTAGCCCGCGTCGTCGGGCCCCAGTTGCTTGAGGATCGATGAGTACCCGCCGATCTCGTCCAGGCAGTTGGGGTCGGTCTCTCGCCGAGTGTATTTCATCCGGTGCAGGTTGAACTGCCGACGACGCCACCAGGGGACGGCGGACAGGTCATTGGTGTTATCGATCAGGTGCATGAAGCACTGGGCGGTGGTGGTCACCATCTCGGGCAGCAGGCTGATAAGCTTGCCGATCGGCGATAGCGGCGCCGCGTCTTTGATACTGACCTGCCAGACCTTGTTTTTCCCCGGACCGACCCCGGTCAGCAGCGTGGGGGTCAGCTCGGTGCTGGGGATAGCTTGCAGCCGACAGGACGGGTGGTCCTGTAACAAACTATGCACATAAGGCGTGGTCTGTTCATCCACCCGCCTGCGGTCCAAGCCCGGGATATAACAGACAAATAACTTGGTATCGGCCGGCATTTCTTCTCCAGCAGCACGTCACGGCGAAACCGCGAGATCAGCGGTCTGATAAAAGCGGCCGCTCAAGGCCCCATGTAAAAGCCTTTAGCCCCACGTCCTCTTCTATTTCTATCGGCTGAGTGTGGGCCTGGATATACAGGGCCGTTTCTTTGGGCACGAAATACCTGGCACCGAAATGATATGTATCTATGACGATCAGGCCCCTGGGGTGCTCGTCCATCACCCGCCGCAACGACTCCGCGGTGGTGATGACGGGTCGGCCCGTGATCCGGTCGTGCTCAAATTCCGCTCGGCCCGCCGACTGAGTAACACTCAACGCCACGTCGTGTCTGCCCAGGTAGTACACCGCTTTGGGGGGCGCGGAACAAACCACAAACCCGGTCTCTTCAGCGAGCGGTTTGAGTATGTCCTGCACACTGGCCCAGTGTTCCCGGTCGCAGGGGCCAAGCGACTCGCCGGCAAGCATCTTGCGTGCAACTTTATACTCAGGGGTGACCCAGCCGGCGCCGAGTAACCCGATGAAGAGGATAAGAATCACGACCGCCCCGACCCATCGCTTCGCGGTGATAGTTTCGCCGAAGAGCTGCGCGATGACCAACCTGCCCTGACAGGTCAACCAGTCAAGAAGCCCGTCCAAAGCGATAGCCCAAAGCGCGAAGAAACCGGGCCAGGCGTACGCCAGGTAGCGTACCGCCTTAAAAGGCAAAAAGGAATGGATCGCAAACGCCAGTACAAAAAACACCAGGCAGAACCAGGCCGGCCTTCGGCGTCTGGCTAAGGCGATGACGATGGCGAAGGGGAACCCCGCCCAGAGAAGCGGGTACGCGTTGGCGAAGAAGCGGTGGTAGTACAGGTACTCGTATTTGTTTGACGACGACCAGAGCCTGGGTGTCTGAAACTTTTCTATCAGGTGAGCCAGATACCCGGTGGCGTGCAGGCCGAACCAGACGGCCGGGACCGCGATCACCACAACCACAAGCATCCAGAACATCGCCCACTTGAATTGATGCCGTTCACACCGAACCAGCCAGCCGACAAACTCGGTGGCCGCCCAGACCGTGACAACCAGCGCCGCGATCGTGGTGGTCGCTTGCAGGTGCGTCGCCATCGCCGCGCAGCCCAGGCCCATGAAGACCACCGCCAGCCTGCTCTTGAATGTCAATCGGCCGGTCACAAATAGATACACGCACACCGCCGTAAGCCAGACGAATAGCGCGTGAGGCATATAGAACCGGACCATCGAGGAAAAACCGATCACGTCAGGCGAAAGCATAAACAGGAACGCACCGATCCAGGCCGCGCGGGTGCCGGCAACCCGGTCAAGCCAGCCAAAGATCGCCGTCACCAACAAAGCCCCGGCTAATAAGGATGGCAGCCTGGCCGACGCCCAGCTCTCGCCCAGAAAGCGGTAACAGGCCGCAACCGCGTAGGTGTAGGCCTTGGCACGGGTGTAGTCCGCCCCGCCTTCATTGATGGTCAGCGTTCCATCATTTACCAGCGACTGAGCCGCCAGGACGTGATAGAACTCGTCGAAGTGCGGGGTCGGGCTGATAAATCGCGACAGGACCACCAGCGTGATCCCAAAGACCACGAGCATCTGAAGGCCGGTGACGCCGATCCGGGGCCGAGTGTTTTCCATAGGGGAACGCCCTACCGCTTGTTCTTCCGTGTCGTCACGATCCGGTCGTCTGGGCAGAGGTGATTTCTTCATCTTTTACATCGCGGGGACAGACGGCCAGGACACCGACGGCACCGGGCAAACGTCGCTTAGGGCTGCTCCGATCAAGGCCTGACCCGGTTCACAAGCCTGCCCGTGCACCGGGCCCGGCCGTCTGTCTCCGCGACGTCTCACCGGCTATCGGGCCGTCAAACCGTCTACGATCCGGTGAACATAACCACCACCCCATCCACTGGCAAATCTCTTGGCTTATTCAGGGTTTGCGCGTATGCTTTAGGTATATATTCCCCGGGGTGGCCCATCTATAAAGGACCGACATCCATGATTCTATACATCCTCCGAGGTGCGTTCATCCTGCTCGCGACGGCCGTCACGTCGCTCTACCTGCTTTCAAATCAATGGGGGGCCAACGTCGATTATCCGCAGTTCGTGCTGCTGCTGGGCGTCACGGTCGGTATCGCGGCGGTCATCATCACGGTCGATGCCACGACCACCCACAAGAAACTCTCCGCCATCTCGGGCGTTTTCCTCGGCCTGATCGCCGGACTACTGGCGGCCTACGCCATGTCCTTCGTGGTCGATCTGATCGCTGTGCTGACCGCCCCCGATGAAGACCCGGCCCGCACGGCGTTCCTGAACCTGCTGCGCGGGGTCAAGGTCATCATCGGGCTGATCACCTGTTACATCGGGATCTCCCTGGTCCTGCAGACCAAGGACGACTTCCGCTTTGTGATCCCCTACGTCGAGTTCGCCAAGGAGATGCGGGGCAGCCGGCCGATCCTGCTGGATACCTCCATCATTGTGGACGGGCGTATCCTGGACATTATCCACACGCAGGTGATGCAGGGCACGTTGATCGTGCCGCGTTTCGTGCTGAATGAGCTCCAGCAGATCGCGGATTCCTCGGACAAGCTCAAGCGGGCCCGCGGCCGACGGGGTCTGGACATGCTCCAGAAGATCCAGGACAACGAGATCGTCGAGGTCGTGATCGACGACACCGAGGTCGAGGGGACAGGCGTGGACCAGAAGCTGATCTCGCTGGCCTTACTGAACCGTGGCCGGGTGATGACCAACGACTACAACCTCAACAAGGTCGCGACGCTGCGCGGTGTCGATGTGATCAACCTTAACGACCTGGCCAAGGCGCTTCGCCCGGTCGTGTTGCCAGGCGAGCACCTGCACGTGAAGCTCGTCAAGGAAGGCGAGGGACCGACCCAGGGCGTGGGCTACCTGGACGACGGGACGATGGTCGTGGTCGAGTACGGCAAGAGCCACATGGGCCAGGACGTCGACCTGATCGTCACCAGCACGCTGCAAACGTCCGCCGGCCGGATGATCTTCGGGAAGTTCGCTAACGAGGAACACAACAGCCCCCCCGCTGGCGAGGATCATCCGATGCTATCTGAGGTTGCATCCGATGGGTCGGATGTGCCACCGCCTGCTCATGACGAATCGCGGACAAGCCGAAGTAGTTCATCCGGGCGGAACCCCAGGCGGTCGCGGTGATATCGCATGACCTTGCCCCCTCTACCTACTGATCTCGTTCAAGTCAGGTTCGCCCAACCGAAAGACTATCCCCGATTGTGCGAACTCGATTGCGTGCCCGGTGAGAAAGTCACTCGGCGATTGGTCGCCGATCAGAGATACATCATCGCCGAACATAACATCCGGGCGATCGGCCTGATCCGGCTTGAACACATCTGGACCGTGGTTCCCTACATGGGCTTGATCTGGATCGAACCGGACTTCCGCAAGCGCGGATTGTCCAGGCTACTGCTCAGCTTTCTTTGTGATCACCTCCGCAGTGAAGGGCACAAGACCCTATTCAGTTCTTCACAAGCGAATGAACCCGAGCCACAAGCCTGGCACCGCCATGTCGGTTTCGTTGCCAGCGGACGCATCGAAGGCATCAACGACGATGCGATTGATGAGGTCATGTTTCGTCTATCACTGACCGGCGACGTAAGTGACAAGTGAGAATATCTGTCACACCCCAAGCGCTTTCGCGATCGTGCTGCCCAGGTCCGCCGGGGACTCGGCGATGTGGCAGCCGGCGTCTTTCAATGCGGCGATCTTGGAGTCCGCACCGCCTTCGCCGCCGGAGATAATAGCGCCAGCGTGACCCATCCGTCGGCCGGGGGGCGCGGTGCGACCCGCGATGAAGCTGGCGACGGGTTTCTTAACGTTGGCTTTGATGTAGGCGGCGGCCTTCTCTTCGTCGCTACCGCCGATCTCGCCGATCATGATGATCCCGTCGGTATCGTCGTCATCATTAAATAGTTCCAGGCAATCGATGAAGTCCATGCCGCGCACGGGGTCGCCGCCGATGCCGATGCAGGTGGTCTGCCCGAGTCCGTGGTTGGCGGCCTGCCAGACGGCTTCGTAGGTCAGCGTGCCGGACCGGCTGATGATGCCGACGTTCTTGCCGCTCTTGCCCTCGCCGGCGGGGACGTGGATGTACCCGGGCATGATCCCTATCTTGCAGCCTTCCCCAGGCTTGCCGGGGGTGATGATGCCGGGGCAGTTTGGGCCGATCAGCCGGATCCCGCCGAACTTCGGTTGGGCCAGCATTTTTTTGACCTTCATCATGTCCTGGACGGGGACGCCCTCGGTGATGCAGACGATCATGGCGATCCCCGCATCGGCCGCTTCCAATATCGCGTCAGCGGCGAACGGTGGGGGCACGAAGATCATGGTCGCGTTGGCACCGGTCGCCACGACCGCTTCCTGCACGGTATTGAAGATCGGCAGGCCGTTATCGTCCTTCTGGCCGCCTTTACCGGGGGTCACCCCGCCGACGACCTGGGTGCCGTAATCAAGGCAGCCCTTGGTGTGGAAGGCCCCCGCGGTACCGGTGATGCCCTGACAGATCAGCTTGGTATTCTTATCAACGAGTATGCTCATAGTCGCGGCAGGATACCCATCCACTGCTGACCTGACAAAGCCCACCCCTGAACTCCTCCCCAAGATCGCAACGCGACCACGAAGAGATCACAAGAAGATCACGCCGACATCGAGACCCCGGCTATATAAAGATGAGTTTATCGTTATGGCTTTTCTAGAAAAGCCTTTGTAGAATCGGAGGGGATTAGGGGTGGTTGGGGTGAGGATACTGGTGTTGTTGGTGAGTTGGGTGGGTTGTGTTTTTGAGAGGACACTTATGAAATCGGACAGACAACTGGAGCAGGTGGTGCGTGGGTTTTCCAACCACAAGCGGATCGCCATCATTCGACTTCTGGTTCAGGAGCCCGGGGTGTCGGTTTCGGAGATCAGCCGACGCGTGCGGAGCAATTACCAGACAACCGCAGACCACGTCCGGCGTCTGCATCGGGCGGGGTTGATCCATAAACGTCAGCCCGGGCCGGCTCAGCAACACGAGGTCAGCGACCGGGGCAAGGCGGTGCTTAAGTTTCTAAGTGCGGTCCGTTAGTATGTTCGGCTATGGCGAAGAGCAAGTCCGTCCACCGCTGCCAATGGGCCTCGAAAGAACACCAGCACGACTACCACGACACGGAGTGGGGAGTGCCGGTGCATGACGACCGGCTGCTGTTTGAGTTCCTGATCCTTGAGGGGGCGCAGGCCGGGCTCAGTTGGGACACGATCCTCAAGAAGCGGGACCACTACCGCAAGGTCTACGACCACTTCGACGCGGCCAAGATCGCCCGCTACACCCAGCGGAAGGTCGACAAGCTGCTGGCCGACCCGGGCATCGTGCGGAACCGCCTGAAGGTGGCGGCGTCGATCGGCAACGCCAAGGCATTTCTTAAAGTAGTTGATGAGTTCGGCAGCTTCGACGCCTACCTCTGGCAATTCGTCGGCGGTAAGCCGATTGTCAACAAATTCAAAAGCCTGAAATATATTCCGGCGACCACGCCCGAGTCCGACGCGATGAGCAAGGACCTCAAGAAGCGCGGCTTCAAGTTTGTCGGGTCGACGATCTGCTACGCCCTGATGCAGGCGGTGGGGATGGTCAACGACCACGAGGTGGGCTGCTTCCGGTACAAGCAGGTACAACGCTTGAAGTGACCGGCGAGCCGGATTCCCTGTGCCGGTAATCTGGGAAGACTTATGACCTGTATATTCCCAGCCACGAGCTATAATTCTGTGTTTTCAAGACAAAGGCGATGCCAAACCGCCAATATCGGGTGGGTGTGTGTTACAATCTGTGGGTCTTGCTGAGGGCCACTCGGGCGATCCGAGATTTGACTCCGGGCTGTACTATATGATGCCGGTGACGTGAACCCCCTGTTGTTCGCAATTAATCTTCGGGAGATCGATCCATGAAATCTGTTATCCATACACTTCTGCCTGTCTGTGTTGTCGCGTTGCTGGCCACGACCCAGTCCGCCGCGCAAACCTTCTCCGACCAGGGCGCGACCGTATTGGGCGGGATCAATCACAACTCCCGTAGCGCGTCGTTCGGTGACATCGACAACGACGGCGACCTGGACATGATGTTCCAGGGCGCATCCGGGTCCCAACAGCTCTACCGGAACAACCTCATCGGCACCGGCACGATGAACTACACCAACATCTCAGGCGATCTTCCCAGTGGGCTCGGCCCGTCCTGGAGCGCCGCCTGGGGCGACTACAACGGAGACGGGAACGTCGACATCTTCGTCGGGCAATCCAACATCGGCGCGACCGGGGATGTCTTGCGGAACGACGGCGTGTCCGGCTTCTCCAACCAGAGCAACGCGACCGGGCTGGACGACCCGGGCTTCCACCAGAACGTCGCCTGGGCCGACATCAACAATGACAACAGGCTGGACCTGATTATTGGCATGGAAGGACCCGAGAAGCACGAAATATACCTGCAAAACGCTGGCGGCACCTTCGACCCTGTCGGCGCCTCGGTCGGGTTCCAGATTGACGACGGGACTGCCTACGCTGGCCAAAAAGCTTACGGCATGGCGATAGGCGATTCCGACGGCGACGGCGA
Organism: Phycisphaeraceae bacterium; assembly: GCA_029260635.1. Classification (GTDB taxonomy): domain Bacteria; phylum Planctomycetota; class Phycisphaerae; order Phycisphaerales; family Phycisphaeraceae; genus JAJRRS01. The sequence continues at coordinate 5,117 of JAJDCW010000018.1, read as the reverse complement.
CCTGGATATCTATATCTCCACCTGCATCGGCATCGCCAACAACATTCGCAATATCTTCTACGAGAACCAATTGGCCCAGACCGGCACGCTGAGTTTCATCGACATCACCGACACCAACGGCACACAGTTCACACCAAACAGCTACGGCACCGAGTTTTTTGACTTCGACGACGACGGTGACCTGGACCTCTACATGACCGGCGCCGACGGCGAAGCCAGCAAGATCTTCCGCAACGACGGCGGCAACCAGTTCACCGACGTGGACACGATCACCGGGCACGCCCTGCTTAGCGACACGGCTGGCGACCTCAACGGCGCGAAAGCGGTCGACTACGACAACGACGGCGACCTAGACCTGTTCTTCCACGACCACCGGACTCGCTCCGGGAACAACCAGGCACGCAAGCTCTACCGCAACGATGGTAACTGGGAGTTCACCGACGTCACCGTGGCCGAGGGTTTAGATGAAACCAACAAGGGTTCCTACGACAGTCCCTGGGCGGACATCGACCGCGACGGCGACATGGATTTGATCGGCACGACCGACAGCGGCTCAGACGAACGGGCCTTCATGAGCAACGCATCGACCAACGGCAACCACTGGCTGTTCGTAGAACTGGACGGCACGAGCGACAACACCACCGGCCTCGGCGCTTCGATCTACGCCACGATCAACGAGGGCACCGCCCAGGAACGCACGCTCCGCCGGGAGGCGAATACCAATGCGGGCACGTTCAACCAGAGCGACCTGCCCGTCCACTTTGGGCTCGGGGATGCCACGCTGATCGACACCCTGCGTATCGTCTGGCCGGACGGCAACGTGCAGCAGCTATTTGATGTGTCGATCGATCAGTACCTTAACGTCGTATACAACATCGGGCTGCCCGGCGATATCGACGGTGACGGCTTCGTCGGGATCAACGACCTGAACATCATCCTGGGCAACTGGAACAAGACAGTCTTGCTGGGCAGCGACATCCACGGCGATATCGCGGGCAACGGCGACGGCTTCGTGGGCATCGATGACCTCAACGAGGTCCTGGGCAACTGGAACGCGGGGACGCCACCAAGCGCGACCGCCAGCGTCCCCGAGCCGGGGACGGCCGTGCTGCTCGGTGTGACGGCGAGTGCCTTGCTCCGCCGGCGGGGTTGAGTGCCCGGCACAAAACGAATCCCATAGCTGCGGCGATCTGCATAACCGTTACAAGCCCGAGTGTATGACAGGCGGGGCGTGGTTATGGGTCAAGCTTAGGGGGGGCGAACGCCGATCCGGGGAATATGGCCAATCAGCACCCCAATAAACAGCCCGAGAAGCGGAATTTCCCCAGGCTCCGGAATAAGCACGCCACGAGCCTGTTCGGCGATGTATTTGACCTGTCCGGTGGTGGGATGAAGATATTCCGCAAGAGTTCCAGGCTCGTAGAGATCGGGGAAGAGTTGGAGATCGATCTTCAGTGCGACAACCTCAGCGCAGCGGTACGCGTGCGGGTACAGCACCGGGAGTGCGTAGGGTTTCACCGGCACGTCTACGGGGTTGAGTTCGTCGATCTTAATGTAGAGTTGAGCGTCAAAATCGGTCGGCTGATAGACGCGGCGTGTGAGCCATGCGCAAGTCCTTCGTGCTGGATCGCGGCGTAGGGGGAGCGCTAAGCCGCATGCGGCCGCGGCCCCACTGCTATAAATAACCTACAACATACTCACACGCTCACCGGCGCGGTCGTCTCGACCAGGTGGTAGCGGAAGGCGTCGGCGATTGCCTGCCAGCTTGCGTCGACGATGTTCTCGTTGACGCCGATCGTCGTGATGTACCGCGTGACGTCGTTGTCGTCTTTGTTGTCGCGGACGGCGAACTCGGCGATCACGCGGACCTTCGCCGCCGACTCGGCGGTCGGGTTGACGACGCGTACCTTGTAGTCCGTCAGGTGGACATCGTTGATCTGCGGGAAGTGGTCCTTCAATGCTTTACGCAGCGCGCCGTCCAAGGCGTTCACCGGGCCGTCACCCTCGGCGACTCGGTGCTCGGTGTGACCGTTGGTGCGCAGCTTGACGGTGGCCTCGGTGGTCGGGGCCTCGTCGTGACGACGGAGGATGACGCAGCGGTAGTGGTCCAGTTCCCAGAAATCAGGCAGCTTGCCCATCGCGTCGTAGAGCAGCAGCTCGAAGCTGGCCTGGGCGGCCTCGAAGTGGTAGCCCTGGTGTTCGAGGTCCTGCACACGCAGGAGGACCTTGCGCTGCAGTTCTTTGTCGTCTTTGATGGAGAACTTCTCGCCGAGCGTGGCGGAGATGTTGCTCGCGCCGGACAGCTCGGAGACCAGGATGCGTCGTTCGTTCCCGACCAGTGAAGGCTCGACGTGTTCGTAGGAGTGCGCGATGCGCTGGACGGCGTGGACGTGCATCCCGCCCTTGTGTGCGAAGGCGGACGTACCGACATAGGGCTGGCAGGACGACAGGCTCAGGTTCGCCCGTTCGTAGACGGCGCGGGAAAGCTTGGTGAGCCCGTCGAGGTTTTCGCCGGTCAGGCAGTCGTAGCCGAGTTTGAGCCGGAGGTTGGCGATGACGGTGGTGAGGTCGACATTGCCGCAGCGCTCGCCGATGCCGTTGATCGTGCCCTGCACCTGGACCGCACCGACTTCCACGGCCGCGAGGCTGTTGGCGACCGCGAGCCCGGCGTCGTTATGGGTATGGATCGCGAGTTTCACATCCGAGCCGAGGTCGCGATAAAGATTTGTCATGGTTTCACTGATCCACCCGGGCATGGAGCCGCCGTTGGTGTCGCAGAGCACCAGCCGGGTCGCGCCGCCCTTGAGCGCGGCCTTGAGTGTCTCCAGCGCGTACTCGGGGTTGGCGCGGTAGCCATCGAAAAAATGCTCCGCGTCGTAGAAGACCTCTTCGGTGTCGGGGCCTTGCAAGCAGAAGGCAAGGGAATCCGTGATCATCGCCAGGTTTTCTTCACGGCTGATGCGCAGGACCTCGTCCACGTGCAGGTCCCAGGTCTTGCCCACGATGGTGATGACCGGGGCGCCGGCCCCGACCAGCGCCTGCATACCCACGTCGTCCTTGCAGTCGATGTCTTTGCGTCGGGTCATGCCAAACGCACAGACCTTGGTGTGCTTCAGGTCGAGTTTGCGGACCTCCTGGAAGTAGGCCTCGTCCTTGGGGTTGGACAAGGGGTACCCGCCCTCGACGTAGTCGATACCGACGGAGTCCAGCAGTTGGGTGATCTTGATCTTATCCACGAGCGAGAGGTTAACGCCCTCCCCCTGCGTGCCATCACGGAGGGTAGTGTCGTAGATCTCGACGCGTCGTTTGGTGGCGGTGGGTGTGTTCATGGTCTTGGTCTCAGTCTCGTTCGTCTCGGGTTTCCGGGAGTCGGTGTCGGGTGAAGGCGGGTAACAAAAAACCCCGCCGGTTGGGCAGGGCCTGGTGTCTTACTCATAAAGGAATCAGAAAGCAGCAGCCCTACCGTGGGGAGATAATCGCGATCCCAATAATAATGGCGGCTGCTGATTTCATCAGTAGAACAGTATATCGGCAATCGGCTGAGGTTCAAGTAAGAAAAACCAGACGAAGGCCTCTATAATCCGCTCCCCGCCAATGAACCCAACCCCCGATGCCACGCTGGGGGACGACCGGAGCCGACTTGATGCCCGCTCACGACGAAGAATCCAGTCCTGCTCAGTCGCAGACTCACCCAGTTTCACAGGTCGATCCGCGCCCGTGGACCCGGCGTCTTGGCGAGTTGCTGACGCTGGCGACGTTCCTGCTGATCGGGACCGGCGGGCTGGTGACCAGCTACAACGCCGGGCTGGCGGTACCGGACTGGCCCGGCAGTTTCGGGAACTGGATCTTCCTGCCGGCGAAGGTATGGGCGGACCTCGCCGTCATGCTCGAGCACAACCACCGGCTCACCGGGCAGGTCGCCGGGCTGATCTGCATCGGGACGGTGGTCGCGGCGGCGCGTGCGTCCGGCTGGCGCAGCGGTGTCGCGTTGCTGGCTTATGTGGTGCTCGCGGCCTACATCTACCAGGGCATCATGGGCGGGCTGCGGGTCACCGAAAAATCGGTCGGGCTCGCGGTGCTGCACGGCGTGCAGGGCCAATTGTTATTTATGCTCGTCATCTGGCTGGCGGCGTGCCTGGGTCGGTATCGCGAGAAGATCAAAGCAGCGGTGGGCGACACGGACGGTCGAGTGATTTCCGGCGCGGTCTACGCGCTATGCTGGGTGTTCGTCATCCTGCTGGTCATGCAGCTAACCATCGGTGCCGTCGTCCGCCACACCAACTCCGCCTCGGCCATCCCCGACGCCCCGGCGGTCTACGGCGGGTTCTTCCCGCCCTCCGATGAGGCCGTGATCGCGGAGAAGTTCTACGAACTGGGCGGCGGCGAGTGGTGGGTGTACGAAAAGGAACCCGCCTTACCCATGGATGCGGTCAAGAGCGAGACCACGCCTGGTCTGCTGGACAAGACCCGCCGCGTCCCGGCAACGCCCCCCTCGGTCGGGCTGATCCATAACCAGTACCTGCACCGGGTCATGGGCATGGTCATCCTCCCCGTGGTCGGGTTCGGGCTGATCCACCTGCTGATGCGGTATTACAAAGTGGTCCCGGGACTTCGCGGGCCTGCGGCGGTCGGGTCGATCCTGTTTGTGTTGCAGGTCCTGCTGGGGATGAGCGTGATCTGGTCCAAGGAGAGCCCGCACGTCGCGTCGAGCCATCAGGCGATGGGGGCAGCCCTGCTGGGCGTGTCGACGCTGGTGTTGATCCGTGTACACTGGGTGCGGACATTGGCTGGGAAAGGCCGATAGGCCACAGGCGAGTAATCGATGAATCAGGCAACCGCCACCGAACCCAAACGCCCTACCGCAGACACCGCATCAGGTGCCGAGGCTGTCGCAGTCGAAGCGGCAGTCGAAGCACTTGAAGCCCCATCCTTATTCCGAAGCTACGTCACGCTCGCCAAGCCACGGATCATGCTGATGGTCCTGGTGACGGTCTGGGTCGGCTTCATGTTCGGCGGCCGGGTACAGGGCTGGGACTGGCTGACCATGATCGCCGCCCTTCTCGGCGCGGGCCTCTCGTGCATGGGCGCCAGCGCGTTGAACCAGGTCTACGAACGCG
>JAJDCW010000017.1 GCA_029260635.1 Phycisphaeraceae bacterium | reverse complement strand
GTCCTTGGCTTCCTCGACCGGGGTCGAGTCGGTGGTGATCTTCATGATGCGTTTGCGCAGCGGCTTCTCGGGCATGAAGGGGTCGATGTCGTTGCCGTAGGACTTGCTCATCTTCTGGCCGTCGACGCCGGGCAGGACTTCAGCATCGTCACGGAGCTTGTGGGCGGGGATCTTGAAGACGTCGCCGTAGGCGTTGTTGAATTTCTGTGCGAGGTCGCGTGTGATCTCGATGTGCTGGACCTGGTCTTTGCCGACGGGGACGAGGTCGGGGTTGACGCTGAGGATGTCGGCGGCCTGGAGGATGGGGTACGTGTATAGCCCGACAGACGCGCTGAGCCCGCGTGCGACCTTGTCTTTGTAAGTTGTCGCCTTGTCCATCTGGCTCTTGGGGCAGATGCAAGACAGGATCCATGCCAGTTCGGTGACTTGCGGGACGTCTTGCTGGAGATAGATGTGGGTGTTGGGGTGCGCGGCGGGGTCCAGGCCGAAGGCGAGGTAGTCGGTGACCACCTGGCGGATATTCCTGCGCAGCTCTTCGGGGTCGCGCGTCGAAGTCAGGGCGTGGTACGAGGCGACGAAGACAAACATCTCGTGGTCGGCCTGCCTGTCGACGAATTGCTTGATGGCCCCGGCGTAGTTGCCGATGTGCAGCTGCCCGGAGGGTTGGAGGCCTGAGAGGACACGTTTCATGAGTGGGGTCTGCGTATAGAGTCTAGGTGCTAGTCAGAATCGGCAGAGTGTACCGCATCACAGAAGGCACGGATGAGTTCGGGGTCTTTGACACCGCGGGACGACTCGACGCCTGAGGAGGTATCCACGGCGGAGGGCTGGGTGGTACGGACGGCTTGTGCGACGTTGTCGGGGGTCAGTCCGCCGGCGACCACGATAGGGGGCAGACCGGTGCGATCGAGCTTAGCCAGCGCGTCCCAGTCGAAGGCTCGGCCGGTACCGCCGGTGAGTTCACCGGGGTGGGTCGGGGCGTCAATGAGCAGGGCAGCGACATTGCCAGGGGCATTGCGCCAGGCGTCGATCTTTTCAAGATCGAAGGGGACGGCTTTGAAAACCTTGACGTCATCGAGAGATTCGACGAATGCGCGGTCCTCGTCGCCGTGAAGCTGGATGATGCGGAAGTCGGCGTTGTCCAAAGCTTCGCGGATGAACTCGATGGGTTGATTGGCGAACAGGGCGACCGGTTCAACCGTCTGCGAGATCAGGCATATCTCGGCGACGAGGGTACGTGCTTCGGCGATCTGAAGTTGGCGAGGCGAGCCTTCGATAAAGTTCAGGCCGAGGTAGTCCGCGCCGGACTCGATGGCGACACGGGCGTGGTCGGCTTCGCGGATGCCACAGATTTTGATGCGGGTGTGGGGCATGATGGTTTACGTTTAGCGGGCGAGTTTACTCGACAGAACGGGAGCAAGCTCCCTCGTTAAACGGGGGTGAGCGTTACTCGACGCGCTCCAGCCTTGCGTATTGGAGGATGAGTGTTTTGGTCCCGCTGGTGTTGAAGGCGATGCGGGCGCGGGTGTGTGAGCCGGTGGGGTGGATGTCGATGACCCGGCCTAGGCCGAACTGTGGGTGTCGGACCAGTGAGCCGGACGGATACAGCATGGCTTCACGTCCGGCGAGCGAGCGTTGGCTGAGGCTGTCGGCCAACTCACCGGTGTCGTCATCGCAGGCGTCGATTTCGGTGATGCAGTCTTCGGGCATCTCGCGGAAGAAGCGGCTGGGGATCGTGACGTTGGATTGGCCGAAGACCGTGCGGTACCGGGCGTGGGTGAGGTAGAGCTTCTTCATCGCGCGGGTGACGCCGACGAAGCAGAGCCTGCGTTCCTCTTCAAGCTCCTGCTGGTCTGCGTTAGCGCGTTCGTGCGGCAGCAGCCCGTCCTCGACGCCGATCATGGCGACCGTCGGGTATTCCAGCCCCTTGGCGGCGTGCAGCGTCATCAGCGTGACCGCGCCCTGGTCCGGGTCCACCGCGTCGACGTCGCTGACCAGACTGATGCGTTCGAGGAAGGCCAGGAGTTTCTCGCTTAGGGACGGCGTGTGGTCACCGCCGTCCAGCTCAAGTTCCAGCTCGAAGTCCTGCTCGAACTGCTGGGCGCTGCTGACCAGCTCGCCAAGGTTGGCGAGGCGTTCGTGGTCGGGGTCGGACTTGTCGTTGCGGCAGGCGTCTTCCAGGCCGGACTGACGCAGCATGTCTTCAACAAAGCCTCGCAGCGACAGCGACGTGATGGGATCGTCTACGACGGTGGTTTCTTCCGTGCCGAACCCGGCGGCGTGACGCCATGTGTCCAGCAGCTTGCCGAACTTCGCCAGGGCGGTCTGGGCGCGGGTGTTGACGACGGTGAGTTTCAGCGGGTCGCCCAGCAGGGTGTCGATCTGGACGTTGTTCGCCAGCGCGTAGGCCTGCATGGCCTTGACGGTCTTGTCGCTGATGCCGCGCGTCGGGGTGTTGATGATGCGCATCAGGCTGACCTCGTCGGCCGGGTTGACGACGCAACGCAGGTATGCGACCGCGTTCTTGATCTCGGCGCGCTCGTAGAAGGCGGTGCCGCGCGCGATCTGATACGGAATACCGGCATCACGGAGCGCATCTTCCATCACCCGGCTAAGGCTGTTGATCCGGTAGAACACCGCCATCTGGCCCCAAGGCAGGTTATCGTCGTCGTGGAGGCGTCGGAACTCTTCGACGACCCAGTTGGCTTCGTGACGCTCGTCCCGACAGGTGACGGTCTGAACGGGTTCGCCCCTGTCGTTGTCGGTCCAGAGGTCTTTGTGTTTACGTTTGGCGTTATTCTTGATCAGCGCGTCGGCGAGCGCGAGGATGCATTTGGTCGAGCGGTAGTTCTGCTCGAGCCTGACGACCTTGGCGTCGGGGTTGTGGGACTCGAAATCCAGGATGTTTTTGATGTTCGCGCCGCGCCAGCCGTAGATGGACTGGTCGGGGTCGCCGGTGGCGCAGAGATTTTTGTGTCGGCCGGCCAGCGCGTTGGCGATCATGAACTGGGCGTGGTTGGTGTCCTGGTACTCGTCGATCATGACGTACTGGTACCGGTCCTGGAGTTCCTTGAGCACGTCCGGGTGTTCGCGGAGCAGGCTCACGGTCTTGAGCAGCAGGTCATCGAAATCCAGCGCGTTGTTGCGGTCGAGGATCTGGGTGTACTTGGTGTAGATCTTGGCGATGGTCCGGCTGTAGAAGTCGCCAGCCAGCTCCGCGTAGGCCTCGGCATCGATCAGCTCGTTCTTGGCGTTGCTGATCGAGCTGAGCACGCCGCCGGGCGGGAAGTTCTTGGTGTTGATCTCCAGGTCGTTGAGCGCCTGTTTGATTGCACGCTTCTGGTCGGAGGTGTCGTAGATCGAGTAGCCGGGGGGTAAGCCCAACCGTTCGGCGTACTGTCGGAGGATGCGGGCGCAGAGGCTGTGGAACGTGCAGACGGTCAGCGCCCGGGCTTGGCGCTCGGTGACCAGCTCGGCGGTCCGCTGGTGCATCTCCCCGGCGGCTTTATTGGTAAACGTGATCGCCAGCACCTGCCATGGGGGGATGCCGACACGTGTGACCAGGTGCGCGACCCGGCGGGTGATGACTCGGGTCTTCCCTGAGCCGGGCCCGGCGATGACGAGCATCGGGCCGTCAACGTGGGTGACCGCTTCGCGCTGTGGCGGCGTCAGGTCGTCCAGCAGCGGATCATCGGTGTGAGTGTCCGGGTCAGTGGGTGGGTTAGATAACTCTTGCTCGGTCATGTACTGAAAGTTTAGCAGGTCCGACCGGAAGGCTCTGGTGGGGCGGTGATGCCGGGGTTCAGAAGTGCGCGGAGGCCCGCACGGAAGCCGGGGTAGGCCGGCTCCCAGCCGGTGCGTTGACGGGTGATGCGGTTGTCCAGAGCCTTGGAAGACGAGCGTGAGAGACGTTCAGGGTTGAGCCCGAGGTGGATCGCGGCCATCTGGGCGTCCATCGTTACCGGGGGCGCGACGTTTAGAAGCTCCGCGAGGCGGGTGTAGTATTCGATCCGTGGGGTGGGGTGGCCGTCACAGCCCAATTCGATAGGGCTGGCGGACTCGCTGTGTGTGATGGCCAGCAGCAGCGATACGGCATCGTCTACGTGGATCAGATTCAGTAGAGCTTCGGGGTCGCCGATCAGTGGTGCCTGTTCACGGACCGCTTTGAGGCCGATGACACGTCCGGGGCCGTAGATGCCCGCGAGACGGAGAACGTGAAACCCTTGACCCGCATGGAGCCAGAGCTGCTCGCCTTGAAGCATAAGTTCGGCCCGTTCACCATTCGGTTCAGCGGGGGTGTCGGCATCGATGCGTTGGCCGTTGGTCTGGCCGTAAACAGCGGTGGATGAGACGAGGATGGCGCGGCGGACCTGCGCGTGTTTCAGGGCCCTGACCATGTGTGCGGTGCCGCCGAGCACGGTCTGCCGGGTGGAAGGCGAGCCATCGAGTCGCCCGGGGGGGATCATGTAATACACGTCCAGAGGGTGGGCTTGGAGTGCTCGGCTCAGCGACGCATAGGTCAGCGGTTCGGTGACGGAGAGCAGCAGGGGACGGATGCCGAGCGCGGCGAGATGTTTGGCTTTCTGTTCGCTGCGGGTGGTGCCGAAGATAGTTGAACGCTGTGCGATGAGCGCCTGGGCCAGGCGTGTACCGAGATACCCGCAGCCAACGATCAGCGCGGTGCCGCCTTGCTGGTTATCGTTTCGGGTGTTCATGTGAGTAGTTATTGTATCTCGCCCCTCGTTTACAGAATCAGTTCAAGGCGACGCCGTCGTCGCTGACACAGGCACCTTGGCGTTGCGCCCTGCCCAGGGTGTCACGCGTCCGCATCAGCATCTTCTTAAGCCACTCGGCCCGCTCGCAGGGGCAGGGCTCGGCGAGCATCTCGTAGCGATCCCGGGAACATCGGCACAACGCCATCACCGACAGGTCCAGCATGGCGGCGGTGGGGATCTCCTTGCTCAGCAGATTCCTGACCGCGCCGATCTGGGTCCACTGGCGGAGCAGCGGGTCTTTGAAGAGCTTCTCGATCTGGTCACGGCAGGGCTCCAGGTCCACGTCCTGGGGTGGGTCGTTCTCAAACGGGTCGAGGATGGCGGTCCGGTAGGGTGTTGGGACGAATTCGCTCACGACCCGGGCCCGGCAGAGCCCTTGCAGCAGGATGTTGTATCGCCCGTCCTTGAGCCGCTCATGCCGCGCGATGTAGCCGACACAGACGCAGGGTTTGATCGGCGGGGCACCCTCGTAGTGGGTCCGCCATGTCTCGCCCTCGAACGTCGCCATCGCGATCAGGCCGGAGGTGTCCAGGGCCCCGTGGACCATCTTCCGGTACCGGTCCTCGAAGATGTGTAACGGCGCGGTGGCGTGCGGCAGCAGCACGCAGGCGTTCAGCGGGAAAAGGGGCACGGGTTTGGCGAAATCGATAATCAAGGGTCTGGCTGGCTGATCGGGGCGTAGAGGGCTGACTAACGGATCATAGGCACGCAGAACGACTTAGTTGTTGTGGGTCGTTTTTTTGTCTTTCCGGGATCGCTGGGCCTTTAACTGCAGTTGCGGGTGGTCGATGCGGACTGTGTGGCCGGGCTCGACGCTGTGGGTCAGGAAGGCACCGCCGTTGACCACGCAGCCCTCGCCGACGACGGTTTCCCCGCCGAGGATGGTCGCGTTGGGGTAGATGGTGACGTTGTCTTCAATTGTTGGGTGCCGTTTCATGCCGCGCCAGTCCTGGCCGCCCTTGGTGGACAATGCGCCGAGGGTGACGCCCTGGTAGACCTTGACATTGTTGCCGATGGTCGTGGTCTCACCGACGACGACGCCCGTGCCGTGATCGATGAAGAATGAGCTGCCGATGATCGCGCCGGGGTGGATGTCGATACCGGTCTCGCTGTGGGCGTACTCGGTCATGATCCGAGGGATCAGGGGTACGCGGAGCTTGTACAACTCGTGTGCGGCGCGCTGGATGAAGATGGCGTCGATGCCGGGGTAGCTGAAGATCGCCTCGTCAGTGGAGACGGCGGCGGGGTCGCCATCAAACGCGGCCTTGACGTCCAGCGCCAGCTTGCGCCGGAGTTCGGGGATGGTCTTGAGGAACTGGCCGGTCAGCTCACGGGCCTTGCTGGTGCAGCCTTCATCACCCTCGTGCTCGGCCTGGTCGCGGGTGACGTTGCGCTCGTAGCACAAACCCTGGAGGACCTGGTCGTAGAACAGGGCATGGATGCTCGCCAGCAGTTCGCGGATGTGGTCGCGCGCGTTGTCAGGCGTGACGCGCTCTTCATCGAAGAAGCCGGGGAAGACAACCTGGCGTAATAACTCGATGCCTTCGATGACCCGGGCACGCTTGGGGAGAAAGGCCTTATTGATGTGTTGCAACTGGTCGTCGGGACCCAGGCCGCCGACTAATTCTTCAACTAATCCGTCGATCAGCTTGCCGTCTTCTTCGGTGGGATGTGCGGGTTTGTTCTCGCTCATAGACACACTATATCCACCGTAACTGGTGCCCGCAGCTTTGGGCGGAAAGTAGCTGTATTAGGTGTTTTGATGAGTGGGTACGCGGGTTTCGATGGGGAGAAAAAAACGGCCCGTCGAAAGGACGAGCCGTCAGAAAGCGTACCTGCCCGGTCCGGGCTGAGCCGGTGCGGAACTTGCTCGAACCCCAATTTTAGGTGGGTGCGTCGCCGAATCATCCCGGCCTTCCACTCGTAGGAGGCTTGGCCATCGTGCCCGGTCGCCGCTCCCTTGGGGTTCATAAAGGTTCGAGCAAATCTACCGCACTTAAAATGGGCGGCTCAAGGAGTCGAGCGGGTCTTCACTTTATGGCTCAATTATACGACAGGATCCGGTCCGGTCCAGAAATAAATGGCCGGTATGGGTAGATTGTGGAAAACCGTCGGGCAGCTATTTCGCGGTTGGCGATTGCTTATTGCGCACCGGTTAACTGGGGTGGAACTTTAACCGTCATACCCGCCTGGATGGCGTTGGGGTTGTCGCCGATCTTGTCGCGGTTGAAGTTGTAGATGATCCGCCAGAGGGTCGGGTCGTTGTAGTATTTCTGCGCGACGGTGGAGAGGCTGTCGCCGGCTCGGATGGTGTAGGTCTCGATTCCGCCGGGACCCGGGGGTGAGGATTCTTCAATGGAGAGCAGCGGCTTCTCACCTGGCAGACGCAGGACCTGCCCGACTTTCAGACGCGTGGGATCAACCAGGCTGTTGGCCTGGGCGATATCGACCCAGCGGCCCTCATCGCCATAAACACCCTTGGCGATAGATGAAAAAGTATCGCCCGGCCGGATGGTGTAGGTGGCTTGGGTCTTCGTGTTCGTGGTGCTGCTGGTGTCAGCTTTGGTTGATGTCGTGGTGGAGGGCGGTGTCTTGATGCCGCCAGCCAAGGCCTTGTCTTTAGGGCCGGGCGAATCGAAGATCGCACTGAGTGCTGAGTTGCTGACCTCAGCCGTGTTTGTTTCGGGGGTTGTTCCCGGCTTGCTTCCCGTTTTCTCGGGTTCGGCCTCGGTGCGTGCCAACGCGATCGGTCCGGT
>JAJDCW010000016.1 GCA_029260635.1 Phycisphaeraceae bacterium | reverse complement strand
ACACCCCCATCCCCCCCAAGCCCGGTCATGGCCGCCGCGGCCTTGGCCGGGGTCTTCACGGATCTCACATCACCCCCCACCCAGTCCCGCACCTTCCCCACCGCTCTCACAAAATCCTCCCGACTCAACTCCGGCGTACGCATCCCCACCGTATTCACCCACGTCACACGATAAATTTCACTATCCCAGCTCCCCCAGTTTCCCCGGTTTTGCTTCAACAATTCCCGGATCAGGTGCTGGCTGCTGGACGGGTGACGCCCATAATCATCGCTGAACACCACCAGCCGCGTCACCCCCGGGCCAGTTACCCCCGGGCCAACCGCCCCCGAGCCAGTCACCGCCTGCCCCGGCCGACCTGTCTGATTTCCCTGTCCCATGAACCGGAATATCGGCCACCCACACCCGCCCGCTGGACCCATCCACCCCTTTCTAGCCAAGGTCCGTTTACTCAGCCCCACCTTTCGCCTAAGATTTGACCGCAGGCGTAATTACAGCCCCCTGTGTTTGCCGATAAAATGTTCGACCCCGAACCCTGATCCCCGTACCCCGGACCCTAACCCCATGGGCATCGAATCCGCATTACCCACCGATAACGTCATCACCACGCAGATCCAGAAGCTCATCAACTGGTCACGCCGCTCCGCGGTCTGGCCCATCCCATTCGCCACCGCCTGCTGCGGCATCGAACTGATGGCCACCGCAAGCAGCCGCTACGACTTGGCCCGCTTCGGCGCGGAGGTCATGCGTTTCAGCCCCCGCCAGGCCGACCTGATGATCGTCGCCGGCCGGGTCTCCGTGAAAATGCTCCCCGTCCTCCAACGTATCTACCAGCAGATGACCGAGCCCAAGTGGGTCATCTCCATGGGTGCCTGCGCCTCCACCGGCGGCGTCTTCGACACCTACGCCGTCGTCCAGGGCATCGACCAGTTCGTCCCCGTCGATGTCTACGTCCCCGGCTGCCCACCACGCCCCGAGACACTCATCGAAGCCATCATGGCCATCCAGCGCATCATCGACGAAGACAACATCCCCAAGGGCCCCGACGGTAAACGCGCCCCCCTGAATATCGCCGTCCAACCCACCCACGTCGTCAAGCCCCAGCCCGTGCCGGTCACCGTCGGCTTGAGCTGATTCGGATTGATGATTTGTGAGTTATGATCGATGATCTACCCCAGGCAGTTCATCCCGGAACCTGCTCGGTTATCCTCCCTTTCTTCACTTCATAAATCAGCAATCACAAATCATAAATGCCCTACATCTTCGCCTACCTCACCGCTATCAACACCGTCACCTTCCTGACCTACGCCTACGACAAACACGCCGCTCGAAAACAATACCGCCGCACCCCCGAACGCACCCTCCACCTCCTAGCCCTCCTGGGCGGCTCCCCCGCCGCCCTCCTCGCCCAACAAACACTCCGACACAAAACCGTGAAGCGGTCGTTCCAATTTCTGTATTGGGGGATCGTAGTCATACAGATCACGGCTTTTGTGCTCTGGATAATTTACTTCTAAATACGTGGCGTATCATCTACAAAGCTGATATCGACACATTGACAGTCACACTAATATTTCAATGAAATCCCATCAATCGTAGGATTTCACTGGTAATGCGAATAACACTTTTGATAGAATGTAGCGAGTAGTTCTTTTTCCGGGGCTACACACAAAGGAATAGATCATGGAACGCGAAAACATTCGTGCCATAGCGCTGTGCGCCATGGTATGTGTGTCGGCTTACCTGTTCTGGGCTTGCTATCGAATACAGAGCATTTTCGATCCGGCGTGGCCACGCAGCCTGCCCTACCCGGACCCCTTGGTAGATGCTTGGGCAGGCTGGGTATTAAGTTTGCCCCAACAACAGGGCCTTTTCTGCGGCAACAGCCTGCTCTGGATAATTCATTCTACATTTCATTGTCTACTTGGAGCATGTGTGCTAGCAACAATAATCATCGCCAAGCCTTTCATACTCAGTCACTTGCCGTTTAGACCTCGTCCTGGATATTGCACATGCTGCGGGTACGACGCAATCGCTAGTTTGGCCGCTCTATCGACGCACTGCCCGGAGTGCGGACACTCCATCAATCCCACGGAGACACTCAAGCGACGTCCTGATTTGTCCGCTGTCATTCATCGACATACAACACGAATCCTAATAATCGCCTGTTTGCACTGGACCTTCTGGAGTGGTGGCATAATCGCAAATACTCACGCATCTGGATACATGTGGGGCTTCGGACAAGACGTCATGAAGGTATTTGGCTTCCCTATGATCCAGGTGTTCGAGCATACCGCCAGTCTGGGTAGTGAATACATGCTACCTGTACTGATGACATTTAACAGCCTGCTGTGGGGCTTCGTTCTGACACTCTTGCTCGAAGCGGCCAAGAGATTTAATACATCGCTTATCCCGCAGTTTGCGCGCACATATTAAGCCAATCGGCTACTTGTTCTGCCTTAACACACACAAATTCTTACTGATCAATTACACGTCATTTGAGAGACTATTCACTCGCCTCAAACCGCCATTGTGCGCACAACCATGACGTTTCCCCCTAGAGTGGAGGCGCCACATATTCCTGGATTCACATCCGGAGGCACCTGCCGACAACCCACGACGGCGTCGACTGCTACCCTGAGCATCCAAAGATTAAAAGGACCAGGACTCGAGGGCTGCCCCCACGCAAAGGCGTACTCAAAAGGTGCGCCCGGTGACGGGACTTGGTAGCGGACGCCCCGGCTAGATGACGGACAAACAGGACACGGCCCCGGCCTGGTCCCGACGTGCCCGTGCCTGCCGTTACCGCTGGAGCCTCGTGGGGTTTTGATTTCAGATCTCTAATTTGAGGATTGCTGATGTGAAAAAGAACAGGAAGTAGACAGGATGACAGGATGGACAAGATAAAAGCGCGCGTGATCGGATTACAAATCCTATCCTGTGAATCCTGTCTACATTCCCCGTCTTGACCTTCTCCACGCCTGCCTCTGAGCTCTCCGCGCCTCTGCGATGATATCTTCTTCGCACTCTCCGCGGTTTCATGCCCACCTCAACGCCCAAACTCAACCACCATCGGCCGATGATCCGACGCCACCGCCTCTTCAATGACCTCGCATGACAAAACCCGATACCCTGACGCCGGGTGACTCAAGACATAATCAATCCGCCGGTCGGGCTCACCCGCGGGGAAAGTGTATCCCGGACCACCGCTGGGCGTATAGGAGTCCTTAAGAAACGTGTTCAGCTTCGACATCACCTTGCTCCCCGGTGTCGTGTTCAGGTCGCCAGCGACCACGATACGATTGGTCGCCAAACCCTCAACCAACCCACGGAGCATGTCCGCCGAGGCCAGGCGTTCCGTATCGTCGCTGTGATAATCAAAATGCGTCGCGAAGAATACCAATGGTTGTCCGCCGTGCATCACATGCACCTCAAGCATCCCCCGCTGCTCCCCCGGTCGAGACTGTGGCAGCTTGTGATTCTCATAGTGAAGCACGGGCAAACGTGTCAGCACCGCGTTCCCGTATTCGCCGCCCTGGTATTCGATGTTCTTCTCGAAGATCGCCCGCATACCGGTCAGTTCGGCCAACACGCTCGGTTGATTAATTCCGCCGGTCCGCTCGACCCCCTTATCCACTTCCTGAAGCGCGACCATGTCCGCGTCCGACGCACGGACCACCGCCGCGATCCGTTCAAGATCAAACACCCCATCCGTCCCCGCACCGTGATGGATGTTGTAAGTCAATACCCGCAACGAATCCCCCGAACCGCTACCGATCAAATTGATGTCTGATCGCGAAGTGCAACAACCAGACAACCACAATACACACGCAAGGTAGATCAATGATTTCATGGTCAGATCGTCGCAAAGACACAACGGTTTGGCAAACCACCATACACACTACGATCAGCCCGCCGATACATCCTCTGGCCCGATCCAGAAGAACGGGTTATGCGCAACTTCCCACAGATGCCCATCGGGGTCCTTGAAGTAGCCGTGATACCCGCCCCATGCGGTCTTCTGCGCGGGCTTGGTCAGCACCGCACCCGCGGCTACCGCTTGGGTCAGTACCTCTTTGACCTCACTTTCCGAC
Source organism: Phycisphaeraceae bacterium (assembly GCA_029260635.1). Taxonomy (GTDB): domain Bacteria; phylum Planctomycetota; class Phycisphaerae; order Phycisphaerales; family Phycisphaeraceae; genus JAJRRS01. The sequence goes on along the minus strand of JAJDCW010000016.1, from coordinate 12,018 downwards.
GCCACGTTGTGAGCAAGCGCGACACCACTGAAACCCTTGCCTTCGGCTGGTACCGCCGCGTCTGCCGCCAACGGTTCCCTGCCATACAGCCCCAGCCAGCTGCCGTTGAGTGAAAAGAACGCGACCTCGGGCGTCGCATCCTTCAAGGGAAACCCTAAACCATCCTGATAAAACCTGACCGACCTGGCGATGTCGGCTACGCCCAGGGTGACCATACTGATGCGTGGCTTCATGGTGGGACCCACTGATTGGTTTTAGCTGTCGGCCGATGAGATCAATTCACGGGCCTGCTTGCGTGTGGTGGCGGTGACCTCTTTGCCGGCCATCATCTCGGCAAGCTCCTGGATGCGTATCTTGCCGGTGATCGGAGACACGGTCGTATGGGTCTGTTTGGACTTACCTGTGCCCGTCACGCTCTTGGTGATCCGCAGGTGGTTGTCCGCGAATGCCGCGATCTGAGGCAGGTGCGAGATGCAGAGGACCTGATGCGACGATTCTTGCTTAACACCGTATGCTTTCCTGCCCCGCGCCGCCTCGGCTGGCTGCGCAAGCGCCCGCAGTTTCTTTCCGATGACAGTCCCCAGCCGCCCACCGATGTTGGCGTCGATCTCGTCGAAGACCAGCACGCTGATCCGGTCACTCGCCGCCAGGACGGATTTGAGTGCCAGCATGATCCGAGACATCTCGCCGCCGGACGCGATCTTCCGCAGCGGCTGCATCGGCTGGCCGGGATTCGTCCGCACCAGCATCTCCACGGAATCCAGCCCCGCCCCGCCCGGAAGTCTGTCGATGTCTTCTTCAAGCGGCATCCGCTCAAACACGATATCAAACGCCGCCTCCGCCATGCCCAGTTCCTTGAACTGCGCCTGCACCAGCGGTACGACTTTCTTCGCGGCCTTCTCTCGCGCCGCCGTCAGCTTCCTCGCCGTGATGAGCAACGCGGTCCGACAGGCCTCGATCCGTTCATCGATCCCGCCAAGGTCGCTGTCCATCGAACGAAGCTCAGTAATCTTCTGGCCGATCTCTTCCCGGTACGCGACCACGGGCAGCAGCGGGTCGTCCGACTTCTGCCCGTCGCCGTACTTACTCACCAGCCGGTTCAGGACGTTAAGCCTCTGATCGACCTCGTCCGCCTCTACGGGGTCGTGCTCCAACCGATCGACGTATCGGCCCAACTCAAACGCCGCCTCCTGTAACGCCAGCGTCGACGAACGGACCTGCTCAGACACCGCTTCAAGATCAGGGTCAAGCTCGGCCAACTCAAGCAACAGATGCGTGATGACCTGCAAACGTTCTGCAACAGATCCCTCCGCCTCGTACAGCGCCGCGTGCGCTCTCCCGGCGTCCTGCTTGATGCGTTGCAGGCTGTTCAATACGCGGTTCCGTGCCTGCAACTCCGGGAATTCCCCGATCTGTGGTTCCGCGGCGTCGATCTCGTCTGCCTGAAACTCATAAAGGTCCAGCTGCTGGCGGCGCAGGTCCGAGCCCGTCGTCAGTTCGCGCCTTGTTGTAGTTAACCCCTGAAGACCCGCCATCTGTTCGGAGAATCGTTTGCGGTCTGACATGCACTTTGCAAACGCATCGAGGATACGCAGCTGATTGGAAGGCTTTAGCAGGTGCTGATGATCGTGCTGGCCGTGGATATCGACGAGGTGCTGGCCGATCTGCTTGACCATCGCGTTGGTGACGGGCAGGCCGTTGATGGAAACCGATGAACGGCCCGAAGAAAACAGCTTGCGTGTGACCAGGAGCTCTTCGCCCGGTTCGACCCCTTGGTCCAACACCATACCGATCTGCACAGCGATATCCTGGTCGTGTATCTCAAATAATCCGGTTACGCGCGCCTGGTCGGCCCCGGCCCGGAGCATGTCGCCGGCGGTGCGTAGCCCCAGCAACACCTCGAACGCCCCGATCACCAGGCTCTTGCCCGCGCCGGTCTGGCCGGTGAAAACGTTCAGCCCGCCGGTGAATTCGATGCGGGCGTCTTCGATAACCGCCAGATTGAGGATGTGAAGTTCGCGGAGCATCCGTGCGCCCGTAATAAGTAAGTGTCCTGTTAGGGCGTTAGATTAGCCGTAAAGGACTTGAGGCGTCAAGTACACCCTCGTTTACCAAGCCTTGATATGTTGCTGGTTCGAGTTATCGGGCCGAACCGGGCTGGCAACTACGTTCAAATGAAATGGCGGCGGAAAACGCCATCAATCCAGGATGCTTCGTTCAGGCACCACCACATCGATGCGCGACACGCTGCCCGTCCGGCCAAAAACTTCGTGCGAAACATCCGCCGGGAGTGTGTCACACTGATATGCCACCGTTTCTCCATCGTCCATCGTGACCGTCACCGAGGCCTGCTGTTCGGACAACGAGTAGACCACCGGTACCTGGCAGAAGGTAAACCCGAGCGTCCCCTCGGCGAGCTCGATAGTCTTTGGATTGCTATGTACATCGTAATAATTGAATCGCGACTCGACACGCAGGAACTCCTTCGTGCGGATCAGTGTTGGCGCAAACCTGATCGCACCTTGTGTCACGGCCACGCCCAATTCGCCCCAGCGTGTGATGACTTCTTCTTTCACCTGGCCGGTCATCCCGGGCTGGCGTGCGCCGGCGAAGCCCGGGGTGTGTGAATACGGGTCGGTCGGGAACGCGCCGTACTCGGCAGGCGTCTTGTTGAACCCCAGGCCGTGACGGACATCGTAGTAGGCCTCCGCCAGAGCACGGATAGTCTTCGGGTCTGTGCCCTCCTTTACGGCCCGCTCGTAGTTCTCCTGCACGGCTAGCAAGAGCTTGGAAATCATGTGCCAATAGATACAGCCAAGCCCTTCATAACCATACATCCCGCCGGACCGCCCTGTGAATGATTTGTGGTTGAAGACGCCTTCATATATTTCACACACCCGGGTTTTGTCTTGTTTCACCAGGTCACGCCACGGGGCTTGCTTATCAAGCTTATCGAGTGCGGCGGACAGTTCTTTGACGTTGTAGAAGGCGCTGTGAAAACGGTATTTCCCGCCTGCATCACGCGAGATAATGTCGTGGTTCTGGGCTTGGATCATGGCGCACAACAGCTTAGACTTCTCGACCTGATCGGCTGGCACCACGTTCTTCTCAAGGAATGCGGGAAGTTCACGGTTTGGATACAGGATGTAACTGTCCTGATCGGGACGATACAGATCACTGCCACGCATTACCTCAAGCAGCTTTAAAACATCCTTCGTATCCAGGAGACCACTACTAAGAACAGCGACCTGCCCCTCCAGCATTTTGTAAAGGTGCTCGACACCGACTTCGTCACGCGATGCAGATATCGTCATCAGGTTGTACGCATGGTACAGCCCGTCATCACGGCGGTTTACGCGGATACTGTGATCCACCATCGCTATCGCCGATTCAATCATGGAGGCGACCTGACCACGCGGCACGGTTGTTTTGCCGACGAGCCCGGAGGCGTAAAGCTGCTGACGATAGTCGCCGAACGCAGTGCCCAGCGCATTCAACAGGGACATGCGATCCTCGTCGGAGACCCGCTCCTGCTTAATGAGGTGCGCGTGATCGCTCAGGGCCTTGCTGATATCACCAAGCCAATCGGCCACTTGTTTAGATAGTCTTATTTCTTCTGCGCCGGCTTCCCCCATAGTTTTGGCAAGGTATTTCAGGTACCTCCGAAGGTAGCAAAGCGTGACCACCGATAGGCCGTTGCCGACCAGCGCGTTGTTGGCGTCGTTCCACTCGGGCCGCTGCGTGTTCAGCCAGAGGCCGCCGTCGAGGACCAGATTGCTGAGTTTAGAAAGCGCGGGGACGAGCAGTTTTTCGGCCAGATTGACGTGATACACACCGCCCGCCTGATCGGCCAGCAGGCGGCCGTCGGAGCCGGCTTCCCTGACTCGTTGATCAACGAGCCCGGCACGCTTGTAGTCGAACTCGATCGTGTCGTGAGGATCGTTAAGGACCTGGTCGTATGGCTTGATTGTGTACGGCACGTCCGCGTAACTGAATATATCCTGCTTGAGCATCTGCGGGATACGCTGCGGGTCGTAGCGATCGAGCGTTTCCAGGAATTTCAGCAAGTAGATGATCTGGTGGTCACCCCAGTAGCCGATATTGCTCCACGGGTCGTCGGGCTCGACCGCTTCCCAGTCGATGCTTTCGCGTGTGATCCGGTAGGGGTTGTAGCCGTCGGCGGTGGATGCGTTAACAAACTTGGCGATGATGCTGGGCAAAAAACCCGGGAAGCTGATAGACAACGCTTCCCAGTTCTGGAAGATATCGCGCCAGTTGCCCTGATACGAGAGCATATGCTTGCCCCGCTCGTCGCGCAGGCGTATATCGAAGAAGTTCCATGGGCGGCTGGGGTCGCCGTGGCGGCGGCTGAAATAGATGGGCAGGTACTCGTAACAAAGACGGATCAGGTTCGCGTCGTTCTGCTGTTGCGCCGATTCGATTACAACCTGGATCGAGGTCGTGTCGGGCAATCCATTCAGGAAATTATGGCACCGTTCGGCGACGGGCTTGTTACGACTACTTATAAATTCGATCAGGTCATCGCGTCCGACGTCGTAGTTATGATCGAAGACGCCGCCGCGCATGTTGTTGAAGAGTACATTGGCCAGGTGGTGCGCGTTCATCGTAGCACTGCCGGACTGTTGCAAGCCGTCGGCACTGGCCAGGTTTTTACGCAGGTTAAGCCCCCCTTCCCTGCAATCTTTCGTCAGCGCATCCGCCAGACCCTCCCCGGATAGTAATATCTGTTGTGTCCCGGCGACCTGAGTCTGCGTCTGCATGGCATCGGCGACAATCTGCCAGCGATGAGTTTGTCCGGGTGCAAGCGTCAGACTGTCGGATAAAAGGTACGCGCCTTTGCGCCCCTTTAATACGGGCTCACAACTCACTTCACCTTTGCTGCGGAAGATAGACAACTGCGCGGGGTCGAGCACGACGGCCGGCGAAGGCAGGCCGGTGTTCCAGACGGTCGTCGCGTAAAGGGTTTCGCCGGGCTCGGGTCGGTCAAGGATCATCGAGCTTAGTGAGTAGATCCCCAGTCCTGTCTGCGGATCAACTTCACTGTGCTTGTAAGCGTCGGCGAGGCAGTGGCGTTGCTGGGTGACCTGCGGCGTGAGGCCCGCGGGCAGGAGGTTTAACAGGCCATCCATCAGATGAACTTCGATCTCGCTGTCGCCGGCATTGGCGATAACCGCGTCACGGACGATGCCGAAGCGGTCGCTGTAACACCACCCGTAGCGGAACGACAGATTCAGGCCGTGGTTGACTTCTTCAAAGATGAGTGTGTTGCCAAGCTCGCTCTTGTAAAGGTTGCGGCTGATGTCGTAGTTATCTTTGGCGGACTCACGGAACGGCTCCCACAGCACGCGGTCGCCGTTGTTTTGCGTGATCCATAAAGACGTGCGTGGACCGGTGAAGTCATGGCACTGGTGCAGCATATCTTCTGTTTCATAGGGGAAGATGGCTTTGGTTGAGTTGGCACGCCCTGCGGTCAGGCCACCGTTGCTGGAGATGAACATCCAGTGATCCGAATCACTGACAACACTCATCAGGAATGGCGGGAGCAGGTCGTAGTTCCGGATCGTGTAATAAGACTCGCCGTCGATGCGGGTAAAACGTCCGGCAACACTAAGCGGGGCTTTTTTTACGGGTTCACTAGTCATCGGCTTCTGCTCGTCATGCATATTACACACTCACTTCAAAACACAACCCTGCTCATCTGCCGAAGTCCGGGCATCAGCCCTTGACCGCCCCTGCGGTCAGGCCCGAAAGGAACTCTTTCTGTAGTAACAGGAACAAGCCAAGGACCGGGAGGATGGAGACAACGGTGCCCGCCATGATCAGTCCATAGTCCGTGCCCTGCACGCCTTTGAGTTGATTGATCGCCACCGCGAGCGGCATCTTTTCGGGCGTCTGCAAAACAATCTGCGCGCCAATGAAGTTGTTCCAACAGCCAAGGAAAGTCAACAACAGGAACGCACCCATCATCGGGCGGATAAGTGGCAACACGAAGGTGAAGAATATCTTGATCTCGCCGCAGCCGTCGATGCGTGCCGACTCGAGCATCTCGTTGGGGACGGAGTTGATCGTGGCCTGCCGGAAGAGATAGACCCCGAACGCCGGCGCAAGCGCGGGGATGATCAGCCCGGCGTAACTGTCAAGCAGACCAAACCAGTAGAGCAGTTGATACACCGGCGCGAGCAGCAGCGCCCCGGGGACCACCAGCGCCGCGAGAACCAGATTGGTGATACTGTCTCGCCCCTTGAATCTGAACTTGGCCAAGGCGTATCCGCTGGTGGCGGCGAACAAGGTTGCGAACACGCCGGTGACGGATGCAAAGAATACCGAGTTGAGGATCGGCCGGGTAAAGCCTTCTTCGGCAAACAGGCGTACATAGTGGTCGAAGTTCAACTTGTCCCAGCCGACGCCGAACAGCCCATCCCCGCTGGGCAGGAAGAGGTTGTCGAAAAAGATGTCCAAAGGCTTAAGCGACGCACAGGCGAGATACGCGAACGGGACCAGCGTGACCAGAGCGCAGAATGTCAGCGTGGTGTACAGCACTGCGTAGAGAGCAAACGATCCGGGTTTGAACTTTTTGTTGACGTCAGGCATCGGGTCAGTTCTCCCCCGCCGTGCTGATCTTGTGTTGGATAATCGCAAAGACCATCAGCATCAGGGCCAGGACCCAGCCGATCGCGCTGGCGTAGCCCAGGTCGAACGAGATGAAGCCGTTCTGATACAGGTACATCACGACGGTGAGACCCTGCTCGTTCGGGCCGCTGCTGTTATTAAGCAACACCCACGCCAGCTCAAACAACTGGAAGCTGCCGATGAGTGATAAGAGTACGACGAAAGAAGCGACCGGCCGGATCGCGGGGATCGTGACGTTTCGGAATCGGGCGATCGGCCCGGCACCATCCACCATCGCCGCTTCGGACAGGTCCCGGCTGACGTTCTGCAACGCCGCCAGGAAATAGATCATGTTGAATCCGATGTACTGCCACAGGGCCGCGATAATCAGCGAACCCATCACGAACTGGTCCAGCCAGGGAAACTCCGGGTCGAAACTTGAGAATAACCCGTGGAGCGTGAAGTTGACCAGCCCCTGCTTGTTGAACATCAGCCCGAACATCATCGCGATGAAGACCGTGCCCACCAATGCAGGGGAGAAGAACACCAGGCGGAAGAACATGCGCCCGCGGACCTGCGGCTGGTTCAGCAGCATCGCCAAACCGAGCGACAAGGGCAGTTGGATCAGCACGGAGCCGGCGGCAAAGACAAACGTGTTACGGACCGCCGTCCAGAACGACGGGTCGGACGCGAGGTTCTTGAAGTTGTCCAGGAAGATGAACTGGCTCGCCTTTGGGCCGTAGGTCTGCTGCATCGCCATGACGGCCGAGTACAGCATCGGGTATGCCATAAACACACCGAACACCAGTACGAAAGGCGCGACCAGGACGTAGGGCGCCCACCTGGGATAGCCTGAATTCATGGCTCACTCCTCAGGAAAACATTGCGCTCGACCTGACGGGTAACCCGGTCCTCTTCGGCTTGAAGCTCGATACGGGCCTGATCCATCAGTTCATCGGGGTCGTAGATCTTGTTATCGACGGCGTATTCCTTGAGCCGGTACAGCGCGTTGACAACACGGTCTTTGGCGTAGGTGTTGAACGGTGAACTGGTGCGCAGCGGCACATCGGGCGCCACTTCAATGTACAGACGCCCGACGGGTTGACCGCCGAAGAACTCGACCGGCTCGTCATAGAACGGACTATCCCAGAAGGCTTTGACCGGGGAGATGATGTAGTTCTCGCGGTACAGCCCCTCAGCCAACTCTTCGGAAAGATAAAGATGGGTCGCGAACGACCATGCGGCGTCAAAATCCTTGGTCGTCTTTGGGATCCCCAGCATCGAACCGCCCCAGACGGTGGTGCGTCGGCCCCCCGGCTCCCATGCGGGCAGGGGCATGACCTTGATTTTGCCTGACAACGCAGGCAGGTCCTTTTCCCAAACGCCACCGAGCCAGTCGGGCATCAACGCGGCAATCACCCGGCCATCCAGACGCATCTGATTGGCCTGGGGGTCGAATTCCGGCGCGTCTACCGCGATCCGGTTCGGGCCGACCATCCAACTGGCCAGTGTCGCCAGCACGCGGGCGTTGACCTCGGTGTTGATCTGCATGCGGTCCTGCTCATCGAACAAGGCCCCGCCCGCCTGAAGCAGCAACGCCTCAAGCTGGTCGCGGAAACCGCCGCCGGTCCACATGCTGATGACATAGTCTTCGATCCCGTCGCCATTACGGTCGCCGACCAACGGCCTGACCGCTTTGGCAAACTCATCCCACGTCTCTACCTGCGTCAGGTCGATCCCCGCCTCCTCGAAGATATCGGCCCGGTACGCAAGCATCACCGGGTGGACGTCGTGTGGCAGGCCGAAAATCCGCCCGCGCGAAGTCCAGGGCGCGAACGAAGGCGTGTTTAGTTGATCGTAAATACCTTCTTCTTTAAGACGATCCGTCAGGTCCACGAAGCCGACATCCTCGATCGGCCCTGTGAATGCCTGGGGGACGAAGTTGCGTTCGATCTCGATCACGTCGGCCGCGGGGGTGTCCGACAGGAACGCGGCGAGCATGCGCTGCTGTAGCGACTCATTACTGAATAGCGACATGTAGATGTCACTTCCCTTATCCTGGTTCCATTGATCCACCTTGACTTCATACAGCACGGCGAGCTGCTTGCTGAAGAGCCAGAACTCAAGCCCGTCGCGTTGCGGGATAGGCCAGGCGAGTACCGCGATGCTGCTAGCAACAGCGAGAGAACAAATGATCCAGCCCCCCGGCGACAGGTAGTCCGTAAAGTCCGGGAGTACGTGTTTGATAAGTCGCCTCAACAATGAAAGCCCTGCCAACGAAAGACTGAACGATGAAAGCAATGTCGCGTGACGACAGAATGACGGACTATACCAACTGTCGGACCACAGTATTTATTTAACTGTTACTAATTTAGTTTCTCATTATGATATGCTTTCGCCCATATGTCAACGACGACGACAAACAGATTTATTTACCTATGTAAAATAGCCTGCAATTATTTGACATAGTTAATTTTATATTTCTTTATCTTAGAGCGGACCTTACGCACATCAGCTCGAAAAACCTCATATAATCACTTATCGAATTTGGCTCAATGAATTTACTTGAATCAGATCAGGCCCGGATGTTGATTAACTGTTACCTGTTTTGTATTATTACCCCATGTCAAATGTACGGGCTATTGCCAAAGAGGCCGGGGTTTCGATCGCTACGGTGTCGCGTGTGCTGAACAGCCATGCCTCGGTCGGGCCGGAGGTGCGGTCCAAAGTGCTGAAAGCCGCAAACCGGCTGGGGTATGTCTCCGCGGTGGGCAAGCGTTCCACCGCGTACCTGGCCTTTGCGTATACCGGGCCGGCATCCTTGAACTCTCCATTTGATGCCAGGCTGCTGGCCGGGATCTACGAGGCGATGGAGGAGACGGATTACAACCTTGCGGTGATTAACCCCCAGCGTGACAAAGAACCATCGGAGAGTTACTCGCAGTTTTTTATGCGCAAAGGCGTACGAGGCGTGATCCTCCGCACAACAGCGGGGACGCGGCATATCTGCCAGACGATTGCGGACGAAGGCTTCCCAGCGATCGTGGTCGCCAGCCGATTTGATCAGCCGGACATGAGTTATGTTTATGGCGATTCATTGCCGTGCAGCAAGCAGGCGGTAGAGCACTTGATTTCGCTTGGGCATAAGAGGATCGGCATCACACTGAGTCTGATTGAAGATTCAGATCATGCGGACCGCCTGGAGGGATACCGACAGGCACTGAGTGAAGCCAAAATCGAGTACGACCCGAGACTGGTCTTTCGCATGCCGGCGCAACGGCCGGATGGGGCGCAGCTTGTTAAAAGGATCTTAAGCAGCGGACAGCCACCAACGGCGTTATTTATAACTGATCCGGCGGTTGTGATCGGCGCGGTGAACGAGGCCCATCGGCTTGGCGTCTCGATCCCCGACGAGCTTTCGATTATCGGTTTTGACGACGGGGATGATCGGCACAACGTACTCCCAAACCTCACGGCCGTGTGCCAGGACGCGTCACAGATCGGATACGAAGCGTTCTCCGCACTCAAGCGTCGCGTCGAGGCCGGGGCCGGGGAGCACGCACCATTTCGTCAGGCAATGCCGACCTGGCTGGAAGTCCATGACACGACGGGACCGGTGCCCGGCCGACCGATTCGCATCCTGCCGGACGGCACCCGCGCCGAGCCGGTCTCGCGGTGACCAACACCCTATTCCGCATTTAAGACCTTAACTCAGAGATTGGCCAACACATGCATACCACGACACCCACGCTACCGCGCGTCAGGCGATTTTTCCTTAACGTCGCCTTCGCAGCCATCGCCTCGGGCATCTGTTGCCTGCCCAGTTCGGCGGCTCAGGACAAAGGCTCGGTTGTTCAGGTCAAGCAGACCGAAAAAGGGTGGGTGTTGCTGCGGAACGGCGAGCCTTATTTTATTAAGGGCGCAGGGGGAAACCAGCACCTTCATAAACTGGCAGCACTGGGCGGAAACTCGATCCGGACCTGGGGCGCGGAGAACGCGGGCGAGGTGCTGGACCGCGCGCATGAGCTTGGGCTGACCGTAACGGTCGGTATCTGGTTAGAACATGAGCGGCACGGGTTTGACTACAGCGACGACGCGGCGGTGGCGGCGCAGCTGGAAACCACCCGCGAATTTGTAGAGAAACACAAGGATCACCCGGCCCTGCTGATGTGGGGGCTTGGCAACGAGATGGAAGGCAACGGGACCAACCCGCTTGTCTGGAAAGCCTTGAACGACATCGCCAGGATGGTGAAGCAGGTTGACCCAAATCATCCGACCATGACAGTGATCGCTGAGATCGGTGAACCAAAACTCGAAAATCTAACCCAATACTGCCCCGACATCGACATCTTAGGCGTGAATAGTTACGGCGGGCTGATGACGCTAGGAGAGCGGTTGGCACATGGCGGGATTGATCGTCCGTTCATGACGACGGAGTTCGGACCGCTTGGTCAGTGGGAGGTCGGCATGACGTCCTGGGGCGTGCCGATCGAGATGACCAGCTCACAAAAAGCGCAGTTCTGCTCGACGGCATACATGAATTCGGTCGTCGGCTATCCCGACCTATGCCTTGGCGGATATGTATTTAACTGGGGCAGCAAGCAGGAAGTAACCCCGACCTGGTACAGCCTGATCCTGGAAGGCGGCGACACCACAGAGACGGTCGATATCATGAGTTGGCACTGGACCTGTGCGTGGCCAGAGAATCGCGCACCGTCTATCAATCCGATTGAGATCGCCGACGTTGACCTAAACAAGGTGGCTGCGGGGTCAGAGCACCGGGCAACGGCGAAGGCCCTTGACCCGGACGGGGACAAATTGAATTACACATGGGTTGTTCAATCCGAGAGCACCGATCGCAAGACCGGCGGCGACTTCGAGCAGACGCCACCGACACATCCGGACGCGATCCTCAGCCAATCCGACTCGGGAGTTCTCTTCAAAGCCCCGAAAGAATCAGGCGGATATCGACTCCTCGTGTATATCCGAGACGGCCGGGGCCATGTTGCCACCGCCAATGTGCCATTTTTTGTTACCGAGTAGCTCTAAATTACCCAAAGTAACAGATGGATGCGCTTATGCGGCCTGAAGAAATGCTGGTCGCGGGCTTGTTACACCACACTCCCCCGAATAGGCGTTACCGGGGGCGTCCTTCGCAAGGATATATTCAAACACAACCCCCTTAAACCACAGTGTTAGCATTTCATTATTCATTTAACGGCCAACATGTAACGTTTGTTACATACTTAGTTTGTTTCACAAGTCTGATCCAATATTATGTAACATATAAGCCGTCCCTGCCTTGCTGGGGCGCTACTTGATTTGAGATGGTCGCCGTCCATTTCCTTATTATTTTTACAATTAACAGCGTTTTCTATTGACGGCATG
>JAJDCW010000015.1 GCA_029260635.1 Phycisphaeraceae bacterium | reverse complement strand
CCGGGTCGGTGGGGGTGGGGTCGGTCAGGCCGGTGACATCGATGAACCGCAGGTCGGTCGGGCTGCCGCCGCCGAAGGGGTGGTCTTCGACCCACATGTTTTTATAGAGGATGTTGTCGGCCTGGAACTCGATGACATAGATGTCCAGGTCGCCGTCGTTGTCGTAATCGGCCGCGATTGCGCCGTTGGTCCTTGTGGAAGAGCCACCCGCGCCGCCGTCGTTGAATACGCGTGTAAAGGTCCGCCCGCCCAGGCCGTCGGGGACGTTGACGTGCAGTTGATTGGTGGATCCGCCCGTGAAGACGGAGCCGGCGGGGTCGTAGATATCGGCGTAGCCGTCGTTGGTCAGGTCGGTGAAGACCGTGCCGCCCGCGTGGTATTCGCCTGAGCCCCCGGCGAGGGTATGCAGGCTGTGCGTCGTTGTGACATTGGAGAACGAGGCCGCGACCGGGTCGGCGGCGAGCAGCAGTCGTGGCTCGAGCGGTTCAAAATTTGGCTGTGACAGTGTGGTGTCACGTTGACATGACTTCATAGCCGTTTGAGCTGTCGAATCGTATTGGCCCCGGGCTGGAAACTGCATCGATACGCTCCCTGGCGACCATCAATCTATTATTGAGGAGTATAGATCGACTGTACTTTAAAAACCCTGTTTTGCAAGGAAATTGCCCTCCAGAAAGACGCGGTAACAGCGTTTATCGGTTAGTGGTCATGCTCATCGGCATGGCTTGCGGGGGCGGGTTTGTCCGTGTCGCCATGGTCAAGATGTCCATCGTGGTCGGCGTGGTCCGGGTCCGCCGGGGCGTGGACGGCGGGCGCGTGTGCTCCGTGGTCATGCTCGTGGGTGCCAGCCTCGAAGTGGCTGGCGACCCAGGCCAGAGCAACACCCAGCAGCAGGGCGGTGGACAGCTTGATGCGGTCGTGGTGATGGAACTGCAACTCCGGAAGCAGGTCGCTTAACGAGACGACCAGGAAGACCCCGGCGCTGAACGCGACGGCCGCACCGATGGCGTGGCTCTCGTGCAGTTCCGTGCCGGCCAGTCCGAGTTGGAACAGCAATGCGCCCAAGGGGACCGCCAACGCGAACAACGCATTGACCACGTGCCGTGACGCGACGGGCCAACCACCGGCGGCCATCAACGTGCCCAGCGTCAGTGAATCAAACGGCTTGTGTAACAGGATCACCAGGAAGACGGCAAGCCCCGGCCAGCTTACGGCCTCGGCACCGTGCGTGTCGGTCAACGTCTGCGAACTCATCGCCGCGGACAGCGCGACACCCGCGATGATGCTGTGGATCGTGAGCCCGACCGCCGCACCGCCCCAGCCCAGGCGGTGTTCCTGCGCCTCACCGAGGGAAGCGTGCGCGTGGTGCGCGCAGCCGTGGCCGTGGTCATGGGTGTGTTCGGGTTCCGGTGAGGTGGTGCCATCCCCAACCGGCGGGTTGTCCTGCGGGGCGTCGTGGTGGTGGAAGCAGAAGAAGCGTTCCAAAAAGAACATCGACAGCAGCCCCGCGATGAGCCACCTGGCGGCCAGCCCCGGCTCGATAGTCATCAGGGCGTGCGGCAGCAGGTGCAGCACCGCGACCCCGAGCATGAACCCCGCGACGAGGCTGATCGCCAGTTGCATCCGCTTGTGCGTCAGCCGGACGACCAGCGGGACCAGCCCCCCGGCCAGCGAGGCCACCAGGATCAGCAGGCAGTAGAAGATGAGCACGGTGGTGGGGGTCATAAAGCAAACATCCGGTTCGTGAGCCACGGGGCGTGTGGGTATATCAGATACGTCCATCGCATGCGAGGGGTTTGCCGTGCGTTCAGGGTTATCGGTCGACCTGTGTGGGTTGGGAGGTCGGATTCGTGCAGTAAATATTGAATTGAGGCGGTCGGGGCTTGGCCCCTTGCTTGAATCGGCCGAAAGGTGTACAAATGGGGCATCTCCCATCAGGCCGGGCACCTCATCTGGGGTCAATAGGCCGACACGCCAGGACAATCAGGCCGTTTTTCATAAGCGGCAATACGGATTTTCAGGTCTTGTGATGGGTGGGCAGCGAGTGGCGGGTGCATGGATCAGGATTGCACAGCCCCGGCTGTCCGGAGGTTTCACACAGCGGTGCCAGGTATTGTGACCGGCACGGGCTGACAGGCCCGGGAACGCTGAGTATCCAAGCAGCCCTCAGGCGTCGGAGGAAGGGCACAGGCCCGAGCCGTGGGCGTATCACACGAGGTTTAAACCGCGTTAGCGAACCCCTTGCCCTTGGCGGCATGTATCGGGTAGCCGGCGCACCCCGTAGGACACAATTTTTTGTTGGGGCCGACCGCCCCAGGGCCTAGCCGCAAGGCGACGCCAGGTAACTTTCGCCCCGGCGTGACGGATCATCCGTGACGCCCACACGAGCGACATCTATGCAAACTGCGACCGGGATCCTCGAGATCGGTAGACGGGCCGACGGCCGTCTACGTCAACTGGACAACACCTATATCTCCGCACCGGACGACCCCGTCGTCCTCGCGAAGGACATCGAACGCTACGGCCTGCGCCCAGGGCTTCACATTGAGGTTGAATTGGGCAAGCCGATGGGCGGTGGCGGCAGCAACAACCAGCAGCCCCAGGGAGGTGGCCGTAAAGGCAAGGGCAAGAACAAAAAATCCAAGAAGCCCAAATTCGACGCGATCGCTCCGAACGCGCTGCGGGTCAACAGGATCATCGCCGTCGAGGGCAAAGACCCCGAAGACTACGTCAAGAACGCCCGGAAGTTTGAAGACCTCACGACGGTCGACCCCGAGCCGCGGATGACGCTCGAGTATCCGGAATGCCCACCGGCATGCCGATTGATCGACCTGTTCTGCCCGATCGGGTACGGCCAGCGCGGCATGATCGTCAGCCCGCCCAAAGCCGGCAAGACGACGCTGCTTCAGAATATCGCCGCCTCGTGTTCCAAGAACCACCCCGAGGTCGAGACGATCGCTTTGCTGATCGACGAACGACCCGAAGAGGTCACCGACTTTCGGCGTAACGTCCCCTGCACCGTGTGGGCATCGAGCAACGACCACACCGCCGAGCGCCACTGCGCGATGGCGATGCTCGCGATCGACCGCTGCAAGCGCTGGACCGAGATGGGCAAGGACGTGGTAGTCGTGATGGACTCACTGACCCGTCTGGGTCGTGCGTTCAACACCGCGCCGGGCATGCAAAACACCGGGCGCACACTGTCCGGCGGTTTGGACGCCGGCGCGTTGGCCATCCCCAAACAATTATTCGGTGCCGCACGTCGCTTTGAAGAGGGGGGCTCGCTGACCATCATCGCGACGGCGCTAGTCGATACCGGCAGCCGGGGCGATCAGGTGATCTTCGAGGAGTTCAAGGGCACCGGCAACATGGAACTGATCCTCGACCGGAAGATCGCAGAGCAACGCCTCTTCCCCGCGATCGACCTCGCCGCCAGCGGGACCCGTAAGGAAGACAAGCTCATCGGCGAACACGAGCTGAACACCATGACCGCGCTCCGCCGTCGGCTACTCAATATGCCGCCCCCGCAGCAGGTCGAGCAGCTGCTCAAGGCTTTGGAACGCTTCAAGACCAACGCCGACCTGGTGGGCAACCCCCAGTCACCCGGTGCCGCGCAGACCGCCGAGCAGGAGAAACGAGGACCGTTAGGGCCCGGGCGACGCAAGCAGCGGACGGGGACGATCTAAAGCTAGAATTGAATCAGCTTGATCAGACTTAGTTTATTGTTGTTGGCATAGCTTTCTCAAACAATTCACCGAACGTGATGTCGCCTGAGTTGTGATCATTGAGATCTAAGCCGTACTGATGCTCTAACCCTTGGGCGAACAGTTCGAGTTCCATATTATCGTCTATCGTCCACCTGGGCGGATTCAGGGCCTTGTATATCTCCATCACTTGGTCTTGTGGTTGGATGATCAGGCCATCGGTATGACCTAGATCAAAAATTTCTGCAATCATACTCAGATATTCTCTGACCATATCTTCAGAAGTACCTGGGAATCTGTCCAACCATACTGAAAGTGCACTAGGTTTGGCCAGTAGTGCACGTTTACTCCGTCGAGCCATGATCGCGGACGCGATGCCTATGATCAGGCCTATAAATATCACAATGAAAGGCAACCAAGTCATGATTAATTACTCATGATCATGTATTGATAATAGGTTTTGGGCAACAATAGTTGGAGTCTCCGCATTGCATATGGCGGAACTTACAGCGATGCCTTCTACCCCGACGTCCGCTAATTTCAAAACGTTCCCGTGATTGATCCCCCCGATGGCGAGGTGGGGGAGCTTGCCCCAAGCGAGGTATTGCTTGAGGTAGTCGGGGCCGGCGATGACGGGTTTGTGTTTGGTGGTGGTGGGGAACATCGGGCCGACACCGCAGTAGTCTGCCCCGTCGGCGTGGGCCTGCTTGGCCTCGTCGAGGTTGCTGGTGCTGACGCCGATGAGTAGTTGTCGGCCTGCAAGCTTGCGTGCTTCTTTGCAGGGCAGATCAGATTGGCCCAGATGCACGCCATCTGCGTTCGCGGCCAGCGCGATGTCCGGGCGGTCGTTGAGGATGACGGCAACGCCCTTAGGCCGACACAGCGCGACCAACTGTTGTGTGCGTGATAAGAGTTCGTCGGCGTCGAGATTTTTTTCGCGTAGCTGGATGCAGTCCGCGCCGCCGGATATCGCGGACTCTGCGACGTGCAGCCAATCGCCATCCTTGCAAAGCGATTCGGTGATGAGCACGCAGAGCCGCCATTGTTTAGCCTGCCCGGTGGCGAGGGCGGCGTTGAGTTGTTGTTCGAGTGTGTAGCCGCGGTAGCGGAGGGACTCGAAGGTTGACGCTAAGCCGAAAGCGGCTTCGCCGAGGGTTTTGCTGAATTCTTCGAGTGATCGCAGGGCTTCGCTCAAGCGTTTGCCAGCGGCTATGGCGACGTCG
>JAJDCW010000014.1 GCA_029260635.1 Phycisphaeraceae bacterium | reverse complement strand
CGTCGAGCCTGTTCAAGCTCCGGCCTACCCCCTTGGCGCAGTCGTTGAGCGTGATGCGCATCCGTGACATCGAGCGAGATTCGGCCCAACAAGAAGATTGGCCAGACTCGCTGCCGCCGCTGCGTTGGATGCAGGACCTGGGCACACTCAAGCCGACCGCGGAGGTGATCGCCGAAGGCTATGAGGAGCAGACGCCAGAGGAGGCGATCCCCGCGCTTGTTCGACTGCGTTACGGCGCGGGCCAGTCTTTGTACATCGGGACCGACGAAGCCTGGCGTTGGCGCTACGGGCGTGGCGAGTGGTACTTCGAGCAGTACTGGGTTCAGCTGGTCCGTATGCTTGGCCGTGCACGTATCCAGGCGGATACGGACCGGGCGGTACTGAATATCTCAAGCCGAAGGGTCACGGTACAGCAGCCGGTGGTGATCGAGCTGGAATTGGCCGACCCGCTGTTGATCAACCGTGGTCTGGCGCGCGTCGGTGTGAACGTCAGGCGGGCATCGGACCCGGCCGGGCAGACGGTGGACAGCCTGGAACTCCTGCCCGTGATGGATAACGAGCCCGCGCCTTCGGGTGTGCCGAGCCGTGTCATCTATCGCGCGGTCTGGCGACCGACGCTTCCGGGGGCGCAGGTCCTGTCGGTGTCCGAACCCGCGTTGGCGGAGCTTGGACTGGTGCAGTCCGTACAGGTAACGATATCAGACGACGAGATGCAGAACCCACGCAGCGACCACGCCCGGCTACAGGCCCTGGCGGAGCAGACGTCCGGGGCGGTCGTGCCGCTGGATGAACTGGACAGGCTGGTGGGGCTGGTGCCCAACCGCGCGAGGATCACACCGACGGATATCCGTGAGCCGCTGTGGGACTCGATGCTGTCGATGATTGTGCTGGTCGTGCTTTTTTCGTTTGAATGGGTGGTCCGTCGGGCGATCCGGCTGGCATAGCGGGATAGACTTTACAGGCGGCGTCGAACGTCGGTGCGGTGGATATTGGATTCGTTTATGCAAGACGCGACGCGACAACTCATGCAGGTCCAACGCCGGGCGCGTGGCTGGCTTGCGCTGATCCACATCCTGCGATTCACCGCAGCGATGGTGCTTGTTGTGCTGCTGCTTGGGGTGTTGGATTGGGCGTTGAACCTGCCGGGCTGGCTTCGGCTGGTGATCGGACTGCTCATCTGCGCCGAATGTGTGTATTGGCTATCGACGCGGCTGTCCGGCGCCTTGCGGTTCAACCCGAGTTTAAGTGAATTGGCTCTGCGGGCCGAACGCATGTACCCGGAGCTGGACGGGGTGCTGGCGAGTTCGGTTGAGTTCGCCGCGGTCCCTGCAGTCGGCCAAGACGGCACGGAGTCGGTTCACGCCCGCGCTCTAACCGAGTTGGCCC
Source organism: Phycisphaeraceae bacterium (assembly GCA_029260635.1). GTDB lineage: Bacteria > Planctomycetota > Phycisphaerae > Phycisphaerales > Phycisphaeraceae > JAJRRS01. The sequence continues at coordinate 14,313 of JAJDCW010000014.1, read as the reverse complement.
TGTCACGGGCGCGGGGCCTGACCGAGGCGCTGGACCTTTCGCGACTGATCGATCCGACTTCTGCGATGAAGCGGTTGGTGGTCGCCCTGCTGGCGATGATCGTTCTGGGTTCGGTCGTGATGAACGCGCCGGCGATGAGCCGGATCGCTTTGTTGCGTTGGGTGATGCCGTTGGGTGCCACGCAGTGGCCTCGCAGTGTCATGATCCAGGACACCACCGGGCTTGAGGTCTGCCCGGTGGATGCGCCAATACGATTCATGTCACAGATCGACCGTGGTCATTACGAAGGCCTGCGCGTGAATGTTAAGTACCGATTCACGGACGCGGCCGGCCGGGCAGGCGAGTGGGACCACGCGGTATTGACCCAGCAATCAGACGAGTCGGGTGCAGACGGCATCGCGATGTATGAGCTGCTGCTAGAGGTCCCCGCGAATGTGGCGCGTTCGGTGAATGACACCCCCGGCGGCCAGGCGCTGCTGGACTACTACTTCCAGGCGGGGGACGGCCAGACGCTGACAGCGAGGCTAAAATTGATCGCCAGGCCGACCGTGGTTTCGGTGCAAGCGGATATCCAGCCGCCTATTTACGCCGCCGGGCTGACGGGGTCGCAGGCCGTGGCGATGCACGAGCAGGGCGGGCAGATCGCGTCTGCCTCGGCGCTGATAGGCTCCCGTGTCAATCTGCGGATCGGATTGAACAAGCCGGTCGCGGTCACGCGCGATGCCCTTGCAGACAACCTGCCTGGGCTGATCGAATCCATCGGTCTTGATCCGGTCGTCGTTGCAGAGCCGTCTGTAACAGATTCAACTTCGCTGAATCTCCTGTCATTAGAGTTTGTCCTGACAGAATCCTTCACAACGCCGATCCGATTGATGGATGATAACGGGCTGGAGAATCTGTCGCGGCGGCAGTACCGGATCGAGGCCGTGGAAGACCGCCTGCCTACCGCCGCCATGACCGAGCCCTCAGCCGACGAGGCCGTGCTGGCCTCCGCGGTGGTGGATGTCGCCGCGACCGCACAGGACGACGTCGGCCTGGAACGCATCGCCTTGCTCGGGTCGATCAGAAAACAACCCGTCGGTCAGGACCCGACCGACATAACCTTACCCGTCCTTGCCGAAAACAGCGGTCGACAAACCAGCCTCATTGCACAATCTGAACTGGACCTGTCAACCTTGGACCTGAGCCCGGGCGACAGCGTGATCGTCACCGCATCGGCGCAGGATGTGTACGAGCTGAACGGGCAGCGGCACGACCCGGTGATGTCGGCACCCCGGACACTCAGGATTATCGACGAGCCGACGCTAACCGCGCAGCTGCGCACGGAGTTGGCGGGCCTTCGTCAGCAGGTGGTTCGGCTGGAACAGACCCAGCAACGGATCGCCAGCGAGCAACCCCCTTCGATCACCCAGCCGCAGCAGGAACAGGTGACACGCCGGCTTGAGTCGCAAACTGCGCTGCTGGAAGGCTTGCGTGAACGAATCGATCGGAACAGGCTGGAAGACAGGCCGATGCGGGAAGTCATCCAGCAAGCGGATAGGCTGGTGAAACAGGCCCGCGCGTCTTCATCGGATGCCGCAAGGAACCTGCGCGAGTCAAGCGAGCAAGCCACGGACCGGCCCGATGAAGCCGACCGTTTAGAAGAAGCGGCCCTTCAGGAACAGGATGACGTCCGCCAGTCCTTAAACGAGCTCGCCGAACTTCTGGATCAGGGTCGCGACGTCCTGACACTCAAGCTCCAGCTTCAACAGCTCAAGACCCAGCAGCAGGCCGTCGCCAACGACACGCGCGAACTTCTGCCGGAGACGATCGGCCAGGACCGCGAGCAGCTCGACGAATCACAACGCAAGCGTCTTGACGATCTGGAACAACGCCAGGCCGAGCTGGCCGAGCAGGCGCAGGCGTTGACGCGTCAGATGCAGGTGACGGCCGAGGCGTTGTCACAGCAGGGCGATCGCGACCAGGACAAGGCCGCCGCCGAGGCCCTGGCCGAGGCCGCCGCGATCGGTCAGCGGCAGGGCCTAAGCGAGTCGATGCAGCAGTCGTCGGAGTCGATCCAGGAGAACCGGCTGTCTCAATCGGGCCAGCAGCAGGACCAGGCACTGGATGCGCTGGAACAGATGCTCGAGGAGATGGGCACGCAGGAGAAGCGACGGCAGGCCATCCTCAAACGCCGACTCCAGGAACTCACCGAGCTTGTCCGCAAACTGCTTCAACGACAGACCGCCCAGGCGTTGCAGCTAGAGCAGTCGTTCGGTGGTGAGGTAGCCACTCTGGAACCCGATCAGGTCACGCTGCGCCGCGCCACGATGGGAGCTCAGCATCAGGCCAGTGGTTCGGAAGAGTCACGCGATGTCGAAGCCAGGCTCGCCGACGCGGTGCGCGAGCAGGGTTCGGCGGTCGGTTCACTGCGCTTGGGTGACGGGCCGATCGCATTGACCGCGGAACGTAACGCGGTCGAACACCTCCAGGCCGCGCTCGATGAGCTGAACAAGATCGTGGAAGACAACGCCGCCGCGCAGGCCCGCAAGGAGCGCGAGCAGTTGAGGCTGGCCTACCAGCAACACGCCGAACGTCAGGAAGCGATCCGTGAATCGGTGACGCAGATCACCGACGCCGGGCCGATCAACCGCCAGCGCCGTGCGGCCCTGATCGCCCTGTCGAGCGAGCAGTCCGAATTGCAGCAGGCGATCGCGGAGACCGGCAAGCTGGTCGATCAGACGCTGGTGTTCCTGCATCTGCACGAACAGGTCGGCGCGACATCCAGCCGTGTCGTACACGCGCTCCGACGGGGCGACGGCGACGGGCCGGTCCCCGATGACCAGCAGATGATTGCGGTCTCCCTGCGGACGATGGCGGAGGCGTTGAAAGAAGACCCCGGCGACGATGAATTCGCCGGTGGCGGAGGTGGCGGAGGTGGTGGGGGTGGTGGCGGAGGCGGGCAGGAGCCCCCGCTTATCGCGCCCGTGGTCGAACTGAAGCTGATGCGCGGGATTCAGGAGGTGGTTTATGAGCTGACGCGTTCGATGGATTCGTCTATGGCTGGGCAGTCCGATGAGCCGATGAAACAGAAGATGCTCGAGCTTTCCACACGACAGCGCGAACTATCCGGCCTCGGCAAGCGTTTAATAGAGAAGATGAAGGAACAAAACCCATCAGCCTCACCCGCACCGCCCCCGCCCCCGGACCCGGATACGCACCCGGAGGTGGACACGGAGGACGCGCCATGAAACCGATCCACGCTATCCGAATCTCGGTGGGGTGTGTGGCTGTGGCGTTGAGCCTGTCAGCCATTGACGTCGCCTGCGGCCAGGCGGACCAACCCACGCTCGACGACCTGCTGGACCTGACCCCGGAAGCGACACAGAACGATACGACCGAATCGGTTGATCCGTTTGATTCTGTTGAAACAACCACGCAAGAAACACGTGACGGCCTGAACGATTCGATCGAGCAGGCGTTGTCGGCTTCGGATGCCGTGGACGCCTTCGAGCAGGCGGTGAACGAGATGGACGACGTGTCACGCCGCCTCGGCCGAGGGCTGGACCCGGGCATCGAGACTCAGCGTGTGCAGGAATCGATCCTCCGTAAGCTGGACCAGGTGATCCAGGCCGCCAAAGATCAGTCGCAGGGCGGCGGGGGCGGTTCAGGCCAGCCACGCGACCAGGACCAGGGCGCGCAAGAGCTGGCTCAGCAGCAGGCCGGCGCGGGCGGCTCGCAAGCGCAGTCCAGCGGCACCCAATCCAGCACGGGCGTCTCCTCAGGCACACCGATCGAGCCCGAGAATCAGGACGCCGCGATCGAGCAGCTGCGCAAGGAATGGGGTGTGCTTCCCCCGCGTGTGCGTGATGAGTTAAGCGACGGGCTGCGTGAACGCTTCAGCCCGTTGTACCGATCGATGACCGAGGCGTATTACAAAGCGTTGGCCGAGCAGGAGTAGTTTGTTGTTCGATTGGAGTACTAAGTTCGTGTTGACCACGGCTGTGTCGGCTTCGCTGTTCATTTTCGGCGTGCCGACACCTGTTTATGCGCAGCACAATCCTGATGCCGGCGTGGACTTTGTTGAGATTACCGACGCGTCACGCCAATCGGTCGAGCGTGGGCTGGCGTACCTTGCGCAGACTCAGCAGGAGGATGGCAGCTACGGCAGCAACCGCTTCGAGCGGCACGTCGGGATCACCTCGCTGGCGTGTCTTGCGTTCATGGCGGACGGCCACATGCCCGGACGCGGGGAGTACGGCCCGAACGTGCAGCGCGGGCTCGACTTCGTCCTCAGTCACGCCACCGAGTCCGGGCTCATCGTCGCGGATGCGTCGCACGGCCCGATGTATGGCCACGGGTTTGCGACTTTATTCCTCGGCGAGGTGTACGGCATGACCGGCGACGAGCGCACACGCGAGGCACTACTAAAAGCCGTGCGCCTCATCGTCACCACACAGAACCCCGAGGGGGGTTGGCGTTACCAGCCCCGGCCGTTCGATGCGGATATCTCCGTGACGATCTGTCAGGTGATGGCCCTGCGATCGGCGCGCAACGCCGGGCTTAGTGTGCCCAAGGAAACGATCGACCGCGCCATTGCCTACGTCAGGCAGTGTCAGAACCCGGCAGACGGCGGCTTTAAGTACATGCTCAACTCTGGCGGGTCGGCCTTCCCGCGTTCCGCCGCCGGGGTCGCCGCGCTTTATTACGCGGGGGTCTATGAAGACGACGCCCTGAATAAGGGCCTGATCTACCTCGAAAACGGGTCACAGAACACGACCTTTGGTGCCGGAGGCCACTACTTTTACGGCCACTACTACGCCGCTCAAGCCATGTTTCTCGCCGGCGGGGAGCACTGGGAACGCTGGTGCCCCCGCGTCCGAGAGCAGCTGGTCGCCGCGCAGCTCGCCGACGGCTCCTGGAGCAGCGGGCACGGCGGGCCTTATGGGACGTCCATGAGTTTGCTGATATTACAGATTCCCAACCGGCTTTTGCCGATATTCCAGAAGTGACCCTAGTTGTGCCTACATCCCGGACAGTATGTCGAGACCGATTACATAAGCCGCGAGCCGTGCATTGCATGGCGCTGGCTTGCCTGATGTGCGCGGCCCTGCCCGCCGGCGCAGTCACACCCGCGCGGCTCATCGGCCCGGACCTGGAAGCGCAGCCGATCGAAATCACCACACTCGACGGCGGCACGCTGAACTACTTCGATGCACAGCGCACCCTGCAGAGCGCTGATATAGACCGCCTCGTCCAACTCCGCGAGATTAACGGGGACGAGTTAGTCGACACCTCGCGCATGCCCGGGGTTTGGCTGACCAATGGTCAACGCTTCGCCGGGAACTGGGTCGGCCCGACCGAAAACGGATCGGGGCTTCTTTGGCAGCATCCCCGGATCGGGACGGTCACGCTCTCACTAGAAGACATCGCACGTGTGAATTGGGTCGCGGGGGACACGGAAATAGACCCTCGCGAAACGCCGGCGGCAGACACGTTGACACTGGTTAACGGCGACGCGCTCTCCGGGTTTATCTCGTCGCTGACCGAGGAGGGTGTTTCGCTTGTGCCGGACTCCGGCGGGGCCGCGGTTACGATCCCGTACGGCCGGATCGCGTCGATGTCGCTGTCGAACGCCGGGACGGATATTGTCGAGCCGAATCATCGACTGACGCTCACCGACGGCACACGCGTCTTGGCGGACCGTCTGGAGATATCCGGCGGCCTCCTGTCCTGCCGGGTGTTTCCGCCGGGTGCTTCGGCCCAAGAGATGCAGATGCCCCTCGACGAGTTAGCACGTATCGACTTCTGGGCGGGTGGGCTCAGGCTGGTTGACCTGATCGATCTGCCGATGCGTTCCACGAACATGGTGTATGTGTTTGGGTTGCCTGTCCCGATGCGCGTGTCGGGTCAATCGATCCGTATGCACGCGCCCGGCGAGGTGGCGGTCGAATTACCCGACGGGTCGGAGCGCTTTGCCGCGGTCGCAGAATTGGATACTCAGGACGCACCCGCCACGATGACTGACTGGGCAGATTTTGAAGTCGTTGTCACTTCTGAAGAGGCCGAGCCGCAGCGTTTCCGAGTGACCGGGTTAAACCCGATGATCCGGATCAACATGCCGGCCGCCGCGCCCGCCTTAAAGCTCCGTCTGGATCCCGGGGTCAACGGCCCGATCCTCGATCGTTTGCTGCTGCGTGACGCGGTGATCCTTATCCGCACCCCCGGCTCTGGACCCAGCGACGACAACGGTCGATGATGAGCATGACCCTCGACGTCACAAACCGTGTTTAACCTGTTTAGGCCGTGTATTATAGGCCCGGTTCGACGCGCACGGCCTGGTAAGGGTATCTTGGAGCGTTCCCCACCCGGCCCTCTCGGCCTGATCGATTAGTTTGCTATGAGACCACCCTCACAGGACAACCCGATAACCAACCCCCACGTCGCCAACCTCGGGGAGTGCGACGAGCAGGGCCGAGCGCTGTTTTTGAATCGCGAGCTTTCCTGGCTTGAGTTTAACCGTCGTGTACTGCATGAAGCGCTGGACGACCGAACCCCGCTGCTTGAGCGTGTGGCTTTCCTGGCGATCTTCAACTCCAACCTCGATGAGTATTTTCAGAAGCGCGTCGGCGGACTCAAACGCCAGGTCGCCGCCCGGGTCAGCATGCGCAGCCCCGACGGGCTCACCGCCGCCGAGCAGATCTCGGTCATCCGTCAGGCCGTGATCCCGATGCTCCGCCTGCAAGCCGATTGTTTCGAGCAGGTCATCAAGCCCGAGCTGACCCGCAACGGGATCTACCTGTTGAAGTGGGACCAGCTCGACGACGAGCAGCGCGGACGGGCTTCGGAGTTCTTCCGGCGCAATCTGTTTCCTGTGTTGACGCCTTTGGCGGTCGACCCCGGACACCCGTTCCCCTTCATCAGCAACCTCAGCACGTCGATGGGCGTGCTCCTGAGAGACCCCAGCGAAGAGGCCAGCTCGGCCGGAGATTCGACCGCCAGCAACGGCGACTACACCGATGCGGCCAGCCCCTACTGCTTCGCCCGGGTCAAGGTCCCCGCGGTGCTGCCCGGCTGGGTCAGGCTTGACGCGGACGGGGCCGACAACGGGGACGGGCACCTGTTCGTCAACCTCGAACAGATTATCCGTCACAACCTCGACGAGCTGTTCAAGGGCATGAAGATCATCGACGCGCAGCCGTTCCGTGTGACGCGTAACGCCGACGTCGAGCGTGACGAGGAAGACGCCGAAGACCTGCTGGAACTGATCGAACAGGAACTGCGCGACCGCCGGTTTGCCAAGGCGGTGCGTTTGGAGGTCAGCGGCGACCCGTCTCTGCCGATGAACCGCCTGCTGACCGAACAGCTGGATCTGCGCGAGCAGGAGATCTACCAGATGCCCGGCGAGTTGGAATACACCGACCTCTGGGCGATCCACAGCCTGAACAAGCCCGAGCTGAAGTGTGAGCCTTGGAAACCGGTCGTCCCGTCACGGTTGGCGGACACGGAGGCGGACATCTTCAGTATCATCCGCGCAGGCGACGTGCTGGCGCACCACCCTTACGAATCGTTTGGAGCCAGTGTGGAAAGGTTTATCCACGCCGCCTCGACCGACCCGAAGGTCATCACGATCAAGCTGACGCTCTACCGGACAAGCGGCGACTCACCCTTCATCCCCGACATCATCCGTGCGGCCGAGTCCGGCAAGCAAGTCGTCTGCCTGGTGGAACTCAAGGCCCGCTTCGATGAAGAACGCAACGTCCAGCTCGCTCAACGGCTCGAAAAAGCCGGCGTGCATGTGGTCTACGGCGTGGTCGGTCTGAAGACCCACACCAAGACCAGCCTGGTCGTCCGTCACGAGGCCGACGGCATGCGCTGCTACGCACACATCGGCACGGGCAACTACCACTCCAAGACCGCGTCGCTCTACACCGACCTGAGCCTGTTCACCGCGGACCCGCTGATTACCGGCGACCTGGTCGAACTGTTCCACTACCTCACCGGGATGAGCCAGGAACGCGACTTCAAGAAGCTGCTGATCGCGCCGACGAACCTGCGTGCCCGGCTGGTCGGGATGATCGAACGCGAGATGGCGCATTGTCGGGCCTGGCACGCGCGGGGCGCGGACCCCGAAGACCCAAACCGCCCGACGATCATCGCGAAGATGAACAGCATGGAAGACCGCGCGATCATCCGCAAGCTCTACGATGCCAGCCAGGCCGGCGTGCGCATCAAGCTGATCGTCCGGGGGTTCTGCACGCTGCGCCCCGGTGTGCCCGGGCTCAGCGACAACATCACCGTGCAGAGCGTGATCGGCCGGTTCCTGGAACACTCGCGCATCTTCTACTTCCACAACGACGCGGCAGCGGAAGGCTCGGCCGAGTACTACATCGGCAGCGCCGACTGGATGTACCGCAACCTCGATAACCGCGTCGAGTGCATCACCCCGATTACCGAACCCGCGTTGCAGGCCAGGCTCAAGCAGATCCTGGACATTATGCTCGCCGACCGACGCCAGGCCTGGGACATGCAGTCCGAGGGGATCTACGTCCAGCGCCAACCCGACCCGGATGACCCGGATTCCGCCATCGGTACGCACCAGCGGCTGATGATTTTGGCGCGGAAAGAGGCTTACCCTCAGGTCGCGGACCCAAGGTAATCACCGCTCGGCCAGGCAGACCTTTCCTTCGATCCGAATCTCAGATCGGATCATTTAAACTGTAAATACTGTTGAATAAGCATTTAATCAGAAAATCACGCTTGGCATTCCGCATGCGACGCTAATTCGAGATTAATTCATTAACTCACGGTTATGACGTGGTTTTGGCTCCGATAATCCTTGCTTTCTGGAGTGAGGATGGTTATAGTATTTTCTACACATTTCGAGGCGTAGCGGTTGACCCTGTGGGTGGGTCAGCAAGTCGAACATATCAAATCGCCTCACAATTTAACCCCGAGGGAAAGGGTATCCAGATGATCAGACAGATTTTGCTAGGTGGTGCGACGGCGGTGTTGGTCACGGGCTCTGCATCCGCGCTGACGATGAATGTCACGGGTGATAACCGTGCTGTGTATGCCGAGGCGTCGGCGGGCGTTGATTTCGACTCACAGGCGGGACCCGCTCCTGCCAGCAGTACTTACGACGAACAGGTCAGCGCGTCGGCCGTGTCCGGCATCGCCCCAGATATATTTAACGGCGGTGCGGGCGGCGGCGGCGGTATCCTGGGCTCTGTGGCAAATGCCAGCGCCGGCCAACTCTCGGAAATCGGTGCCCTGTCGATCTCCGGCAGCGCCCACGCGGACGCCAGCGGCAACCACGGCAATTTTGTTACATTTGCCGCGGGTGATGCCGATAGCGGCGCGGGTGGCGGCGGCGGGCTGTTCTTCGATGAGTTTGCGGCGGAGTCTTACAGCACGCTCGAGGTCCTGTTCTCGATCGATGAAGACGCCGCGTTTGATCTCACCGGCTTCCTCTTCGCGGGCGACGAACTCGCCGTCGGCAACGGTGATACCGATATCAGAAACGGGGCCAGCATCATCCTGGTCAATACCGACACGGACGAATCAGCCTACAAAGCCGAGATCAGCAATGACTCGCTCAGCCTGAACGAGTCGGGTGTGATCGGTGCGGGCAACTACCGGTTCACAGTCCGTGTGGAAGCCGAGGTGGATGGCCGCTTCAACGAGCTAACCAGCGCCATCGAAGTCATCCCGACCAACGGCTTCGGCTACGCGACCAGCGCCGGGTTTAAGGGTGTGGCCCTGGACCTCAGCGCGATCGATCAACCGATCCCCGAGCCTGTGACGACAACCCTGGCCGCAATGGGCTTGGGTGCCCTGGTCCTGCGGACCTCACGCCGTCGGCACCACTGATAAGACGTAAGGATAGTGTGGCTAATACCAAGGCCCGTGGGTTAATCCCGCGGGCCTTTTTATGCGCTAAACCAGTGGTCCACTGACCGGACCTCGGTATCTGAACCGGAAATACGGCCACTAGATAACCCATTTTGACACATTGGTTAATTATTAGAGGCAGACTCCGATAATCCTTGCTATCTATGACATAAAAAGCTACGTTACACGGGAACATTTCGAGGCTGGTAACCGGCCCCTGTGGGCGGGACAGCGGATTGAACATTTCAAATGGCCTCTCATCTAACTTCGAGGGAAAGGGTATCCAGATGATCAGACAGATTTTGCTTGGTGGTGCGACGGCGGTATTGTTCACGGGCTCCGCGTCCGCGTTGACGATGAACGTCACCGGTGACAGCCGTTCGGTATATGCCGAGGCGGCCGCCGGTTTCGATTTTGATTCTAACAGCGATTCGGCGGCCGGTAACGTGTTCGACAGCAACGTCAGCGCTTCGGCGCAGGCGAACATTGCCCCGCTCATTCAGAACCTCGGTGCCGGCGGCGGCGGCGGCGGTTTCTTTGGCGCGGTAGCGAATGCCGGAGCAAGTCAGTTTTCAGAGATCGGCTCTCTGTCGATCTCCGGCAGCGGCTTCGCAGAAGCCAGCGGCAACCACGGCGAGTTCAATGACGTCCTGGTCAGTGACGCTGACAGCGGCGCCGGCGGCGGGGGCGGCTTGAACTTCGATAGCTTTCAAGCTTCCAGCAACTCGATCCTTGACGTGATGTTCTCGATCGATGAAGACGCCGCGTTTGACCTGTCCGGCTTCCTCTTTGCGGGCGACCAGATCAGTAAAGGCCCGATTGGGAACGATATCTCCAACTCCGCGAGTATCATCCTTGTCAACACCGACACCAACGAGTCGGCATTCAAGACAGAAGTCAGCAACGACTCCACAGAACTGAATGAATCGGGTGTGCTCGCGGCGGGCAATTACCAGTTCATGCTCCGTGCCGACGCAGAGGTCAATGGATTAGGTCGTGTTGAGTGCCTTGGCTGTAGCACCTTTACCGTCGCGCCGATCAATATCGGTGGCTACGTGACCTCCGCCGGGTACAAGGGCGTTTCGCTTGACCTCACCGCGATCGACCAGCCGATCCCTGAGCCCGTGACCACGACACTGGCCGCGATGGGACTTGGCGCCTTGGTCCTTCGGACCTCACGCCGACGTCACTCATAAATCCGAAAGCAGAAAACCTCAATTAAACACAAGCCCGCTACCAGATGGTGGCGGGCTTGTTTTGTCCGTGTAGCCATTGAAATTGGATGCGGTCAGGTTGAACTGGCGGCGGGGCGGCCTTTTTTTTGTTTAGGCTTAGGCGGGTTGCGGCCGGGCTTCGCGGCCTTCTTCCCGCCGTGCGTGTGCGGGTTCAGTGTAGCGTCGCCGGGTGTCTGGTTCGTGTGGGTGTACAGACTCAATAGCGAAGTCAGCCACGCGAGGGTCGCCTCGGCCCCCTGATTCTCATTCACACACTGCGACATCAGCGCGTCGTGACACCCGCCGCTCTGGTGGTCGTACAGCGGGGTGTGCAGGTCGTTCTCACCCAGGAACCAGTTCAGGCAGTGTTCGGCACGGTCGGCCCAGACCTGTTCATCCGTGACGTGGAACGCTTCGAGATACGCCTCGATCGTGACCGAGGCCTCCAAAGGCTTCTGGTTAAACCGCGACTTCTCGCCACCACGGTCCAGCCCGCCGTCATCCCCAACCGGGGAGAACCGCCCGTCTTCGCCCTCTTGGATGTGGTTCAACCATTGGAGGCTGTTCAGCGCCGCCTCGATCATATCGTTGCGGAACATCCATCGGCCGGACATCAATAGCGCGTGTGGCAGGCGCGCGTTGGCGTAGCCTAGGCGCTCCATCGGCCAGGTCCAATCCATCCCCGTGTTCTCAAGGAACTTGTTGAACAGCTTCTCCGCAAGATGTTCACGCACACGCCTCGCCTGGCTGTCGCCGGAGTAGCGACGCAGGTAGGCGTGGATGCCGATCAGCGCGTGCGACCAGGCGTACGGGTTCTCAAACTCTTCACAGGCCGGCAGCGCCCGGTGGAACAGGTTCGCCGCGAGCGTCATCTGCCCGCGCGACTGGCAGCTGGCGACCGCCTCACCCAGCGCCAAAACCGCCTGGGCGTGGACATCTTCCGAGAACGTTTCCTCTTCGAGCCAGCGCCGGTCGTAACTCATCACCTTGCGGAACCGCTCGGCCTCGGGGTCGAAGGCGTGCTCCAGGAAGCTGAGGTACGTCGTTAAGAGCGGCTCGACCTTCCCGCCGGCGGCGCTATCCAGATGGTCCTGTGCCATCAACACGACAACCAGCGCCTTGGCATTGTCCTCGGTCGTGTAGCCGTGGTGCCGATCGGGGATCGTGTTCTTGGCGTGGTGGAGGATGCCCACGTCGTCGGTCAGCGTCAGCAGGTGGTCCAGCTTGATCTCGGTGAGGTCACGTGGCGCGCTCAGAAGCGCGCGGGTGTGCTGCTCGACCGGCTTGGGGTTTCGGTTCCGCTCTTCCCGGACCTCGGCGAAGAGGTCCAGGTACTGCCCGGCAACCTCCTGCCAGCGCATCGGGCGTGTGTACTGATACGCACGCTTGCGCATCGCGTGCCGCTCGGTCTCGTGGTCGAACAGGTAATTTACCGCCGCAGCCAGGCTCTTTTCATCGCCGAAGGGTACCAGCTTGCCCCGGCCCTCGGCGAGCAACTCCTGCGCGTGCCAGTAGGGCGTCGATACCGTCGCCTTGCCTGTGCCCAACGCGTACGCAAGCGTGCCGGAGGTGATCTGCGCTTCGTTGAGGTAGGGTGTGACATACACGTCCGCCGCACCCAGAAACTCGACCAACTCTTCCAGCGCGACAAACTTATTGACGAACTCGACGTTCTCTTCGATCCCCAGCTCGGTGACGCGACGCTTGAGCCCGATCCGGTAGTCTTCGCCTGCGTGTGCGATCACGCCGGGGTGTGTTGCGCCCAGAACGATGTAGACCACATCCGGGTGGCGGTCCACGATCCGGGGGAGCGCCTCGATCATGTTTTCGATACCCTTGCTTGGACCCAGCAGGCCGAACGTGAGGATGACTTTCTTGCCCTCGACGCCGAAGTGGTCTTTGTAGAAGTTCGGGTCGACGAACGGCACGTCCGGGATCCCGTGTGGGATCAGTTGGATCTTGTGCTCGGGGATGTCGTAGATGTCGGTGAGGAACTCGTGGGCCCGGTCGGCCATCACGACAAACCGGTCGCAGACATCATTGAGCTGGTGCATGACATCCAGCTGGTCCTTGTTGGGCTCTTTCAGGACCGTGTGCAGGGTCGAGACGATCGGCATACGCAGCCGGCGAAGGAAGTCGACGACGTACCGCCCCGAGGGCCCACCGAACAGCCCGAACTCGTGCTGGAGGCAGCAGACATCGACCTTGGACATATTCAGGAAGTCGGCAGCCAACCGGTATTCGCCCTGTCGGCTCTGATTGATCTCGAACCAGACCCGTGGCGGGTAGCGATAACCCTCCGGTCGATCGTTCATGGCCACCGACCAGATGTCCGCGTGGTCGGCGGCTTTGGCGATCCCCTCAGCCAGGTCGCCGCTGAAGGTGGCGATACCGCAACGCCTCGGCAGATAGCTGCCCAGGAACGCAATAGTTCTAAGCGACTCCCATGACCGTCTTGGTGATTGCATGTCTGGACCTGACCGTGCCCGGACCGGTTATTGGCCGACCCGCAGGTATCCGGTTCGCCTCCTTGCGGCAAATACCGGCACTTGACGACCTTATGATAAGCCAACAACCCGATACGGGCAAAGGTTTTTCATGGATTGGCATACTGATTCTAGCCGATGCACAATACACGCATAGGCCCCGATATTGGGTCCGGATAACCCCGTTTTTTTTTTGTAGGGCAAGGTACACCACTATGAAGGGCATCATCCTCGCCGGCGGTCTGGGCTCCAGGCTTCGTCCGCTGACGCTGGTCACGAATAAACACCTGCTGCCGGTCTACGACCGGCCGATGATCCACTACCCCATCGAGTGCCTGGCCAACGCCGGGATCGACGAGGTCCTGGTCGTCACGGGCGGTGAGCACGCCGGCGACTTCCTAAAGCTGCTGAAGAACGGCCACCAGCTCGGGTTGAAATACCTGGGCTACGCCTATCAGGAGGGCGAGGGCGGCATCGCCGACGCCCTGAAGCTCGCCGAGGAGTTCGCCGACGGCGGTAAGGTCTGTGTGATCCTCGGCGACAACATCATCGAGGGCTCGATCAACAAGGCCGCCGACGACTTCCGCAACCAGGCAAGCGGCGCCAAGCTGCTACTGAAAAAAGTCCACGACCCCGAACGCTTCGGCGTCGCCGAGCTTGATGGCAATGGGAGGGTCACGAATATCGTCGAGAAGCCTAAAAACCCCAAGAGCGATCTGGCCGTTACCGGGATCTACTTC
>JAJDCW010000013.1 GCA_029260635.1 Phycisphaeraceae bacterium | reverse complement strand
CTCTGGTTGATCGCGCCGGTGAGCTTACGCAGGGCCTGACTCATCAGCCGTGCCTGCAGGCCGACGTGGCTGTCGCCCATCTCGCCCTCGATTTCAGCACGTGGGATCAGGGCTGCGACCGAGTCGATCACGACCAGGTCCACGGCGTTGGAGCGGACCAGCAGCTCGCAGATCTCAAGGGCCTGCTCGCCGGTGTCCGGCTGGCTGACCAGCAGGTCGTCGATGTTCACGCCCAGACGCTTGGCCCAGGCCGGGTCCAGGGCGTGCTCGGCGTCGATAAACGCGGCGACCCCGCCTGCCTTCTGGACGTTGGCGATGATGTGAAGGTTCAGCGTGGTCTTACCCGAGGATTCCGGGCCGAAGACCTCGATAACACGACCACGGGGGATGCCCCGGCCACCCAGAGCCAGGTCCAGGCTCAACGCACCCGTCCCGATCCCGGGGGGGAGGTTGGCGGGATCGTCGTCCAGCCGCATGATCGAGCCCTTGCCGAAGTTACGCTCGATCTGGGCGACCGCACGCTCCAGGGCTTGTTTCTTGCCGGCCTCGGATTTATCGATGGAGGGCTGGGATTTGGCCATGGAAAGGACCCTTTCTCGCCTCGCGGCGTTCCCGCTCTTCTTGCCGTTACGGGCAACGGTTGAGGTCGTTACCATAGTCATGCTCCTTGTTTGAGTCAATGTTCGGTTGATGTCAGGCACCCGCCATGTTAGGGGATGTTCGGCATCTGTCAAGGGGTGACTTGAGGAAAAAGCGAATATTTTTTAGGGAGGTGTTTGGGTGGTGGATTTGAGGTCATTTCAGGCCGCTAAGCCACAAGCGGCGTTCAGTCCAAGCCCCCAGAGATAGGGATTTCATCCGATTGGCTTTTTCGGCGGATATGGAAATACGATAACACTCCCCCGATCCAGACCAGCACCCACCAGCCCAGAAGCACTGCCATGAACCACTTGGCTGGTTTGTCATAGCTGTAATAGTTGACATAGTTCTGGGTGAAATGTGACGGGTTGAGGTTCATCAGGCCCTGTGATGGGATGCCTCGGATAATCGATAGTAGTTCGTCAATTTCATCGAACACACCCGGCTGTGTCGGATCGACTTGGGCACGCTTGAAGAACTCGAGCAGAGCCTGTCGGCTTAGCGGATCGGTCATCTTCACCGAGTCACTTGTTGAACTAGGATTATTTGTATCAAGGTCTGTGGTTGTGGCGCTTGGTTTCATTCCAAACTCTTCGCGTGCCTTCGCGACCGGGTCTAAATAAGTCATGGCCCACGGATCGATGTACATGAACCTGTACTGAGAAGCGCTGCCTTCGATATTAAGGCTGGCCCATTTCCCTGGGAGTATCGGGGAACCAACCCAATGATCGATATTGACCTCAAGGTACTGCCCGGAAACAAGCGGTTCCAATTCAAGGCAGCCGCTAGAGATAGTATTCCTAGGTCCAATCCATGAAACAAACCCCGACACCAAGTACGCAAAACCGGGCAGCAGCAGCGTCCACAGCAAGATGAATGCCGCCGGTGTTACTGCGCCTCGCAGTTTGGGCGTGATGATCCCAACCTCGCGCAGATCATTTTTGCATGCCGTACAGAACAGTTCTTGTAACCCGCCAACCGCGTGATTACATTGCCCACAAGCTGGCCCGACCCCGCTTGATGAACATTTAATTATTCGGTACCAAAGATAGGACACCCCCACCACCGAAACCAGAAAGAGGCTAATCACAATCGCTTGAAATACAGACCCCACATATTGCCACCACAACATCATGCGGGTCATCATCGCGGGTTGGCATCACAAGGTCAAACAAAATCGATATCAACTCGACGCACTCGTGTAATACCGCAGCGCAAACCTCCAGAAACCGATCGACAACGCCAACAGTAACCCCGCAACAATCACCGCGCCTAGCAACCACTCCGTCCCGCCTCGTCCGGTCATCAGCCGCGCCGGGACGGTCGTCATGAACGCGACGGGGAGGACGAAGGTGAAGAAGGCTTGGTAGGCCCCGGGGTAGGCGGTGATGGGGTATCGGCCGGTCTCGACCAGGGCCTGCATGGCCATGGTGATGTTGTAGAGCTTGATGTACCAGATCGAGATGGTGCTTAAGAGGTAGCCCAGGCTGTAGAGCATCAGGACGGCCAGCCCCAGAGCGAGGAGACCCGACGCGAGGCCGGCGAGGGTGGGCGGTGTCTCACGGGTGGTCAGGGCGAACCCGACGATCGCGAGCCCGAGGATGATGTTGGGGACGCCCCAGAGCGAGACCGTGCGGACGGAGAGCCAGAACTGGCTGTTGATGGGTTTAAGCAGGACGAAGTCGAGCGTGCCTTCGCGGACGTGTTCGGTGACGCGGGTGCGGTTGGGGGCCATGAAGGTGGCCTGCATGCCTTCCAGAAAGGTGAAGACGCCGACGACCGCCAGCGCGTCGCGCCAGGGCCAGCCGCCCATCTCGTAGCCGGTGCGGTAGAACAGGAAGAGCATCATCAGCGTGCCGCCGAGTGTCATGACGCTGCTGAACGCGGCCATGGCAAAGTTCACCCGGTACTCCATCTCGGCAGAGATCGAGGCGGACCAGAAGATACGCAGGGTGTTGAAGTAGCGTTTCATGCGCCCATCGCCGAGTAGTGTTTCAGGCCTTTGTGCCAGAGGACTCTGTAGAGGATGAAGAAGGCGACGGTCCAGCCGGCCATGGTCAGGAAGCCACGCAGGACCGGGGCCTCCCCGTGGACCAGAAGCGAGGCGGGGAACCAGACGGTGTAGGGGAACGGGGTCCACAGCAGCACCTCGCGGATCGGCTCGGGCAGCACCTCAAACGGGAAGACCATCCCCGAGAGGAACAGGTGCGGCAGGTACTGGATGGCATCCAGCGCGGTGACACGCTCGTGCCAGAACGCGACCATGCACAGGGCGTACTGCATGAAGAAGCGGAGGATGAACGCGAAGTAGCAGGCGGCCAGCGCGAGCGTGATATTCCACCACCCGGGCCACCAGATATCGCCGCCCTCCCCGCCTGTGAGTGTGTCGGGGTAAAGAAACAGGAACAGGCCGACGATCCCCAGAGCGAAGGGCAGCCGGGTCCCCTGCTCTGCCAGGTGCATGAGGATGAAGCGGACACAGGGGTCCACCGGGTGCAGCAGCATCGGGCTGAGTCGGCCGGTGACGACCAGGAACTCGAAGTGGTGGATCGTCCAGACGATCGTGACCTGCCAGACGAGATACACGGCGATGAAGTAGCGGAGCATCAGCACCTGGCTAAACGGGAACAACCCGGACTCGCCGGCCTGCGCCCAGACCCCCATCATGATCAGCGGGAGCATCGTCGCCACCGCCCACAGCGCGATCTCGACGCGGTACTGAAGCATCTCGGCGTAGTGAACCACGAACAACACGCCTAGCTTGCGCCGCCAGCCGGTCCTGGATTGTGCGAAGGCCTGGGTCATACGCTGTCGGCCCCCGTGGTGTACTCATCGGTATCGCCCGGCTCGCCGTCGTCGAAGACCCGGCCGATGACCTCCTCGATCGGCGGGTCGGAGACGGTCAGGTCGGTGACGTCCTGCTCGGAGAGCAGCCGGTTAACGGTCGCGGTCAGGCCATCACGATTGACCAACAGACGCACGACCCGGCCTTGGATCGACTCGACCTCGCCGTAGCGTGCCATGACCGATTCGTCGGCATCGCTTGCCAGTTCCAGTTTGACCTCGCGGAACGGGGCAAAGCGGTTGACGACGCCGGCGAGTCGGCCATCGTAGATCAGCCCGCCCTTGTGGATCATGACGACACGGTCACACAGCGCGGTGATGTCGGCCATGTAGTGGCTGGTCAGCAGGATCGAAGCGCCGTGCTGGCGGTTGTACTCGCGCAGGAAGTTGCGCACCGCGGTCTGCGCGTTGACATCCAGCCCGAGGGTCGGCTCATCCAGGAACAGGACCCTGGGGTGGTGGATCAGCGCGGCCATCAGCTCGCACTTCATGCGTTCGCCCAGCGAGAGCTTGCGCACCGGGCGAGTCATCTCGTCACTGATAGTGAGCATCTCGGCGAGTTCGTCGATGCGTCGCCTGGCCTCGTCCTCGGGAATGCCGTAGACCGCGGCATTAACACGGAGCGACTCCATCGGCGGCAGGTCCCAGATCATCTGCTGCTTCTGGCCCATCACCAGCGTGACCTGACGCAACAGGTCGGGCCTTCGCTTGAAGGGGACCTGGCCCAGGACGCTGACGCTGCCGGACGTCGGGTGGATCAGGCCGGTGAGCATCTTCAGCGTGGTGGTCTTACCGGCACCGTTAGGCCCCAGGAAGCCGACGACCTCGCCGGGCTCGATCGCGAAGGAGACATCCCTGACCGCCTGAACCGCGCGGTAGCTGCGATTAATAAAGTGGCGCAGCGTACCGAGCATGCCCGGCTGCTTGTCTGCGACATGAAAAGTCTTGCTGAGGTTGTCCGCCTGGACGGTCGGCATGGCGGAATGGTACCACCACACCGGGGCCGGTTGAACCCGGGGAGCAGGAAATAGTCTCCACGGTGTGCGCTTAGGTGTCTTCCTGCGTATCCGAACCGGGCTTCATGGTTCGCTTTCTGTGCTTGGCGAATTTGGGGTCCCGGCCGTAGGTGTCCCTGCGCTGAGCGACCTGGTAATTGACCCACTCGATCACCGCAGCGTGCCCGCAGCTCTCCTCGTCACAATGCAGATAGTCGCGTACCACCCCGATGATCCGGAAGCCCTGCTTGACCTGGAACGAGAGGGTCGGGTCGCCCAGATCGCCGTTGATGATCTTCTGGACGTATTCTTCGGGGGACATCTGCTCTTGGAACTTGCCGTAGTTTCGCAGCCGTGCCCCGGCGCGGATACGCCGCAGCCCCAGGCTGCGTGTCAGTTCACGCCGGGCCTTGTAGATGATCTTACCGATGCCGCGCCCCTGTACGTGGGGGTGGACCATGACGTCGGCCCCGTAGAGCGTGCGCCCCTGGGTATCGTGATTGGTGAACGTGCCGTGGTCGGTGAAGTCCTGCCAGGTATCCTGGATGTGGTAATCATCCCAGAGAACGATCAGGCTCGACGACGATCCGACAACCTTACCGGTGTCCTGTTCAACCGCGACGAGTTGGCCCTGCGGGAAGATGTGCTGATGAGATTCCAGGTGTTCTAGCGACCAGGTGCCAAGGTCAGAATAGATCAGCCGGCCCATGTCGATGATGGCGTTAAAGTCTTCGGGGCGTGTGGGGCGGACGATGATATTCGACGGCGGTTTCTTGGGGCTCATATAGAGACGATTTCTAAATTGGCACTCACCTCGGCGGTGCTCATGCTGTCTGTCAGGGGTAGCACGGACCCGTGTTGCTTGGTTTCTTCTATTCTATCCATGTCCAGGTCGCCGATCACCATGCTCTCCTGATTGACCGGGCCCTCGGCCAGGATGCCGTCGCGGGAGAAGGCGAAGTCGCTGGGGGTCAGGATCGACGCCTGCCCGTAGTTCAGGGACACCGCCGGGACCATCGGCAGGGAGCCGACCGTGCATGAGTGGATCACATACATCTGGTTCTCGATCGCCCGGGCCTGGGCGCAATAGCGCACGCGCAGGAAACCCTGCCGCTCGTCCGTGCAGCTGGGGACGATAAGGAGGTTGGCGCCGGCCCTGGCGGCCGCCCGCGCCAGCTCGGGGAACTCCACGTCGTAGCAGATCGTGATCGCCAGCTTACCGATCGCCGTGTCGAAGACCTTCAGCTTCTTGTGCGGGGAGATGATCCACTCCTCCTTCTCGAAGCGGGTCATGTGCAGCTTGCCCTGGACGTCCCAATTACCGTTCGGGCCATACAGGTAACACTCGTTGTAGACAGTGACCTCATCGGGGGGGTCCACCGCCGGGAGCGTCCCGCCGACGATGTAAAGCCCGCTGTCCTTGGCCAGACGCTTCATCAGGTCGACAATCCGCTGCTCGTACCGGGCGAGGTGGCGAATCTGCTCCTTGATCGGCATCTTGATGTTATTCAGCGTCAGGAGCTGGGCCGTGAAGTACTCGGGGAATACCAGCAGCTTGGCGTGGTAGTCTTTCGCGGTCCAGACGAGGGACTCCACCTGGTCGGCGAACTGCTCGAAACGCTCAACCGGTCGGATGAAATACTGTAGCGAGGCGACTCGTAATACGTTCATACTGATCAATCCTACGCCCCGGATGGCACCTGTGACAAATGCCCCCTTGGATGACCTGCTAATCTCACAGACACCCCCGGGCGTCGGGAGGCGGGGTAAACGATCGACACCAGGGGTCCTGTTCTCCCCGGCCGGTTTGTCTGGGTACGTGATGGTCTGCCTGCTTTCACCCGGGGGCGTCGTCGGCTATAAACATGGGTATGCAATCATGTCCAGCTCGATCAGGCGGCGTCGAACTAATCAGGGTCCTGGCTCTGATCTCGTGTGGGTGGTTGTGTCTGTCAGTCGTGTCGGATGCGTATGCACAACCGTCCGAACCGCAACCGGCCGCGGCCACAGCCGGGGCCGAAAAGACTGCGGAGGCCGGGTCGGTTAAGTCGATGCTGACGGACCAGTCCGTGGAAGCGCCGCCGGTCCTGGATACGCCCTCATCCGACTCAGATCAGACACCCGCCCCCGCCGCCACCGAGCCTGTGGCCCCGAGCAACACGAGCACAACGGATCAGTCAGAGCCTTGGAACCTCACGCGGGTGTTCCTGCTGATCTGGAACGCGGAACTCTTCAGCGCCGGCGGCAACCCGATCCAACTGAACCAGCTCGTGTTGGCGGCCTTGATTATCCTGATCGGGATCTGGGTCAGCCGGCGAGCCGCCCGGATTGTGGGACGCCGCATCGCACGTATCCAGCGGGTCAACTCTCATGCGGCGGCCATGATCCAAACCGTGGTCTTCAACGCGCTGGTGGTTATCATCATCCTGGCGGCCATGCCGATCGCGGGCATCCCCACGACGATCTTCACCGTCCTGGGTGGTGCCGTCGCGATCGGGATCGGCTTCGGGGCGCAGAACCTATTTAACAACCTGATCTCCGGCCTGATCATCATGCTTGAACAGCCGATCCGCTTAGGCGACATCGTTCAGGTCGGCGGGGATGAGGGGCTGGTCGAGGCGATCAACAACCGCTGCACCAACATCCGACGTAGCGACGGCGTAGACCTGCTGATCCCCAATAGCCACTTCCTCGAGCAGCCCGTCATCAACTGGACCCTAAGCGATCGCAACATCCGCGGCTCGATGGTCGTTGGTGTGGCTTACGGCTCGCCGACCGAGCGCGTGGCAGAACTGCTTAGGCAGAGCGTGGATGAACACACGCTGATCCACAAGATGCCCGAACCGCACGTGTTATTCAAGGACTTCGGCGACAACGCCCTGGCGTTCGAGGTCTTTTTCTGGGCACGCATCTCAAGACCCATGGACCTCAAAAAAATCCAGAGCGACCTGCGTTTCAAGTTCGATGCGTTGTGTCGTGAAGAGGGTATCACGATCGCGTTCCCGCAGCGTGACGTGCACCTGGATACGCTCTCGCCGATTGAGGTCAAGATGATAACTAAAGATTAAGGCGGTGACGGATGACTGAACAGGATCAGGACCCTAAACCGCAAGACTCAAAATCGATCGGCCGAATGATCGGCGGCGCGATCGATTCGGTGTTTGATACCGCGGTGGACTCGGTCGAGTCGGTCGGGAAGCTGCTAGGGTCGGCGTTGCACATCACGGGCTTGGCCCCGGCAGCAAGGCGCAGCATGCACTACACCCCCGGCGGTATCCCGGGCATCGAATACTCCGAAGACATCACGACCCCGCCGGAACCCGGTGCGATCAAAATCCAGTGCATCGATTACAACTCCGACAAGGTCAATATCACCCACCACACCGACATCGACGCCTTCCTCGCCGAGCCTCGGCCCGACTGGGTCACCGTGCGTTGGGTCAACATCGACGGGCTGCATCCTTACGTGATTAACAAGGTCCGCCAGACGGTGGGGATGCACACGCTCGCCGCCGAGGACGTCCTGCACGTCCCGCAACGGCCGAGGGTCGAGCCTTACGACCAAGACCTTTTCATCATCGCGCGCATGATGCGGCTGATTGAGGGCCGGCTGGTCTCCGAACAGGTCAGCATGTTCATGAGCGAAGACCTGGTCGTCACCTTCCAGGAAACCCAAGGCGACGTGTGGGAACCGATCCGCGAACGCATCCACCGTGAAGGCTCCCGGCTGCGCAAGAACAACCCCAGTTATCTGGTGTATACCCTGCTGGACGCGTTGATCGACCACTGCTTCCCGCTATTGGAAAGGTATGGCGACCTGCTTGAAGATATGGAGGCGGTCGTCCTCGCCTCGCCGGACGCGAAGGTGCTTAGCCGAATCCACGCGATCAAGCGTGAACTGTCCGCATTGCGCCGGGTGATGTGGCCGATGCGCGAGGTCGTGTCGGGGATACGCGACGCCGAGATCGATACCGTGGCAGAGATCACACGCACCTACCTCCGCGACGTCTACGAACACACCGTCCAGATCGTCGAGATCATCGAGACCTACCGCGAAGTCACCGCCGGCCTGACCGACCTGCACATGTCCACGATCTCCAACCGGATGAACGAGACGATGAAGGTGCTGACCATCATGGCATCACTATTCATTCCCATCACGTTCATGGCGGGGATCTACGGGATGAACTTCGAGTACATCCCCGAACTCGGTTGGAAGTACAGCTACGCCATGTTCTGGGTCGCCTGCATCGTGATCGTGGGCGGGCTGCTCTGGTACTTCAAACGCAAGGGCTGGATCGGTTCGGGGTCCTAGCCTGCTAGTTACTAGATTAAAGCAAACCGATTCCAACCGTGGCTATCATGTATAGCCGCCGCGGCCATGCGGCGAACTCCGGGCGCGGCCACCCCGTCTAAAAAATATCACTGCACGCCACGCCTGGATTGCGTCTGATCTGGTAAAGATACTCAATGTGCCAACCGCAGCCGAAGCCTGTTCCATGCGCGTGGGAATGCGCCCAAGCGGGGTCGGCGCGTGAGTGTGTCGTAGCCGTGTCGAGCGATCATCTTAAGCGTGGATTGAGCTTCCAAGATCAGCGCGTGCAGCGGCCGGGAGATGTCCGGGGATAAAGTTTGCAAGTTCGCATGGCTTTCAGGGAAAAGGTCACGCGTTCGGCCAACCAGGTCGCGCAGGGTTGCCCGGTAGGGCTTTCGCAGCGCGAGCATATCACCGCGTGGGATCAGGGCGCAGTCACACGAGCCGTCCCGCCGATCGCCATCACAACCCCGATCCGCATCCAACGTGAGGGCCTTATGCAACAGAGCAAGATCAAGTCCGTGCTGAGAAGCGACGTCGGCGGGGATATAGAGCCGGTCGTTTTCGATAACGTCTGCCCTGATATCGCGCAGAAGATTCGTCAGTAACACCGCGGCACAAGTTTCTTGTATCTGGTCAAGTGCCTTAACCTCCGACACCCCCCGCTCCTCGTGCATCTGCCATACAGGCAGCACGCACGACCTCACATCCGCGACCAGTTGCTCCCAGGTCTTCGGCGAGGGGGTCGGGTGTTGGATTTCTATACCGAGTTGTTGCACATCAGACTCCATCATCCGGCGGGGCCGATAAGTAGGTGATTCTAGGCCAACGGTGTCTGCCAAAGCGCGTCACCCTCTAAACTCGCCCGCGGCGGCCCGCCGGTCGTAACGATTATGCCGGTTAGGCCGGGTTTCAGCTTAACTTAGCCCCCCCACCGCCCGATGTAACCAGCGAAGACGGACGGTTATTCATCGGGTTTATCCTTATGCGCATTGCTTTAGACGCACGCACGATTTACGCCCCCCAACGCCGGGGCATCGGCAAGAGCCTGCTGGAGCTGTACAGGCACCTGCCGGACGTACGCCCGGACTGGCGGGTCACGGCCTATCACAGGTCTGCCGGCCCTGTTGAGGACCTGCTGCCCGCACCGTACTTCACCCCCCGGATGATCGAGATGCCCGGCGACCGTTTTAACGCCTGGGACCGCTTCCGCCTGCCATTTGCGTGTCGGCGGGACCGCGCCGATGTGTTGCACTGCCCGGCCAACCACTGCCCGGACTGGATGCCGATCCCCACGATCGTCACCATCCACGACCTGATCCCGCTGGACATGGCGGACGACCCGCCCGACAAACCGGTTCAGCGATTTGATAAATCGGTGCGTACCGCCTGTCGAAAAGCCTCCGCAATCACCTGCCCAAGCGAGTACACACGCGGCCGGCTGATCCGGGACATGAACGCAGACCCCGATCGGGTTTTCGTCACGCCCTGGTCTGACTTCGGCAAGCCGCCGTCCGTAGACCTTCAAAGACGTATCCATCTGTTTGAAAAATACAGGGTGGAGCCACCGTTTGTTCTGCATTTTGGTGCCGCGGAGTCTCGCAAGAACACACGTCGCGTGATCGAGGCATGGGCGGGCCTGCGGAAACTCATCAAGAACCGGGCACGGCTGTTAATCGTCGGGCTGGACTCGCAATCACAGGCAGAGCTGTCGACCTGTGCCGCCCGGCTTGGGATCGAGTCGAGTGTCGTATTGCACGGCTTCGCCGATGAGCAGGATGTCCCGGCGTTGATGCGGATGGCGGACGTACTGGTCTACCCGAGTCTGTCCGAAGGGTTCGGCCTGCCGATCCTCGAAGCGTTCGCAGCCGGAACCGCGGTCATCACCAGCGACCGCACGAGCCTGCCGGAAGTCGCCGGCGATGCGGCACAGATCGTCGACCCCGAAGACTTCAACACGATCACCAAGGCGATGAACAAACTGCTGACCGACCAGGTCTATCGGCGTGAGCTGGTACGACGCGGCTTATCGCAACTCCGACACTATAGCTGGCACCGGGCCGCCGAGGCTTTTGCGCTCGCTGTCGAGAGTGCAACCGAAACAAATACGCCACGCCGCAGGTTCAAACGCGCCGCGTAAAGCACAAGATATGCCAACATCCACCCACGAAACCGACATCCTCTTCATCAGCGAACTGCCGCTCTGGCCGCTGGACCAGGGCTACCGTGTGCATGGGTGCCAGATGGCCCGGGCGCTAACCGACCAGGGCCTGTCGGTCAGGATGACCAGCCTCAGGCCGACGCATGGATGCGACCAGTCATGGCTCAACGGGATGCTGGCTGACTGGCCCACCGCGGATGAGCAAGACCACAAGGCGTTCTTGAAAGGATGGTCCGGGCCGCTGGCGAAGCTGCGCCGGAAGCTCGCGGCACACCAGGCACTGGATTCGCTGGAGTTGGCCGGGCTGATCCCGCTGGTTAATCAACTCAAACCTAAAGCCGTTATCGCTTTGGGTCAGCACGGGCCGATCATGCTGCGTGGATTGACCAGAATTTTTCCCGAACTGACGACCGTCTGGTACGCCGCCGACGAACCGGTTTCTTTTCAACTGTCTTGCCTGCGTCGTGAAGGGATCGGCGAGATCGGGAAGCGTGCTTATCTCGCGGGCTTGTACGCCGCGTTGCAAACCTGTTTTGCGCGGAAGCTCGACGGCGCGATCGGCGTCAGCCCGTCTGACACGAAATCATTAAAGCTGACCAGCGGGGTACGACAGACCATCACGATCCCGAACGGCGTCGATACAAATTTCTACCACCCAACAGATACTCGGCCGAAGCCGTGCTCACTGGTCTTCTGGGGACGGCTGGACTTCGAACCGAACGCGGACGCGGTGCGGTGGTTTGCCAACAAGGTCTGGCCAAGGTTACGCATACGTCAACCCCAGGCACGGCTCAAGATCGTCGGCAAGAACGCAGGCGACAACGTGCGACAACTCGGGGACATCCCGGGCATCGAGTTCGTCGGCGAGGTCGATGACATCCGCCCCTATGCACATCAATCATCGGCAACGATCCTCCCCATGCGCTGCGGTGGCGGGATCAAAAACAAGCTGCTGGAAGCCGCGGCGATGGGCCTGCCTATCCTGGCCTCCCCCAAGGCGGTCAAGGGGTTGACTTGGCCAGCCCATTCGACGCCGGTGAAGCTGTGCAACAGCCCGGACGACTGGGTCCATCAGATCGAACGGGTCTGGTTCGACGGCGTGTTGTCCAATGCGATGCGTCGCGATGCCTGTGACTGGGTCGTGAATCGACACACCTGGCCCGAAGCGGCCATCAAGATGATGGGTTTCCTGGAAGAACTCACCGGCTGTGAACTCACGAAATCTAGAGCCGTGGATACAAACCGCCTGACATTCACGACGCCTGACAAGATGGAAGTCACACCGTTCCGTCGAGCGGGATGAAGGTAAGCTGCATGGCCTGGACATCGATGCATTTCGCGGTGGGGATGTGCGGCGGCGCTGCGCTGATGGCGGTCCCATGCCTGTTCCGCCGACGCGGCTGGCGATATCTACCCGTCGCGATGACGATCGGCGGCCTCTGGGCGATCATCCCCGACTGTCCCAGGCTCTGGCGTGAAGACTTCACATCACTGCCCTTCGCCGCCACACTCGGGGCCAAGGACTTCGAGCTCTGGCTCCATTCGATCGGCAACCTGTTCTTCATGCACCGGTCACTCGACGCCCAGCCAAAAGAATTCGCGCTACTCGGACTCGCGATGATCATCGGCCTGTACAACCTCAGCCTGATCGGGATGCTTTGGCACACGAGACGTTCACGACGACAACGTGTCACACAATCATGCCGCCGCGTCTCTAAACCGGGTGAGAAAGCGGCTGAACACGATTCACCCACGCTTAACCCTGTCAGCACCTTGAGTTCGGAACCTGTCTCTTCAAGCAAACCGGATGGCCGCCCCGTGATCGGCCGAATCGGGACGGGATAGCCACGCGAAAAAAGCATCGATTTTCTTCAGAAGCAACCGGAAATACCTATGTTTCAAGGGCCGATCGTTGTATAGTTGTTAGTCAGGGAAGAGATATAAAACCTGCGCTCCCGCTAACGAGCCGCGGACCGAGCCGACCCCTCTGACGAAATGTCAGATCACTCAAACACTGTTTGGTGGCCAGGCAACCTCCGCGGCTCGGTTTTTGTTTCGGGGATCGGGGATCGGGGATCGGGGATCGGGGATCGGACCGATTATATTTTCGAAACCAGTAGGTTCGTGGCGAAGGATAGGAAAATGTGGAAGACAGTAGCTGTTTTTACATTGGGATCCGCTTTTCTATTAACATTAACCCCGGGTGCGCATGCAGACGTCATCATAGACTGGGTAACAGTGGGCGACTCGGGCAATACCCCAGATGACACAGGGCGAGGCGGCGTGGACTATGTATACAAGATCGCCAAGTACGAAGTGACCAACAGTCAGTACACCGAATTCCTAAATTCCGTCGCAGACACCGACACCTATGGCCTGTACAACACGGAGATGGCCAGCGGTTATGCAGGGACAGGCGGGATTACACGCAGCGGATCGCCCGGCAGTTACACATATTCGGCGCGAGCCGGACGTGAAAACATGCCAGTGAATTATGTGAGCTACTACGATAGCTTGCGGTTCGCGAATTGGCTTAACAACCGGCAGATTTCAGGACCGCAAGACAGTTCCACAACCGAAGATGGCGCTTATACCTTCACCGGAGCAATGTCGGTTAGCGGGCGCAAGACCGGTGCGAAAGTGTTTCTTACCAATGAAAACGAATGGCACAAGGCGGCGTTCTACAAGGGGGGCTCAACAAACGCCGGTTACTGGACCTATGCCACACAGAGCAACACCTTGCCAAACAACAACCCCCCGAATGCCGACACAGGCAATTCGGCCAATTACTACAACGATGGGTGGGCAGTGGGAAGCCCCTACCTCACAGATGTAGGCAACTATACGCTTTCCGATAGTGCTTACGGCACGTTTGACCAGAACGGCAGTATGTGGGAATGGAATGAAAGAATCGGCGACCAGTGGCCCGCTCATCGTGGCGCTTCATGGGTCAGCCAATCCGGGCGTCTGCCGCGCAATTACTACTCGCAAAGCACCCCGGACCACGAGATCTACAGCAATGGTATTCGCATAGCCGCCGTCCCCGATCCCGGCCTACTAGGCGACCTGGACAGCGACGGCTTCGTCGGCATCAACGACCTGAATATCGTGCTGGCTGACTGGAACCAGAACGTCCCGCCCGCTGACCCGCTGGCCGACCCAAGCGGCGACGGCTTCGTGGGCATCGACGACCTGAACACCGTGCTTGGCAATTGGAACGCGGGCACGCCGCCGGTGGTGAATATGAATATCCCACAGCCAGCTACTCTGTCCCTAGCACTCGCCGGGGCCATCGCGCTGCTGCGATCAAAGCATGGCTGAGTCGTCTACCGATTACCCCCCCATCAGACCATCGAGCCCCGGCAGGTCCATGCCTCCGGTGAGCTTGGCCATCTCCTGACGCGCAAGCTCCTGCACACGGCTGAACGCCTCGTTGGTCGCCGAGACAATCAACTCTTCGATCATCTGTTTGTCGGCGTCCGAACCTTCGCCCGCAAGCGAGGTGATCATCGCGCGGTCCAGTTCGACATTCAGCACCTGCATCTTGCCGTTGACCACGACACGGACGGCGCCCGCACCGGCGTCGGCCTCGGCGGTCATCCGTCCGAGCTCCTCCTGCATCTGCTGCATCTTCTCACGCATCTCCCCGGCGTTTCCCAGCATCCCCGCCAGGTTTTTCAGGTTCTTCATCTGGTCAAACATCGCTTGCTCCGTACACCTTGTGGTTGCCGTGGTTGCTCCCTTGGCCTTTCGCGGATTCGAGTGTAGCAGCCCACCCCCCCGCCGGGCCAGCCTCAGCCCCCCCGGCTTGCCTGATCGGCCTAGACGGAATGCTATTTACTTGGGAAAAACCGACTTCTGATGCCCGATCCGGGCGGTGATGGGCTATAATTAGGCGTACACCCTTATTCCGGGGAGAAGGACTATATGAATGCCCACGAGATTTTCTTATGGATTGGTATGCCTGTGCCTGCTGGCGCTCACCGCCCCGGCGGCCGCACAGCTACGGATCGTGACATACAACACCGCCAACGGGACCTTCCCCAGCCCCAACGACGCCAGCCCACGCACGGGGATGGACAACGTCCTCCAGGCGATTGCCGATGAAGTCACCAACGGCATCTCCCGACCCATCGACGCCCTGATCTTCCAGGAGCACGACGAGCCCTACACCACCACCCAGGAGTTCGTAGACCTGTTAAACGGGATCTACGGCGCGGGGACTTACGCACGCAGCTCGGGCGTCACGCTCCCGAATTACACGGACAACATCAGGCAGACCCTGGTCTATAACACCAACACGCTGAGCCTGGTCGGGGATATCACGTTCGGCGAAACCGGGTCCGGCAAGGCCGCTCGACAGACCGCCCGATACGAGCTGCGCCCAGTCGGGTACGGCGCCGAGGCGGGCTTCCTGGTCTACAACAGCCACTACAAGGCCGGTTCCTCAAGCAGCGACCAGGCGCGGCGCGACTTCGAGGCCAACTCAATCCGCAACGATATTGATGCGCTGGGCAACGGCATCCACGCGATCTATGCCGGCGATTTCAACATGCAAAGCAGCACTCAGGCCGCCTACCAGACACTGCTGTCGGCAGGCAACGGCCAGGCCTTCGACCCGATCAACACGCCCGGCAACTGGAGCAACAGCTTCACCTACCGCGCCGTCCACACCCAGAGCCCGCACGACGGAAGCGACGGACTGGTCGGCGGCGGCGTCGACGACCGTTACGACTTCCAGCTTGTCACCGGCGAGTTCTTGGATAACGAGGGACTCAGCTACATCCCCGGCTCGTACCACGCCTTCGGCAACAACGGAACGACCTACAACCAGGCGACTAACTCGGGCAGCAACACCTACCCCGTTGCAAGCAGTATCCTCGACGACCTGGCGCACGTGTCGGACCACTTGCCGGTTGTCGCCGACTATCAGCTGCCGGCGATGCTTGATGTCGATGGGCCGGCCGCGGTCTTCCTGGACGACATCATCATCGGCGCAACAGCTTCGCACGACTTCACAGTACGCAACAGCGCCCCCGTCGATGTGGTCATCGGGGCCGACGAGTTGGACTACACCTACAACACCACCGGCGCCGCCTCCGGCTCCGGAGCAGGCACGGACGACGCGCTGGGTGGCGGCAACCTGCATAACATTAACCTCGACGCCTCCATCGCCGGGGCGAAGAACGGCTCGATCACCTTCGCCACCACCAGCCAGCAGGCCAAAGTCAACGACGACGAGGTGACGCTTTCGTACAACGTCCTGGACCATGCCGACGCCTCGTTCGCCTCGGGCCTGGATATGGACCTGCTGACGATCGACTTCGGCACGCTCGCCGTCGGCGGCACCGTCAACAGTGCCTTCGATATCTTCAACCTCGAAGACACGCTTGGCTTCACCGCCGACCTTGATCTGGACTCGATCCTCGGCTCGGGCGACACCGGCGTGCTGGGCAGCAACCTCGCGGCGTTTGCCGGCCTTATCGCGGGAGGGTCCAACGGCTTCATGGCCAGCTTTGACACCTCCAACCTCGGCACGTTCAGCGCCAGCTACACGCTGAACCTTTCCGATCAAGACCTCGCCGGCGCGACGAGTCAGGTGCTGACCTTACAACTGCTCGGCGAAGTCACCGGCACGCTCGTGGGCGATCTGGATGGCGACGGCTTTGTCGGGATCGACGACCTGAACCTCGTGCTGGGCAACTGGAACCAGAGCGTCCCGCCGGGCAACCCGCTGGCGGACCCAAGCGGCGACGGCTTCGTGGGCATCGATGACCTCAACGAGGTGCTTGGCAACTGGAACGCCGGGACACCGCCGGGTGGTGCGGTGGTGCCCGAACCTGGGACCCTCGCGCTACTGGGGCTCGGCACGTTCGCGGTGATCCGGAGGCAACGAACCGGGAAATAACCGCCAAGACAGGCTGAAAACAGGTGATTAAATGCCATATGGGTGTTTAATTCTCGGTTCGGGTCGGTATAATGTAGTCCCCGGATTTGCCCCGGATTCGCCCCGGAATCCCCCCAGTTTTGTGCCCTCACGCCCGGTTAAGGACGTTTTACATGCTCAGGTTTTTATGTTTCGCCATGGCGATTGGTCTATCTGTATCCCACGCGGCGGCGGCGCTGAGCGCCGAGTTCGTCAACGCGATCGATAATTCGCCCCTGGACGGCTACATCACGCAGGACCTGATGGTCACGACGACCACGGACTGGGGCACCGCCCAACTGCTGACCACGCTGACCACCGGCGAGGTCTACCAGGACCCCGACGGCGGCGACTTCAAGCCCAACCCGGTCCTGTTCCCCAGCTTCCCCTCGCTTGAGTTCGACTCCTACCTGGATGGCAACGACCAGCAGCCCGGGCTCGCGGGCAAGGCGGCGGACCTCGGCGGGGACGCGCAGGAGTTTTCCGATACCCATATCGACGTCACCTGGTACAACACCACCCTCGACGACACCGGCACGTTCGGGATCGGGCGGTTCACGCTCAGCGAAGACGCGGTCGGGTCGTGGACCATGATGATCACGGCCGTCGGCGGGTTCCAGGCCAACTACCAGGGGCTCATTAACAACGGCGAGTTCGACCTGCGAGATACCGGCGGCGGCGAGCCGATCGACGGCGACCTCGACGAGGACGGCTTCGTCGGGATCAACGACCTGAACCTCGTGCTCGGCGATTGGAACAACACCATCTTCACCGGCAACCCGGCCATGGTCGGGGACCTCAACGGCGACTTCTTCGTCGGGATCGATGACCTCAACGCCATGCTCGCCAACTGGAACATGTCCGTCTTCCCCGGCAACGCCGCGGCGGGCGATATCAACGGCGACGGGTTCGTCGGCATCGACGACCTGAACACGCTGCTGGCCAACTGGAACCTGCTGATCCCCACCGTCGACCCCCGGGCCGACCCGACGTTCGATAAATTCGTCGGGATCGATGACCTGAACCTGGTATTGGGGAATTGGAACGTGGGCGTGCCGCCATCGAATGGCGGCGCCGCGATACCCGAGCCGGCCACGGCCGTGATGCTGGGCCTGGGCGCGGTGCTGGCGATCACGCGGAAGACGCGTGACTGACCTTCGGTGCTTTTCTACGAAGACGTGATGTGAAATCGTTTGTTCTAGCTGCTTTTCATCGTTCTCAACCTTAAAATTCCCACGAGGTTCCAGCGGTAACGGCAGGCACGGGCGCGTCGGGACCAGGCCGGGGCCGTGTCCTGTTTGTCCGTCATCTAGCCGGGGCGTCCGCTACCAAGTCCCGTCACCGGGCACACCTTTTGAGTGTGCCTTTCCGTGGGGGCAGCCC
>JAJDCW010000012.1 GCA_029260635.1 Phycisphaeraceae bacterium | reverse complement strand
TAAAGAAATCTTAAGCAAGCCGGTACCATCAGGTTGATTGCGTACTGTACGACGCAGCCTGTCAAAGCTCGTCCCACAACTTCCCGCCGGGGTGGGGGTTGTCTGCGTTGATCGCGTCCAGCCCGGATTGCACGGACGTTTCACACGCGGCGGTCAAATCCCGGATCGCTTCCCGGCCCCGCTTATCCTTGCCGATGTAGTCGTCGAGCAGGATCGGCTCATTGAAACGCGCATAGGCCTGTCTGCCTGCGAAGGGGGCGATCATCTTGTGCGTCAGGTCTTCGGTCAGTTTTTCTATCGTCTCACCGACCCGGTCCAGGGTCGGTTTCTCTGCTACGTAGTCGGGTTCGTAACTGGCGATACGGAACGCGAGCATGGCCTCGTCGGCCCAAGTCCGTGCCACGGCGTGGTCGGTGGTGTGATCCTCGCTGGTTCGGACCTCGTGGATCACACGGCGGGCGGCACGGACGCGGTCGATCAGCGTGGCGTCGGTCTTGGGCTCGATACCGAGCTTCTTCTCAAGCGTGTTAAGGACCGCCCCGGCACAGTGCTCGATCAGCTCGTGTATGTCCAGCGAGTCAGGCGCTTCCAGCCCGCGCTGCTGAAGGTTGCGCCGCAGCGCCGCGGTCCCGACCTTGACGATACTGTCTCGCGGCCTGGCATCCGTCTGTCCGGGCAGTTCGAGCATCCGTAAGAGTTCTTGCAACTGATCGGTATGGCTGTCTCGGCAGTCGGTGACGTGCGTCGCCTTGATTGAAACCGGGACGGCAAACACACGCACATCGTGCTTGGCCAACTCTTTTGCCGCCCGGATCGCGATGAAGGCGGCCCCATCGTTGAACGGTGTCACCCTGTCGTTGCGCAGATAGACGTTGCCCTCGGGGAAAATCGTCAGCGCGTGTTTACCTTTGGCCAGGACGGCCGCGGCCTGTTTCATGGCCCGCTGGTCGCTGCCCTCGCGGTCTACCGAGAACGCGCCCATCTTCTGCATCACCCAGGCGTCCAGTCCGCTGCGCAGAAACACGTCGTACGCCGCCATCATCTGGGTCGTGATACCCGCCTGCCGGGTCGCCTCCAGGAAGATCGCCGCGTCCGCGTGGGTCGGGTGGTTTGGCAGGAACAATATACGGTCACGCCTCGGCCCTCGGCGTTTCAGGGTGCTACGCAACACCTCCAGCCCCGACACCTCGACCCGGTCGATCTTCAGGGTATGAGTCAGCCGCCTGAACCGGTTGCTCTGCGCCATCAGCCAGGCGATCAGCGCGTTACGCTTGGGTGGGAAGAACTGGTAGGGCAGGTCGGAGAAGTCGAGCATGATGTCGGCTCAGGTTATCATCTGACGAGTCAGTTGTTTTAGATCAGGATTCAGTGGCCAAGGGTAATGTATTAATCGGAGGTTTGATATGACACGAGACATATTTCGTCTGGTTTTAGTGGGGCTGCTGGTCTTGACCTTTTATGGTTGCGGCCCGGCATCGCTGGACAAGGCGATGAGCCGCCTGGACAACCGACCGGACTGGCACCGCCACGGGAAGCTGGACCTGCCCCGGCACCCGGCGGAGAAGCACCTGCAAGGCTGGTTGATCGTGCTGGACCCGGGCCACGGCGGCGAGGCCCACAAGAAAGGCTACAAGCGAGGCCCGACCGGCGTGCGCGAAGCGGATATGAACTGGCGCGTCGCCAAACTGCTGGAACGCCTGCTGGTTGATGCCGGGGCACACGTCACGCTGACCCGGCACGGCGACGAGTTCGTCGGCCTCAAGGAGCGGGCTGAAATCGCCAACAACCTTCAACGGCCCGACGGCGGGACCGGCGCGGACCTCTTTATCAGCCTCCACCACAACGCCTCGTCGCGCGAGTCCGCCAACTTCTCAAGTGTCTGGTACCACGGCGAGGCAGACTGGTCCGAGCCTTCGCTGGACGTGGCAAAGTACATCGCCCACCGGCTGGGTGCCCAGATGCGGACGAACGTCGCGCACACCTCGCCCCTGATGAGCGACCAATTGATGTACGGCGGGGGGTTCGGCGTATTAAGGCAGTGCAACGTGCCTGCGCTGTTATGTGAGTCGTCGTTCTTCTCGAACAAGGCGGAGGAGCAGCGTCTGCGCGACGCCGATTACAACCTGCGCGAGGCCTACGCGATCTACCTGGGCATGTGTGAATACGCTTACGGTGGTCGGCCGACACAGACGCTACCCACCGTTGAACGTGACGGCGTCACACTCCGGATCAGCACCGTCCTGGACGACGGGTTAGACAAAGAATGGTGGGGGCACGAGCGTGACCGCACCCTCCGTTCGACGATCAGTGTCTGCCTGGACGGCGTCCGCCTCGCCTCGCAATACGACGCGGCAAGCAAGACCGTGACGGCGGACCTCGAACCCGGCCGGGTGTCTGGGGATGGTCAGGCCCCGCACGTTATCACGATTCATCACGCCAACAAGTTCAAGCACCACAACTACCCCCAGCGGTACCGGCTCACTCCCGATTCAGGTCCGCAGGGAGCTTATCAGGTGACACCGCTGGGGCCTGAACGTGCTGAGCCCCAGTCATAATTCAGGAAGGCGTTGACTGAGCGATGCCAGTGTCAATGGGGCAATTGGGCTTTTGTTGTGTGTAAACGGCGAGGTTCGTCCGGGGTTAAATACGTAAATTCGTTATACCAAAGCGTTAGCGGGTTTTTTCGGGTCTGGTTTCAAAGTGGATTTGTCTTGCAATCCGGGGCCCCCGCCGCGATAATGGATTATTA
Source organism: Phycisphaeraceae bacterium (assembly GCA_029260635.1). GTDB lineage: Bacteria > Planctomycetota > Phycisphaerae > Phycisphaerales > Phycisphaeraceae > JAJRRS01. The sequence continues at coordinate 3,098 of JAJDCW010000012.1, read as the reverse complement.
TGTGATTACGGGTGTTATGGCGTGATTTCGCGGTTCTTGACACGCCCAGCATCACTCGACACTTCGACCCATCGGATGGATGTGGGGCCCGTGTGTGCGGACCTGAAGTATCCCCGGACACGCTTGGCTCCTCCAGCAGGTAACCTCTCATGGCAACACAACACAAAGAAATCGGTCCGGTTGAAGCTCTGCCCGGACAGCCTCTATACGAGTCGGTCAAGCAGGCCCTCACCGAGGCGATCGACAGCGGCTACTACCAGCCCGGCAAGCGGATGCCCAGCACCAAGGAACTCAGCCGGCAGATGTCCGTCTCGCTGGTGACCGCCCACCGCGCCTTGCAGGAACTGGTCGCCGTCGGCCTGCTGGAACGCACCCGTGGCCGGGGCACCTACGTCGTCGAGAATCACCGCGACGTCAAACCCAAGCTACGCGTCGGCGTCCTGCTCCATCAGGACATCAGCATCTCCGGCGTCTACCACAGCGGCATCCTCGAGGGCATGCACCGCGCCGCGGTCGAATACAGCATCGACCTGCTGCTCCAGGGTGACGAAGTCGACAGTCGACAGGATGTCCACGCCTACGTCCTGATCGACCCGGTCGAGAAGCAACTGGAAACCCTGATCGAACAGTCCGCGAACAAGCTGCCGATTATGGTCGTCGGCGCACGATCCGAGAACAAGGACATCCCCTCGATCGACACGGATAATCGCGACCTTGCGGCCAAAGCCGTGAATCACTTGCACCACCTGGGCCACCGCCGGATCGGCTGCTTCATCGGCGGCTGCCAGTTCCTCGACAACCACGACCTGCTAAAGGGTTTTACTCAGGCCTGCAAGGTTTTGGGCATTGATGAAAAAGACCGGCCGGTCGTCGAGATGCAAAGCACGAGCCTCCGCTCCGACGACAAGCTCAAGCTCAACCGTATGCTCAGCGAGAAGGGCCTCACCGCGGTCTTCGCCGGCGGGTATAACCTCGCGCTGGAGGTGTACCAGGCCGCGTCCACCATGGGCCTGAAGGTCCCCGAGGACCTGTCCGTCGTCGGCCTGGACGACCCACCAAGCGCTGCCCACCTGGACCCGCCCCTGACCACGCTGCGCCAACCGCTGGCCAATCTGGGGCACGCCGCCATCTCGGACCTTTATAAATCGCTGGACGACGACGAACGCCCGCTCAAGAGCGAGACGCTCCGGGCCGAGCTGGTGATCCGCCGCTCGTCGGGCTCCCCCCGCGACAAAGATTGACCTTTACCAAGTGTGAGACATCCAGCCTTCAAGCGGTCGGATCCACGGGCCATGATTGGCTGTGGGGGCTCTCACTACGCGCCTACACATCGGCCGGTTTCCCGATCGAGTGGCGGCTTCTCACGCCACCGATTCACGACGGCCGAGGATAAATGGCCCACACCTTTCGCCGGAGCCGGAGTTATTATATAAATATCGCTCCCGGATCGGGCCTGATTGCCCGGCAACATTGATTCATAACCCGTCAAGCCCGTGATCGCCGGAGATAATCTACATGACGACCTGGATGACGACCCTCGCCGCCACCGCAGACACCGTCGGCTCACTATCAAGCCACTTCACCACTATCGATTGGATCGTGCTGGTCGGCTACCTGCTGCTGGTGAGCATCCTCGGCGTCAAGCTCGCGGGTAAGCAGGAGAACATGGAAGACTTCTTCCGGGGCGGGGGGAAGATGCCCTGGTACGCCGTGTCCGCCTCAATGATCGCGACGACGATCTCGGCGGTGACGTTTGTGGGGGTGCCGGCGGTCGCCTTTGCCGGGAACATGACCTACCTGCAACTGGGCATCATCGCGGGTTTGTTCTCGCGACTGTTCGTCGCCTGGATATTGATCCCCGCCTACTACCAGAAACGCATCTACAGCCCCTACGACTACATGGGCAATCAGTTGGGCAGCGGAGCGCGGGGGGTGACCACGGGGCTGTTCACGCTCGGCGGACTCTTGGGCCAGTCGGCGCGCGTCTACCTGACCGCACTGGTGCTCACGCTCGTGATGGCCGGGCCTTTAGAAGTGATCCAGGACTACACGCACCTGTCCCCGCTGGCTTCCGCCATCATCATCATCGGGATCATCGCCGTGCTCTGGACGATGCTCGGCGGGATCGCCACCGTGGTCTGGACCGACGCGATGCTCTTCCTTGTATTTGTCGTCGGCGGGCTGGCGGCGATGTGGGTGATCCTCGGCGCATTGCCCGAAGGGTTTGCTCAATTCATGCAAGTCGGTGGCGAGCACGAGAAGTTTAAGATTTTTAACATCGAAAAGATGTACGACTTTACCACGCCATACACGTTGACCGCGGCGGGTTTCGCGGTCGTGCTTGGCAACATCGGAGCCTATGGCACCGACCAACTGCTCGCGCAACGATTATTCACCTGCAAAAGCAAGGGCAGCGCACAAGTCTCGATCCTGACCAGCTACGCAGCCGAAGCCGTGACGGCCCTGATGCTGTTGGTAGGTGTGGGCCTGTTTGTGTTTTACTACACCTTCCCAGAAAAGCTTGCCGGCGAAGCCGCGCTGCTGGCCGCGAAAGAGAATGACAAGATCTTCCCGATCTTCATCCTCCAGCAGATGCCCGTCGGTGTCACCGGCCTGGTCATCGCGGGTATCTTCGCCGCCGCGATCTCCTCGCTGACGTCGATCTTGGCGGCCTTGGCGCAGACGACCGTGTCTGCGGTCTACCTGCCGGCCCGCGCGGCCAAGCTCGGGTTAAGCAAGGAAGAAGAACATGAAGCCATCGCCAGCGACCCGACCGAAGCCAAGCGTGCCGTGACCGTGTCGCGCATGCTGATCGTCTTCTGGGGCATCGCCCTGTGTCTGGCGGCTTTCGTGGTGGACCTCTTCAAGGAAGCCACCGGCGTCCCGATCCTGGACCTGGCGCTGGGTTTGGCTAGCTACATCATCGGCGGCTTGTTCGCCGCCTTCCTCCTGGCGTGGCTGCCGGTCAAGGTCAATGGACGCGGCCTGGTCTGGGGCGCGCCGCTGAGTGTCATGGCCGTGTTCGCACTTCGGTTCCACGAACCCTGGGCCTACTGGGCGTGTGGTATCGTCATGGCGGTTTTACTGGTGAGTTGGCT
>JAJDCW010000011.1 GCA_029260635.1 Phycisphaeraceae bacterium | reverse complement strand
AGTAATCGTGTACAAGACTACTCCGAAAAAACTCAGCCACGCCATTCGCTTGATCAATTCGTTCCAAACGACGCGTTTTCGGCCGTGATCGTTCAGGAATACCGGCACCGGTTGGCCGATCATCAAACGAGGCCAGGCCGCCCGTATGTGTTGCCGAAGTGTCGTGGCATCATCCAACTCAAACGCCGTCTCCGGTGCCAGCTTCGCGATTGCGTTCTCGGTCAGTTCCCGGTCCGCCTCGCCGACTGGCACACCCAACAAGTCATAAAACTGCTCCGCGATCTGCCCGAGGGTTTCGTCACGTTCACTTCGCGACAGGCCCGAGCGGGCGAGCAGCAGGTCGGTCCGTTCGAGGTATCCTCCCAGGGCTTTGCGTGCGTCGTAGATCTGCGATTGCATGTTCATGGTTGTGTTCATGACGGGTCCCCCTGTTCGATGAGTTGGGTGAGGCTCTCATTGGTGAGCTGCCAGAGCTTGAGCATCTGCCCTAGCCGTTTTCGGCCCGTGGGGGTCAGTCGGTAGTAGCGACGCGGTGGGCCTTGAGGTGATGGGGCTTTGCGTACGGTCAGGTACCCGTCGCGCGTCAGACGGGCCAGCATGGGGTAGACCGTCGGCTCATTGAGGTTCAGCCCCGGAAAGGCGTTGATGCGCTGCAGAAGTTGATAGCCGTAGGCCTCCCCTGCTTTCAGGGCGGCCAGCACGGCTAACTCGACTAATCCCTTGCGTAACTGGGCTGTCCAGGCGTTATCCATCATCTACCTCACGTTAAGCTATATCATAAACCGATGTAGTGCTTTGTCAAGCATTTTCTATACGCCCTTTCTTGGCGGGACTGAATCGGGCATCAGCTCTAACGGGTGATTGACCGTTGTAATCGAAGCTGGATAGGCGGAATGGCCTGCCTAGAGGATCGGAATATTTGTGCAGCGGTAGGTGTTTTATCCGTATGCCGTTAGAATCCCACGCCTTGAGCCAGAGCATCCCACTACCCCAGGCCGACCCCCGGTTTACCCCGGCCACCCCCGAAGCCGATGCCTTCGCCCAGCGTCTGGCGTCGGACGGACAGACGCTGTCCCGCCGGGCGATCAAGACGCTCCAGATCAATGTCGGGAAGATGTGCAATCTGGCCTGCCACCACTGCCACGTCGAGGCCGGCCCCGGGCGGACCGAGATCATGACTTGGGAGACGATGGAGCAGATCATCGGCTGGCTTAAACAGTACAAGGATGAGTTGGGTATCCAAACCGTGGACCTCACCGGCGGTGCCCCGGAGATGAACCCGCACTTCAAGGAGTTGGTCATCGCGGTTCGGGAACTGGGATTGCACGTGATCGACCGCTGCAACCTGACGATCCTGTTAGACCCCGGCTACGAGGACATGGCCGGGTTCCTCGCCGAGCACCGGGTCGAAGTGTCCGCCAGCCTGCCTTGCTACCTTGAAGATAATGTCGACAAGCAGCGCGGCAAGGGCGTGTTCGACGGGTCGGTCAAAGTCTTACAACAACTCAACGCGCTGGGTTACGGACAAGAAGGCACGGGGCTGCGGCTGGACCTGGTCTACAACCCTATCGATTACGGCCTGCCCCCCGCGCAGGCGCCGCTCGAAGCCGACTACAAAAAACACTTGCACGAACACTTCGGCATCGTCTTCAACACGCTCTGGACGATTACCAACATGCCGATCAAACGCTTCGAGCACGCGCTCAAGCGCGACGGGGCTTACGCAGGCTACATGACCCAACTCGTTGACGCGCACAACTGCGCGAACGTCGATGGCGTGATGTGTCGGGACCTGGTGAGCATCGGCTGGCGAGGCAGCGTCTACGACTGCGACTTCAACCAGATGCTCCAGATGCCGATCGATGGCAACGGCACCGGTGTTGACTCCGGCGGCAGCGTCGAGGAGCACGTCGTCGAGGCCGAGAGCAGGAAGCTCTGGGACTACACACCCGACGAGTTGATCGGCCGATCGATTCAGACCGGGTCGCACTGCTTCGGCTGCACCGCCGGCGCGGGTTCGAGCTGTACCGGGGCGCTGGGTTAATTATGTCTTAGGGCTGATGCACTTCCGCGTGACTTGCTCTGCCGGGTGTGACGTAGTGATACACATCCACGGCCGGCGCATCGAGTGTTGAGACATCGCCGTTGGGCCAGCGTACATCGATCTTCTCGATCTTCTCGACACCGCCCAAACCAAAGTGCAGGACCGGGGCGTGCTGAGCGCTGTAAGAATCGCCCGATACCGCCGCGTTGGTCTTGACGCCGTTGGCGGTGGTAACCGTGACCTTGGCACCAAGCGGAGACACGCCGGGGGCACCATTCAGCCGGACACCGACCCAGTGGCGTTCGGCCTGGTCGGCCCGGTTCAGCAGCAGGTGCAGCTTGTAGTTCTTGCCGTCACTCAGCGAGTTGCGTGTCGTGACCAGGATATCCACGCGCCCGTCGTTATCGAAGTCATGCGCCAACACGGCCCGGCTGTCCTGCTCAAGCGCGGCGTCCATCATGAAGGCGGCGTTGGTGAACCCTTGACCGTCACGACTGAGGAACAGGTGGTTGTGCTCGAAGCCGTTCCAGGAAAGCCCCGCGTCTGAGAAGTCGCCCAACTCATCGGTGAAGACCTTGAACTGAGCGGGGTCCTCGTTGGAGTCGCCGGAGTAGATGTCGTGGCACCAGAAGCGTGTGCAGTAGTCCTTGGCGCTGAGGCCGGACTTATTGCCGTTGGCGATGTAGAGGTCGGTGTGCCCGTCGTTGTTGAAGTCCGCCGAGGCGACGCCCCACGACCAGCCCGAGCGTGCGACCTGGTCCCTGAAGCCAGGCTCGATAAACCGGCCGGCGCTCTGGCCCAGGTACATCCGGTTGCCGTAGGCGACGATCAGCCGTTGGTCGTTGTGCTCCGCCAGCTCGGGGTGGTTCAGCCCCATCTTCGATAGCCGTCGCGCGGTGGTCGAGGCCATGCCGGTGACGTAAAAGTCCAGTGCGCCGTCGTTGTCGAAGTCGTCGAAGGTCAGGCCCATCCCGAAGTTGGTCGGGATATCCAGCACGGAGGTGGTCACGTCGGTGAAGACACCCGTGCCGTCGTTGTAGAAAAGGTCCGCGCCGGCGAAGTCGGAGACGACCAGCAGGTCCAGGTCAGCATCGTCATCCAGATCGACGAAGGACGCGCGGAACGCCCGGCGGAAGCGTTTGTCTGCCAGGCCGGAGCCGGCGGTCGCCTCGGTGAATGAGCCGTCACCGTTGTTGGTTAATAGGTAGCCCGGGTAGCCGTCGTTGGCGTCGTAGTAGGGGGTGGGGAAGTTGCCGCCGGAGTAGGCGGCCTTGTACTGTGAGGCCCAGACATCCAGGTCGCCGTCGGCGTCGATATCGCCGACCGCCATCGCGGAGGGCAGGACCATCGGCATGTCGTTGGGCTTGATGGCGATGGAGGCGGGCTTGCCGAAGCCGCCGTCGGCATCGCGTTCAAAGAGGAACAGCCCGTACTGCTTGGGCGCGGCCGAGCCGGCGTAGTTGGTCCCGGCTACTAAATAGTCCGCCACACCGTCCCCTGTGAAGTCCGCCAGCACCGCCTCGGCGACCACGCGGATCGGGAACTCACAGAGCTTCTCGCGGACAAATCGCCCGTCGCCCCGGTTGACGAAAAGCTCGTTGGAGTTGGGGTAGACCAGATCGATCAGGCCGTCGTTGTTCATGTCATGCGCGAGCAGGTCGTCGTGCCCGACACCAAACGGGACCTTGCCCAGGTCGGTGACATGGAACATGGGTTCGCCGGTGCGTGTCAGCAGGTTGAGTCCGGTCGCGTCGATCTGTGCGGGCTTATGGTGGCCATGGGCGTTGAAGGCATCGGTCCATACGATGTGGATCGGCCCGGTGACGGTCAGCCGCTTGTTGCTATCAGAATGGGTCAGGTCGATCGTGATGCTGAAGGTGGAGATACGTCGGCCCTGGTCATCCGTGCCGAAGGTCGCGTGGTGCCACTCACTCTGCGCCACCCGGAAGCCGGCGTCGAAGAGTTGATCGACCAGCGCTCGCCACTGCGCGTGCTCGAGTGTCTTCGCTTCTTGATCGAGTGTTGACCGTGAGACGCCCTCGACCAGTTGTTGAGCATCGCCGGGCCAGCCGATCTTGAGTTGATCGAACTGAAATGACGCGAAGTCGCCGGGCTTGTGACCGCTTAAGCGCAGGTCGTCCCAGAGCTTGACGAAGGTCTCTTCGTATTTTTGGGCCAGCCGCTCCTCTGACCAGATGGTCTTGTCCTGCTCTTCACGCTCCCGCGCGAGTTTGTGGTATCGGGCACGCAGCTCTTGGACCGATTCGCCCGGGGCGTCCAGATCGGGGGGTTGCTCTCCTTCTAGCGAGTCCAAGGCGTGGCCGAGGTTGATCTGGATCTTCGGCTTCGCCGGGGCTTGCGGGGCGTTCTGCCCGGAGTCGGCCTGGTCGGCGAGGCAAACCAGCGGAGAGATTGTGAGTAATAAGGCGGTTAGCAGGGAGGTTGCCCGATCCATTGGGAAGGCTCCTTTAGAGGTGATCTAGGAAGTACTCGGCGGGGATTGTAACGCAAGCCAAGCGGTTGTGGGAGCCCCCGCGGCTGCGGTTTTGTGCCCGACCGTGATGCGGCTATCCTTGCCGTTCTGACCCGCCTCGGATTGAGGGGCCGGTGAGTCCCGGGGCATTGGGAGGCGGCTTGTCTTGAGCAAAGGTTTTCAACTGGGTAATCGTGCCAGCGGCGTGCTGATGCACCCGACCTCGCTGCCGGGGACGCACGGCTGCGGCGACCTGGGGCCGCAGGCCTACCGCTTCGTCGACTTCCTCGCAGACGCCGGTCAACACGCCTGGCAGATGCTCCCGGTCAACCCTGCGGACAAGCACGGCTGCCCGTACAGCGCTTACTCATCCTTCGCCGGCGACTCCATTCTGGTGAGCCTGCAAACACTGCATCAGGATGGCCTGCTTAAACGCTCCGAGGTGGCTGCACTCAAAGGGGTACGCCCTACTCAGGTCGATTACGACAAGACCCGCCGATTCCGTGAGCCACGGCTGCGGTTGGCGTTTGAACGCTACATGGCCAAGCCCGCACGTTCCCGCGGTGCTCTGGACCGTTTCCGCGCTAAGCACAAAGACTGGCTGGACGACTGGACGCTATTCTGTGCCCTGCGCAACGCCCATCACGGCAAGCCCTGGTGGAAGTGGACGCCCGGGATGCGTCAACGTCGCAAGTACGACCTGACCTGTGCCCGTCGAGAGTTGGCGGACGAGATCGGGTACCATGTCTTTGCACAGTTCCAGTTCGACCGGCAGTGGTCCGCGATGAAACGCTACTGCGAGTCAAAAAACATCGGACTGATCGGCGACATCCCGATTTTTGTGGCGCACGACAGCTGCGATGTCTGGGCGAATCCCAAACTCTTCCAACTGAAAGCGGATGGCACGCCGAAGGTGATCTCCGGCGCCGCGCCCGACGCTTTCAGCAAGACCGGGCAGGTCTGGAAGCACCCGCTATACGACTGGCGAAAACACGAGGACTCGGGGTACGCCTGGTGGGTCAGCAGGTTTAAACACTGCCTGACCCAGTTCGACGCCGTGCGTATCGACCACTTCCTTGGCTTCTGCCGATACTGGGAAGTCCCCGCCGGGGACCGTACCGCCAAGCGCGGCAAGTGGCGCAGGGGGCCGGGGGCGGACTTGTTTAATGTGCTGAAGAAGAAACTCGGTGATGTCCCGGTGATCGCGGAGGACCTGGGTCTGCTCACCCCCGAAGCCGAGGCGTTGCGTGATAAGTTCGCCTTCCCCGGGATGCGTGTCTTGCAGTTCGGTTTCGGCAACGACGACAGCTACCACGCCCCGCACAACTACCCGGCCTGTTCGGTGGTCTACACCGGGACCCACGACAACGACACCGCACGTGGCTGGTTCCTCAAGGCCGACCGCAAACCGGACAGATCAGGTGTCAGTGAACGCCAGCGTGCTCTGAGCTACACCGGTGGGGCCCCCAAGACGATCCACTGGGACCTGATCCGGCTGGCTTTGAGTTCTGTCGCGGATACGGCTATCTTCCCCATGCAGGACCTGCTGGGTCTGGGCAACGAAGCGAAGATGAATCTGCCTGGCACCCTCAAAGGCAACTGGCGGTGGCGACTCAAGAACGGGCAGTTGACCCGATCGTTAGCTCGAAAGCTTGCGCGGGAAGTCAGTCTTTACGGCAGGTAAGCGACCGGGACGATCCACACACACGACAACCTTTATATAGATGGGTACCACGATGGGTAAACCAGCCACGAAAAATAAGATTCGCACGAAAGTTAAACCGGTTAACATCACCAAACGGCTCCGCGCCCTGGCGATGAACCTGCGCTGGACCTGGGACGCCGACACGCAGCGGCTGTTTGCTTCGCTTGAGCCGGCGCTCTGGGAATCGACCGGCCGAAACCCGTTAGCGGTTATCTCGCAGTTGCCTCAACACCGCATCGATCAGCTTGCCGAAGATAAAGCCTTCATCGCCCGGCTGAGCGCCCGCGAGAAAGACCTCGCCGTCTACCTGCGCACCAAGAGCTGGTTCGCCCGGTCGCACACCGCCAGGCAGAAGCGGATGAAGGTCGCCTACTTCTGTGCCGAGTTCGCGCTGCACGAGAGCCTGCCGATCTACTCCGGCGGCCTCGGTGTGCTTGCGGGGGATCACCTCAAGAGTGCGTCGGACATCGGCGCACCGCTGGTCGCGGTCGGCCTGCTCTACCGTCACGGCTACTACCGCCAGGAGATCAACCCCGACGGTTCGACGCTCGCGGTCTACCCCAAGTACGACTTCAGTCAGCTCGCCGTGACCGACACCGGCAAGACCTTCTCGCTTCGGATGGGGTCGAACAAGGTCAAGGTCAAGGTCTGGCGTGCCGACGTCGGGCGGGTCGGGCTCTACCTGCTGGACACCGACATCCCCGCCAACAGACCGGCCGACCGAAAGGTCACCGCGCATCTTTATGGCGGCAACGACGAGACACGCATCCGTCAGGAAGTCCTGCTCGGGGTCGGCGGCGTCAAGGCGCTCAAGGCGGTCGGCGAGAAATTCACAGTCCTCCACTTGAACGAGGGCCATGCCGCGTTCGCCCCGATGAAACTCGTCTGCGACCGCGTCGATAAGAAGCACAATCCCGATGACGCAATCAACGAGGTCGCATCGCACACGGTCTTCACGACGCACACCCCGGTCCCCGCCGGGCACGACCGGTTCACCCCGTCGCTTGCACGCAAGTATCTCAAGCCGCTGCTCAAGGGCTCGAAGCTCAAGCTCGCCGATGTCATGGAACTGGGCAGCGAAGACCCCGGCACCCCCGGTTCCCCCGGCAACAAGAAAGCGATGCTCTGCATGACCGCGCTAGCGCTGCGATTGAGCCGGCGTGCCAACGGCGTCGCCAAACTGCACGGCGAGGTCTCCCGCGAGATGTGGCAGAGCCTGTTCGATGTCAAGAAAACCAGCGATGTCCCGATCGGTCATGTCACCAACGGCATCCACTGGCAGACCTGGCTCTCCCCCGAAGCGCAGCCGTTCTACAAGAAATACATCAAGCCCAAGGTCAACGGTGCCGGCGCGTTCGATGACCCATGGAAGAACGTCGACAAGGTGCCCGCCGCAGAGATGTGGGCTTTACGCATCACCCTGCGCCGTCGGCTCGTCCGCTTCGCCCGGCAGCGTCTGGTCGAACAGGCGGTCCGTCATGGTGGGGATGCGCAGGCGATCATCGATGCTGAGAACATGCTCCACGACGACGTACTGACCATCGGCTTCGCCCGACGGTTTGCAACCTACAAACGCGCCCCGCTGATATTCCGTAACGCCAAACGACTTATCAAGATCCTCAACGACTCGAAACGGCCGGTCCAGCTGATCTTCGCGGGCAAAGCCCACCCGGCGGACAAGGACGGGCAGGCGTTCCTCCAGCAGATCGTCAAGCACTCCAAGAAGCCGGGCTTCCGTGGGAAGGTCGCGGTCATCGAGAACTACGACATGCAGGTCGGGCGGATGCTGACAAGCGGTGCCGACATCTGGCTGAACAACCCGCTGCGCCCGATGGAGGCCTCCGGCACTAGCGGGATGAAACCGCCCCTGCACGGCGGGGTCAACCTCTCCGTCCTCGACGGCTGGTGGCCCGAGGGATACAACAAACGCAACGGCTTCGCGATCGGCGACGGACGCGAGTTCACCAGCCGTACAAAGCAGGACAACTACGACGCCGACTGCCTCTACACGCTGCTTGAAAAAACCATCCTCCCGATGTTCTACACCCGCACCCGCGCCGGCCTGCCGACACGCTGGCTGAAAGTCATGGCCAACTCCATGAAGACCGTCCCCGGCGCGTTCAACACCAACCGGATGGTCGGCGAATACACGCAGAAGTATTACTTACCGGCGCACGAGGGATAAATGGAATGGTTCGGGGAACAGGGATCAGAACAAAACACCGCGACTTGTCGCGTCCTCTCAAGCGTCTACTTCTTTATACCCACAAACAACGACCAGGGCATGGCGTCTACATGCGCTTCGCCGTGCTGTGATTCAAACCCCGCATCATCCATCCACGACAACCATTGTTCATTACTGAAGAGCCCGCATGTGTGCCGGTCTTCGATCAGTTCGACCTTGCGCGACTGCACATCGCGGATCAGGTAAAGCAGGATCATCTCGAATGTGTCGTCCGCCGGGTCGGGGTCGTGGACGTAGGTGAAGTAGGTCAGTTCCTCGCTGTCGGTGGTCGTGCCGTCGTCGGCGACATCACCATCGACGAAGTTCTCGCGGGTGTAGGTCGGCGCGATCACACAGAGGCCGCCGGGCTTGAGGTGGGCGGCCGCGGTTGCGAGGGTGGCGCGTACGTCCTGCTCGCTGAGCATGTAGTCCACCGCGTCGTGGATAAACACCGCGTCGAATGTCTTATCCAGCCGGACCGACCGCATGTCGCCGATCACGGCCGTCGCCTCGGGCACGAGCCGCTTGCAGTTGCCGATCATCGGAACGGACAGATCGACCGCGGTGCACTCGAAGCGTTCCACCAGATGCACCAGCGTGTGTCCGCCGCCCGCACCCAGTTCCAGTACACGGATAGGTTCATCTGATTCCGCTTGGCAGTGCTGATCAATCAGTTCGGTCAGTGCCGCCGCCTCGGCCTCGTAGTGCTCCGGCGGGCTGAGCAGCGGCCAGAGGTAGGCGAGGTCGTCGTAGAGCCTGGGGAGTGTCATGGCTTCATCATAAACGATCGGGAAGAATGAAGAATGTAGCTTGGATGGAGCGGATGCAAACGGATAATGCCATCGCTACTTGCTCTGATCCATTCCGAATTATCTGATGAATCCGAGCTAATCCTGTTCCCGCTGCCGCCCGAAAATCTCCACGACGATCATTCCAATCACCGCTTCACTGGTAAGGCCTGAGACCGGGCCGAGACGTGTGTCGTAGTGATCGATCTTGACCACGCAGTCGCCGTAGGGGCCCCACAGGTCGATCAGGGTTTCACGCTTGTAGAGATCGCGTGGCTGGGTGTTATGTCCATTGACGATCCACACCACGCCACGCCCGGCACCGCGCAGCATCTCCGGTTCGCCCCATTCATATGACCCGGCGGTTTCGGTGTCGCCGACGGCGATGACGAAGTCGTGCTTGCCGGGTACGGGCAGCGCCGGGTTGGACCCGTCGTGGTTGATCAGCGTGAACAGGCCCGGGTCTTCCGCGAGTTGCCCGCCGACGTGGTAGGGCAGGTAGCGTCCTCCGGCACGCAGCCAGACTTCTCCGCCGGACGCCAGTGTGTATTCAGCCCGGTTGGCTGTCCACGCGAGGCTGCGCCAGGACGCGGTCCCGATGTCGTTCAGTACGTCACGCAAGCCAGCGAGGTAAGCCCCGCCTAGCTTCCCGGGTACGATCGGGTCCAGCCAGCGGTCGTGGTGGAATCGCTGCGAGACGTAGCGTTGCCAGCGTTGTCGGCGTGTATCAATCTCGAAGCTCTGCCGAACCGTCGGGACCTTATCCAGCCGTGTCAACGCGGCGAACAGCTCGCACTGAAAGGTCCAGGCGACAGCCGCGTTGAGCACGGTTGCCTCGTGGGTATTTGCCGTCGTGCCAGAGGTGTGATTATCCATAAACCCATGACATGCGTGATCGATTTCATCTTGTATCCCGTGTTCTTTGAACTGTTCGCCCGATCCAATCGCGATGATTAGAGAGCCTTCTGTTCTGAGTTGTTGTGCTTGATGCAGCTGCTTGATCAGGTGTGATCTTGCATTGGGTTGATTGGCCGGGGTGAGCCCGAAGACAAACAGGATGACGTCGCCTGATTCCCCGGGCCGGCCGTCGTAATCCATGAGCGAGCCGGCGCGGTTGCTTAGTTCATTGGCCAGGCCCGCGTCGCCACGGACACCGAAGCCATTGCCCTCCGCGATCGACCGGGCAGCTAGTGCGGCTGCCTCCGAGATAACGGGTAGATCAGATTCAATCCGAGCAAGGCTGGTGTGAAGTTGATCCAGATACGCACGCGCGTGGGGTGCTTCATCAGCGCGCAGGGCTGCTGGCGTAGCAACGATCAACATCAGGAATAATAGTGGCAATGCAAGACGCACGGATATCTCCCACACCATTTTACCCGTGTGCTACGAGAATATAAGCGCAAATAAAAACCCCACAGCCTTGGCCGTGGGGTTGTGCGTTCTGGTAAAGCTGGGGGGTCTGGTTTCAGACCTTGGACTGGTATTCGCCGGTCTCGGTGGAGATGCGGACCATCTGGCCGTTCTCGACGAAGGGCGGGACGCGGGTCTTCAGGCCGGTCTCCATGACGGCTTCTTTGAGCTGGTTGGTCGCGGTCGCGTTCTTGATGCCCGGCGGGGTGTCGGTAACTTCCAGGTCAACTGACGCGGGCAGCTCGACGGTCATCGGGTTGCCGTTGTAGAACAGGCCGTTGATCGCGGTGTTGGGTTTCACGTAGAGCAGCGCGTCGCCGAGGATGTCTTCGGGGATCGTGAGCTGGTCGTACGTCTCGCAGTCCATAAAGATCGCGCCGGTGCTGTCCGAGTAGAGGTATTCGACCTCCCGGCGGTCCAGATTGATCTGGTCGACCTCCTCCGCCGAGCGAAATCGCCGCTCGATGTTGTTGCCGGTCGAGAGGTTCTTGAGCTTGGCCTGGGTGTAGGCGGGGCCTTTGCCGGGCTTGACGTGGGTGATGTTGACGACGAGCCAGACCTGCCCATCGAGATTAAGGGCCATGCCTGGCCTAATTTCCTGTGACTTCACGTTCGATACTCCTGTCGTGTTCGGCGGAATTTCTGGGTCGGTCGGATTGTTTGAGCCGGGTATTCTTGCATGGGGCGGCCCGAAACGCAACGTCCGAGCTAAGGGAGCTATCTGTATTGCTATCCGGTTCGAAGCTGGCGGTTGCTGGCCGATATCGCCGATTAAACAGGGCCGGCCCCTGTATCCGTTTTATGTATCGGCGTGGCGTGGGCGTGGATAAATCAACGAGCGGGTGTCATGACAATGTCGGACGGGCAACGCAAGGTAATCGGTTGGGCCATGCTGCTGACGCTGCTGGCACTGGGGGTGGTACTGCGCGTGTCGCTTGCGGGGTCGACGCCGCTGTGGGAGGACGAGGCGGAGTCCTGCATCAACGCTCAGACGATCCTGGATCATGGTGTCCCGACCGATCACTTCCTTGGCCGGCCGATCTACGAGAACGTTATGTTCAAGCCCTGGCCGGAGCACGAAGAGTACGAGTTCAAGGATTTGAGTTACTCATCCCAAGGTGTCGCCGTGTATCACGGCTGGCTGCCTTTGTATTCGATCGCGGGCTCGATGGCGGTGTTTGGTCAACAGCCGGATCACCTGCCGGACGCGTTAACCCCTCAGCACGGGGCCGACACGATCGTCCGACGAACCGTGGTTCCGCGTGTGCCGGCCATCGTGTTTTCTGTGGCGTGTATGGTGCTGATGTTTGTTTTGGGTCGGTCGCTAGGCGGGCCCGGGGCGGGTTGGGCGGCGCTGGTGTACGCGGCCATCGCCAAGAAGAATGTGTATTACGGCTCACAGGCGCGGTACTACTCGCTGACGTTAATGCTGATCGCCGGGTGCGGCTGGGCGTTGTGGCGGATCGCGCAGCGGGGGTGGTGGCGAGACTACCTGCTCGGGGCGTCCGCGCTGGTGTTGCTGTTTCACACGCACATCACGTCGTGTCTTGGGATGTGTGTCATCGGTGCGATGTCCCTGCCCTGGCACAAGGCGCATGACAAGACGTGGCTGAAGCGTGGCGTGCTGTTTCTGATCCTGTTGGCGGGGACACTGCCGTGGCTCTGGTGGACGGGGTTCATCGACCACACGCGCGGTATCCCCGCGGCCTGGCGGATGGACGGGTTCTGGGAGGTGGTTTACCGGTACCTGACGCAGCGCCCGGTGGAGTTGTTGCTGTTTACATTCGGGGTCGCGGTGACGGGCGTGGCGACGCTTCTGGGCAATCGGATGCCGGACCGGTTGGCGCGGGCGTTTGGAGACCAGCGGTATGCTTACCTGTATCTTGCGGCGTGGTCGGGTGTGATGTTTGTGACGTTCGCCGGGTGCATCCCGGCTGCGAGTTTCTTCGCGACACGTCTGTCGTTGATGATCGCGGTGCCTTGCATGTTACTGGCGGCGGTGATCGTGTCGGGCCTGGCTATGCTTGTGAGTCAACGCTGGTCGCACCTGCTCGCGCCGCTGCTGGTAGTCGTTCTTTTGGCATTCACCGGGCGGTTGTTTGATAGTCCACCGCCGGCCGGTCAGACGGATCAATTCGAGGGGGTGCGTACGCTGATTGAGTATCTTGCGGATGCGGACCTGTCTGAGGATACACGACTTTACGGCACACCCAACAGCCACTTGGTGAATACGTATTACACGGGCCTGCCGATCCAGAGCATCGCGCCGATCCGCAAGACGTATTTTGATGCTTACCCCGGGCCGATTGTTCTGATACGCAAGGCGAAGTTTCAGCCGCCGCCGGACGTGCAGGAATTATTGACCGCCGCGGGTCGCGCGGGTGTCGACATCGATGAGGCAGAGGCGCGCGATTGGGCGGAGCGCATCTACAGCAGGGTTCACAGGGAAGAGTTGGCTGACGAGGTGGGAGCGGTTGTCCCCGAGTTAAAACCGATCCCCGACTACCTGGCTCCTATTGTTCAAAGGCATCGAGCCGCGACCGAGGCCTATCGGGACCTTCTATC
Organism: Phycisphaeraceae bacterium; assembly: GCA_029260635.1. GTDB lineage: Bacteria > Planctomycetota > Phycisphaerae > Phycisphaerales > Phycisphaeraceae > JAJRRS01. The sequence goes on along the minus strand of JAJDCW010000011.1, from coordinate 1,713 downwards.
GTGGAGCTTTTCATCGACCTTGATGTTCCGTGGTTATCAGATCAGGACGTCGTTGAACTGGTGGCAGACGTTTCATTACCGGTTTGTTGACCCGGCTTCACGGTCGGGGGAAAACGCGAATTATGCGGATCGATCAGGGTCTGCGGTGGCGGAGGCCCTGCCCCGAGGCCGATGTATTGTGTATCGCTTCCCGCCGTTGAGTGGGGCGGAGTAGGCCGTATACAGACCTGATTTTATCAGACCCGAACCCGCGCCGATGGATATCAAAACGATCAACCCGGATGCTGCTGATACGAGCGGTGACGGTGCCGCTCGTGCGGTCGAGTTATCTGTTGTGATGCCGTGCCTGAATGAGTCGAAGACGTTGTCGGTTTGCATCGGCAAGGCGTTGGGTTTTTTCGATGCGGCTGGCGTGGCCGGGGAGGTCATCGTCGCAGACAACGGCAGTACGGACGGGTCGATCAAGATCGCGGAAGACCTGGGCGTGCGTGTGGTTCCCGTATCTGAGCGCGGGTACGGGCAGGCACTGAAGACTGGGATTGAGGCGGCGCGTGGGCGGTACATCATCATGGGGGACGCGGACGACAGCTACGATTTTTCAGAATTGTATCCATTCCTCGATAAGCTCCGTGCCGGGGACGACCTGGTGATGGGCAACCGTTTCGCCGGCGGGATTCGGGACGGCGCGATGCCGGCGTTGCACCGCTATTTCGGGAACCCGCTGCTGACCGGGATCGGTCGGTTGTTATTTAAGAGCGGGTGCAAGGACTTTTACTGCGGCCTGCGTGGGTTCAGCCGTGAGTCGTATGAGCGGATGCGCCCTAAAAGCGGTGGGATGGAGTTTGCGCTGGAGATGCTGGTGCGTGCAACGATGTTTGGGCTGAAGGTGAGTGAGGTGCCGACGACGCTTTCGCCGGACGCGCCGGGACGTGCGCCGCACCTGCGGACCTGGCGGGATGGTTGGCGGAGTCTGCGTTTCTTCATGCTGTTCAGCCCGCGGTGGTTGTTCTGGTACCCGGGGTTGATACTGATGGCGAGCGGCTTCTTATTGGGTTTGTGGCTCATGCCCGGGTCTAAAACGGTGGACGGGGTGACGCTGGATGTGCATACGCTTTTGTACGCGGCGACGGCGGTGACGCTGGGGTATCAATCGATCCTGTTCGCGGTGTGTGCCAAGGTGCACGCGGTGAACACGGGGCTGCACCCGCCGAGCGCGAAGTTCGCGTGGGCCGGCGACCGGTCGATGCTCGAGGCGGGGCTGTTAATCGGTGGTCTACTGGTATGCACGGGCGTAGTGCTGGGGTTGCTTGCGGTGAGCGGCTGGTCGGGTAGATCATTTGGCGACCTGGACCCCTCCAGCACGATGCGGCTGGTGATCCCGTCGGCGCTGGCGATGATGATGGGGGTGCAGACGGTGTTCGCCGGGTGTTTCCTGGGTTTGCTTGGGATGCGGGAGTAGGATCTACCCAGCATTTCCTGGCTTCGTCCGTGTTTATCCCTGATTATGGTTTACTGCCGTGCAGTTCTTCATGTTCTAACCTCTGTTTCATGTTTCCTAAAACCCCACGATTTTCCAGCGGTAACGGCAGGCACGGGCACGTCGGGACCAGGCCGGGGCCGTGTCCTGTTTGTCCATCATCTAGCCGGGGCGTCCGCTACCAAGTCCCGTCACCGGCTATGCCTTTTGAGCATAACTTTCCGTGGGGGCAGCCC
>JAJDCW010000010.1 GCA_029260635.1 Phycisphaeraceae bacterium | reverse complement strand
CATCGGGGCTGATGAGGTCTCTTTTGCACAGATCGTGCGCAAGCCCCTTACGACAAACGATGTCGGTGCTTCGTGGTTCGCCTACGACCCGCCAGACAATTGGCCGCCGCCGGTACAACTTCCCCCGGGTGATTTCCTGGTCATCGAGGCCGAAGACTTCACCGCCATCACCGACCCGGACAGTGACGGCGATGTCTGGACGGTCGAACAGGTTGTTGGAGCGTCAGGCGGCGAGGTAATCAAAGCACCGACCGGCAGTCTGACCAGCGCAATCGCTCACGAGACACTGGCGCTTTATGACATCTCCTTTAGCGTATCGGGGGATTACACGGCCTACTACCTTTCGCGTGGATTCAGTGGGTCGTCCGACAGCTTCTTTACCCCCGATGACTTCGGGGTCGATCCGGACGTGGTCGAGAACGTCTCCAGCAACGGCAGCTTCCGCTGGGAGAACGGCGGTGAGTTCACCATCGACCAGGTCCATGTGGGGATGCCATTGGAGTTCAGGCTCGGCCGTCGTGAGGGCTCGACCGAAATTGACGCCATCATCTTCCACCAGAACGGCGGCCTGACCTCACAACAACTCGACGCGATCCTCAGCAGCGCCACCGTCATCGACGGCGACCTGGACGGCGACGGCTTCGTCGGCATCAACGACCTGAACATCGTCCTGAGCAACTGGAACCTGGCCGTACCCCCCGGCGACCCGTCGGCGGACCCCAGCGGTGACGGCTTCGTCGGGATCGACGACCTCAACGAGGTGCTGGGCAACTGGAACGCGGGAACGCCACCCTCGGCATCGAACATCCCTGAGCCGGGCACGGCTTGCCTCGTCACGCTATCGCTGGCGTGGCTGGGGCGTCGTCGTCGGGATTGAACCTCGCAGCCTAGCGATTGAGACTATAACAAGCTAAAACTGAGGCGCGTTTACCTATAACGGTGGACGCGCCTTTTCTTATCGCTCTCATAAATCTACCATAGGGTTTCAAACCCTCTTGGAGCACCTTTTGGCCGGATCAAACAAGAAAGTCATCTACGCCGCCCTGGTCGGCAACGCGCTGATCGCGGTGACCAAGTTTATCGCCGGCGCGATGACGAACAGTTCGGCGATGCTGTCTGAGGCGATCCACTCGGTGGTCGATACGGGGAATCAGGTCCTGCTGCTGTACGGGTTGAAAAAAGCGGCTAGGCCCGCCGACGAGCGGTTCCCGTTTGGGCACGGCAAGGAGATCTATTTCTGGTCGTTCATCGTGGCGATGCTGATCTTCGCGGTGGGTGCGGCGGTGTCGATTTATAAGGGCGTCCTGCACGTCCTCCACCCCGAGCCGATCCAGAGCCCGATGATTAACTACGTCGTACTCGTGCTGGCGATGCTGTTCGAGGGGGCGGCGTGGTACTTCGCTTTTAGAGAGTTCCGCAAGTCTAAGGGCAGGTGGGGCTACTTCGAGGCGGTGCGTCGCGGCAAGGACCCGTCCATCTATGTGGTCCTGTTCGAGGACTCGGCGGCGATGATCGGCCTGATGGTCGCGTTCCTGGGGGTGTGGCTCAGTCAGGCCACGGGCATCCACGAGTTTGACGGGATCGCGTCGATCGTGATCGGGCTGGTGCTCGCGGGGACGGCGGCGTGGCTGGCGTATGAGACCAAGAGCCTGCTGATCGGCGAGAGCGCGAACAGACATGTGATCGAAGGCATCCGCAAGATTGTGCGTGAACAGCCGGACGTCGAGCGGGTGAACGAGGTCCTGACGATGCACATGGGCCCGGAGTTCATCCTCTTAAACATCAGCGTCGAATTCCGTGACGGGGCGACCGTGGAGAAGTTGGAGACGCGGATCGCCAAGATCACCGGACAGATCAAGCAGGCCTACCCGTTCGTGAAGCGCGTGTTCATCGAGGCTGAAACCCAGAGCCCCACCCCGTGACCACCGGCCTGATCCGCTTGAAGCCCGGGATCTTCAGGGGCGGATACCACGGATCACACAAAATAATTATTCTGTCTAATTGCAGACCAGCCCTTGACTTCGCGTCATTGCCGCCAGCAAGTGCCCGGAAAAGTGTTGCATCTCCCTGTGGGGGCCTCGTAAAATAAAGTCTGGTTGAGCCAGCGTTGCCGCCGGGGGGGGCTGCGAGGGAGGAAGGCGATGGGGAGTAAGCCAACCGATTCATTTCTACACTTTCCGGAACACGTTATCTCTTTGCCTGCTTTTACTTCGCGCGTGAAATGGTTTCACGCGCCGGCTATATGATCGTCCTTCGTTATTTCGCGCGTGTTATCCGCTGATCCTTAGTTAGATAGACGTGGAGGGCGTTACAGACTCATCACGAGAAAGGCAGATTGTCATGAAAGGCACGAGTCTCGGATTAGGTTGTTCATTATTAGGATTGATAGCGTTTGTCGGTGTGGGTAGCGAGTCGTACGCGACCATACCCTATGCGGGTGCCGGGGGAGCGTTCCCGGGCTTCGGCCCCGGGATCGGTGCGCCCACTCTCGTGGGAGGCAAGGAGTATTCACACGACTTCGACTCGTCCACCATCGGCGCCGGCGCCGTTGGCCCGCCGCCGTTTGACCCGCAGCAGATCGTCGCGTGGGACGGGCTGGGCGGCACGCTCGATGTCACCGACTACACCGGCACACGCCCCACCTGGACACCCGATGACCAGATGGACGCGATCGCCAACCGCGGCGATTTTGCCTACGACGAAGTGAAGACAGAGATCGCGCACTTGATCTTTTCAATCGACGACATGAGTTATGCGTACCCGGGTGGTCTGGGTGGTCCGGCGGTACTCGTCCCCGTCCCTTCGGCTGGTCCAATCCCCACGCCGGTCGGCCCGATCGCGGGTGCCGGTGAGATCTCATACGAGTTGGGGACCTCGTTTGGCGCACTGCCCAGCACCGTCGGCACGTGGGCGACCCAGGCGATGATCAACGGGATGCCGTTGCCAGACGACATCGACGGCACGGAGGTCTGGGGACCTGAGCCTCCGCTGGCCGACGCCGACAAGTACTCGCTGGACCTGGATGTCTTCAGCGGCACCTCGGTCTGGAACGGCTCCGGCACGCCCTATATCCCCCACGCTGCCATCGTTGGGGCGGTCACAAGCCTGCTGGGCCCGGACGTGGACCCCGACCATATCAATCTGGATGCGTTGATGGTCCACGACGTGGTCGGCGACCCGGACCGCTTTGACGATGATCCTGCCGGCGGCCTGGGGGGTGACGAGATCATCTTCAGCATCCGCCAGATCCCCTCACCCGGCGACCCCAGCGGGTACTACGCGACCGGCAGCGAACTCTTCGTCCTCCCGGCCGTTGGGCCCGCGTCGTTCCTTGCCCACGGCGGACACCTCTGGGACAAGGGCTACGCACTGTTTGCCTTCAACGTAAGCGGCCCCCAGAATCCGCACGTGCTGGATGTCAACGCCATCGAGGCGGTCGGTGAGTTCTCGACACCCGAGCCGGCATCCCTGACGCTCGCGATGCTGGGACTCGCCGCGTGCTTGAAGCGAAACAGGAGGCACTAAAAACTTAAGGCCGGCTGCGGTTCGAGGCCTGTTCAAAGTAGCCGGCTAAACAGATAGGAAATATCAACGTCATTTCCATACTTCGCCCACACCGAAAGGTGTGGGCTTTTTACTTCCGCACCGCACGTAGGGCCTAAAGCGGCTCTCTCGGTACTCGTGATATGACCCGACATGCCCGCACAGGCTACGATACGCCCCATGCATCCCGCTGAACCTATTACCAGCGCCGCGAACCCGCGGATCAAGGCCGCGGTCAAGCTGCGACGCTCACGCGACCGACGCGGCAGCGGGCTGTTTATCGCTGAGGGGCATCGTGAGGTTTCAAGGGCGGTCGCCACGGGCCTTGAATTGATCGAAGTCTACCTCTGCGAAGACTTATTCAATAGCCGGGACGCCGCTAGCGGGCTCGCGGAGGTCTGGGGGCAGACCCGGGTGTTTACCGTGCCCGAATCCCTGATGAAGATGCTGGCTTACCGGGACAAGCCCGAGGGCATCCTGGCGGTGGTCAGGCAGCCCGTGTGGTCGATCGAGGATGTACAAAACAGTACGGAGAATCAGCAGGCCCCCCCGCTGCTTCTGGTGGCGGTGGGGACACAGAAGCCGGGCAACCTGGGGGCGATGGTGCGTACCGCGGAGGCGGCGGGCTGTGTGGCCGTCATCGCGGCCGGAACACCCGTTGATATCTTCAACCCAAATGCCATCCGGGCTTCGACTTGCGCTGTGTTCACGCTCCCGGTGATCGGTATGAACGACGATGACGCCCTGGCGTGCCTGCGTGAATTGGGGTTCCAGATCGCCGCGACCACGCCCACACAGGGTGCAAGCAATTACACCGACGCCGACCTCACAGGCCCACTGGCTGTCGTCATAGGTCCTGAGGACACGGGCCTCAACGACGCCTGGCTGGACGCCGCAGACAGAAAACTCGCCATCCCGACACTCGGCCAAACCGTCGATTCACTCAACGCCGCCAACGCCGCGGCGGTTGTGCTGTACGAAGCGGTGCGTCAGCGCGCACAATAAGAGACAGGTATCTTCATCTTCATTCCGTCTGGGGCGTTGAAATCATGCCACCCGCCTTGTTCAACTCGACCTGGGGGGATACAGTTATAGGTAGCCCGACACGTGGGTAAATGGGTGTCGGCGTTACCCGGTCAAGGCCCGTTGGGTCGTGTCCGGGATTACCAGGCAATCTTGGTCTTAATAAAGCAGGTTTAACGAATGTCATCCGAGCCTTACCAGAGTCTGATCGAAGCGGTCGCCGAACGTGTCAAGCGGGCGGAGGTTTTTGAGGACGTGCAGTGCCTCAGCGGTGCACTGATCTGTCAGGCGCGCGACGTGGAGAGCGAAGCCTTCTACAAGCTACTGATAGAAGGATCGGGCGACCAACGGGAGGTCTGGATCGGTCTGTTTACTGAGGACCGCTGGCTGAGTGAATCCATCGAGGCCGACCTGCTGCACACGGGCGACAAGATGGAAGAGCTGCTCGAAGAGGAACTGGTCGAGCTTGACTATAAGGGCTCGCCGATCCCGATCGAGCACTTCCGTGATGATGCCAAGGTCTATGTCTTCCGCTCCCGCCTGGAGATCAAGGACGGCCACAGCCCGACCGATGCCGACGTGACGGACCGTGCGGTCAAGATCATGCTGGCGTACGAGGCCTGCTTCCGCCAACTCGGCGACATGAGCCCGTCGGACGAGTTGGTCTGACCGGGTCATCCCCATCGAAACACTGTTTAGCGGGCGATCGAAGATCGCCGTGTTCTTGCTAGCGACTGCTCAAGCAGCACTGCGGTTAACCCATTCCTGAGTCAGACCGGCCCGGTCCCGGCCTTGGGGCGGATGGCGAAAAACCACACCGCGCGGTATCTTCATAGTCCGCCACACTCCCCACCAGGATTTTCTGACGATCAGGGGAGCCCAAACGGGTAATTGACCTGCTTGTGTCCCAAAACACCCTGGGCGGCAATGGAGTGCAACGATGCGAGTCCTCATGCTGGGTTGGGAGTTCCCGCCCTTTATCTCGGGTGGTCTGGGTACGGCCTGCTACGGGCTGACCAAGGCGTTAAGCCGACGCGAGGCCGAGGTGACGTTCGTGCTGCCCAAGGCGGTCGGCGGCGATTTCCATGAGGACGCCCGGGTCCGCCTGCTCTCGCCGCAATCCCCCGCCGCCGCTGCCGGGAGCCGCGGCCCCGAAGATATTGCCAGCACCTACGAATACCAGCCCCCGATCGCCGAGGGCGAGGCCGAAGACTTCAAGCACGTCACCTTCAAGGCCGTCCCCGCCCGGTTCAGCCACCCCTACCCGGTCGACCCTGGGCCTCGACAGCCCCATGGCCAGACCAGCCTGATCGGCTCCACCGACCGCTCGGTGGCGGGTCAGTTCACCGCGCCGACCGGCGTGCTCGCGGACCAACCCGCAACCGGCCAGACCGCCGCCACCGTGCCCGCCGACGACTATTCGGGCGACATCATCAGCGAGTCGCGCCGCTACGCCGCGCTGTGTATCGACCTGGTGCAGGGCCAGGAGTTTGATGTCATCCACGCCCACGACTGGCTGACCTTCCCCGCCGGGATGGCGGTCGCGGCTGCCTACGGCAAGCCGTTGGTTGTCCACGTCCACTCCACGGAGTTCGAC
>JAJDCW010000009.1 GCA_029260635.1 Phycisphaeraceae bacterium | reverse complement strand
CCCGCCGTCGAACGGGTGTAGAGGCAGGACAGAGCTGGTGCCACGCCGCCCGATGAACCGGTCGATCTTGCCGTCCGAGTCACAGGTGATGTCCGCAAGGATCCCCCGGTTGCTCGGTCGCTCATCCAGACGGTGGATCGGCATGACCGGGAACAACTGGTCGATCGCCCAGCTGTCGGGCATCGACTGGAAGATCGAGAAGTTGCAAAAATATGTCCGGCAAAGCATCGACTCCAGCCCCAGGAAGTCCTGCGGCGGTTCGGGCATCTGGCGGACGAATTCGAGCGTCTTAAAACAGACCGCAAAATACAGACGCTCGGCCAGGGCCCGTAGTTCCAGCGAACAATACCCCAGGTTAAACAGGTTCATCGCCTCGTCCCGCGCCACCTGCGCGTCGTGGTAGGACTGGGCGAACGACTTCTCATCCAGATCGAAACAGGCGTCGTACAACGATCGGATCGGGTGCGGCAACTCGTCGACCTTTTCACGCGGCATCTCGGCAGGCGGTTCGAAACCGTCAAAACCCGACGAGCCCAGGACGTTGAACACAAGCAGGCTGTGGTAGGCGACCATCGCCCGGCCCGACTCGCTGATGATCGTCGGATGCGGGACGTCCGCCTCGTCGCACAGCTCCAGCACGTGGTAGATCACGTCGTTGGCGTATTCCTGAAGCGAGTAGTTGATGCTCGACCCGGCGTCGGTCTTGCTGCCGTCGTAATCCACGCCCAGGCCGCCGCCGACGTCGATGTATTTCAGCCCCGCGCCGGCGTTGTAAAGCTCGGCGTAGATACGCACCATCTCGATGATCGCACGCTTGATCGGTGCGATCGTCGTGATCTGGCTGCCCAGGTGAAAGTGCAGCAGGTTCAAACAGTCCAGCATGTCCTCCTGACGAAGGTACTCGATCGCTTCAAGCACCTCGCCGATAAACAGGCCGAACTTGGAATGCACCCCGCCGGACTGCTCCCAACGCCCCGAGCCCTTGGTCGCCAGCTTCACACGCATCCCGATCTGCGGCCGCACCGAGTGCTCCTTGGCGTACTTGACGATCAGTCTCAGCTCGCTGAACTTCTCCACCACCGGGATGATGTTCTTGCCCAGCTTGGTCGCCAGGATCACCGACTCGAGGAACTGGTCGTCTTTGAAGCCGTTGCAGATGAACGGCGTCGTCTCGTCCTGGACCATCGCGAGCACGGCAAGCAACTCCGGCTTGCTACCGGCCTCGAGCCCGAACCCGTGCTCCTTGCCGAACGCCAGGATCTCTTCGACGACGTGCCGCTGCTGGTTCACCTTGATCGGGTACACGCAGCGGTACCCGCCCTTGTAGTCCATCTCTTTGATCGCGGTGTCGAACGCCTGGGCGATCTCGCTAAGCCGGTGGCGCAGGATATCCGTGAACCGGATCAGCAGCGGGGGGTCCAGATCGCGCTGGCGCAGCTGCTCGACGAGGTCTTTCAGGTCGATGCTCACATCCGGGTTGTGCGTGGGGTGGACCGCCAGGTGGCCCTGCCCGTTGACCGAGAAGTAGCCCCGGCCCCACTTGTCCAGGCTGTAGATCTTCTGCGCGTCCTGCGTGGTCCAGTCGTCCGCCGGTGCGGGGATGGGTATGACGGCCGGGGGCAGTGTCTGGGTCGGGTTCATGGTAGGGCCCTATTGCGTGTGGTGGGCGGGGGTGGCCCGGTGCAACGGGCAGTTTAACGAGTGAGTAAATCCTATGCATCTTTTGATGCTGAGGAAAGAATCACCCACTTGGCTGGCGGTGTAGCCTGTGATGTTGTCTGGATTTGAGTTATTTACGCCGATGCAAAAAGATGGGTGTGCCCAACCCTACAAGTGCGAGTAGCGAACCGGGCTCCGGCACGGCATAAGCCCGGATGCCGGCATGATTACTCAGGAACAGATACCCGTCACCCAGGGCCATCTCCCCGCGATCATCCACGCGCCAGGATTCATCACCCGTTTCCAGGTCAACGGCGATCGTGTGCCCGATGTCCTGAAGAAAGACGTGGGAATCGGTCAACGCGATCTCGCCGTACACGATCTCGCTCGCCGAGAAGTAGTTCTGAATTTCGGCACCGGTTGAATCGTCAAGCACTCTGACCCAATTCGGAGTAAATACGACAACTTTTCCATCGCCCACAGCCATAGCCCGGATACTCTCGCCCAGATCAAGATTCCAACGGTGCCCGAGTGTGACCGAGTCGAATGCGGAGACGCCGTTAGGCGTGCGATAGAACAAACCTCCTTCGCGGTTTACGGTTGGGTTACGTAGGCTGTACCCATCGGGGTCCGTGACATCTTTGATGAATGCGCCTGTGGTCCGCGAGTAGACCCCCTCGTCGTATGCAAAAAAATACTGGTCGGTCAGAGCGGCCGCGGGGCTAACAGACTGGCTACCGCTTACGTTCCACAGGGTGCCGCCGTCATCGGCTCTAAAGGCAGACATGCCCCCGTAGTAACCAGCCTGGGCAACTAACAGGGTCCCGTCTGTTGTGGGGCGGTCGCTCTCGCCGTGTTGCGCCGAGTAGGTTGTCCTGGATTCTACTTGGCCGTTTACCGTGTTGAGTGAATACAGTTGCGGCTTATCAAGTTCTGCTTGATTGGCGCTATGCCCAGCGTGATTGACCCACACCTTGCCCTGTGCGATGACAGGCTCGCCAACGCCCTTGAATGCGCTGCCCTTGATAATGGTATCCCAGTTTTCCTGCCCCGTATCAATGTCTAGTGCCATGACGTGGTAGTCTCCGCCCGGGGCGTAACCGGATAACGCAACCCGATAGACCTGTGCGCCATCGGTCGCCACCGCGCGGGCACTCCAACTACCGGTCCCGGATTGGCTGAACCCGAGTTCGACTGTCCACGCCGGCTCTATGTCTAATGGGTCCAGTGTGAGCGATCCGCCAACATACCCGCTGCGTCCGGCGTCAGCGCCACCTTGCGTCCAACTGGACATCTCCGCCGACACGGTAGCGGTGACAGACAAAACCACGGCTGGAACCAAGGAAGCCCGTAGCATATTACGTACAGGTCTGGAAACTGACCGCGACACCCCCTGAGCTACATGCATATCGATAGCCTCCTGCGCGGTCGCTATTGGACCAGCTAGATCAGTTGAAACGAAAAGATTGGGATTGCCTTACGGGCGGCGAGCGATCGCCAGCAGGCCCATGCTCATCAGCGCCAGTGTCGCCGGCTCGGGGATCTCAGGAGAGAACTTGACGTTGACCGTCAGGGCCTTCTTGTCGATGAACGCGGCGTCCGTGGGGTCGCCTGACGAGGCGATCAGGCTGTTATCCAGGTCGATCCGGACGCGCGTCGCGCTGTATTGCCGGAGGCTGACGAATGCTTCGCCAGACCAGATGCCCGAGCCTGTCCCAGTCAACGGGAACGGCTGGTCAAAGCCGATCGGGTCGCTGACAAACCCCCCCACAAGGGGGTCGAGAATCGTAGCCACCAAAGTCCCTCCCGCGGTGACCTCGGCGGTATCTCCCAACATCAGGAAGTCGCCGATCTCGTCGAGGCTAATCGATTCAATGAACAGGCCCGGGTCGGCCTGGATAACAAATGATATTTGCCCCGCGGTGATATCGGCCCCGGTGCCAGCCTGTGCGGCTGCAAACGGGCCGGTCGAGAAGCTCAGCGAGTTTCCGATCGCCAGGGGCACACCGAATAGCGGGGTCGGGTCGGTCACGGACGATTCGGTCACGTCCTGGACGCTCCCGCCGACCAAGCTAAAGTCGCCGTAGTTGATCCCGGCTTCAAC
>JAJDCW010000008.1 GCA_029260635.1 Phycisphaeraceae bacterium | reverse complement strand
GGTGGTTTGTTTTGCTTTGGCGGGGTGTGCGCCGCCGACGGTGTATCGGGTCGCAATGACTCCCGAAGGGGAGGGGGTACGGCGCGAGTTGGCGGTTGAGAACGGCGACGAGCTGGATTCGATGCTGCGGACGATCTATACAGACGTGCAGGCGGGTGAGGAGGCTCACTACGCTGGCGTGTTTGATACACCGCCTGAAGATATTGGCGGATCGGGGAGCTGGCTGAGGATGACCAGCCCGTTGGGAGAGGTATATGGATACGCGGAACGCTTCCGCGGGGATGACGACCTGGTCGGGCAGGTCGAGGCGCGGCTGCTGGCGACGGACCGGCTGACGGACCTGTTGATCGCTTGGTTTGAGTCGGAGCTGGGCGACGAGCCGACGTGGGCGACGCTGCGCGGATTCATGGATACGCAGATGCGTCACGACTTGAAGAACATGAGCCTGTACCTGCTTGAACTGGAGCGTGCGGGGCAGACCGAGAAGCAATGGATATCGGCTTATGTGGCGACGGTGGGGCAGTACCTGATCGATCGGGGGTATTGGGAAGCGGGCGATCTGGGGACACTGCTTAAGATGTTCAGTCCTTCCGGCAATGGCCCGGGCGACCTGCTTGTCCGCATGGCTACAGCTCGGATGGAGTTGGGCGAGGGAGCGGTGGTGCCGGAATCGTTGGGATTTCTGAATTCGGATGACGGTGTGCTCGCGGACTCGTGGACTGTATTTGTAAGTTCGCCGGTGTGTGCCGAGATCGTCAGCGAGTGGAGTGAGCTTGATACCGATAAGGAGATTGAGCCGGGCGACACCGAGGGTGTGGTGATGCTGGTCTTCCTGTCAGCACTCGGGACGGAGTTTGAGATCTTCAGTTCGCCGGACGAGGTGCATATGACGCTGGCGTGTATTTCTGAGCCGATCGCGACAAACGGGGCGTGGGACACGGAAGCTGGCCAGATTGTGTGGGACGGGCTTATACGCGAGCGGTTTGGTTTGCCGTTGTTTTATTACGCGTTCTGGGGTGAACCCGATGCGGTTTATCAGGCGGCGCATTTTGGTGAGGTGTTGTTTGAGGGCGAGCAGATGGCTCTGGTTGTGATGTGGTATTCGGGTTTGTCGGGGGAGGATCAGCAGCGGTGGGATGGGTTTATTGAATCGCTTAATCCGGCGGGATCGTTGCAGGAGCAGGTGGAGGCGGCGCGTGAGGGATGGGATGGGGAGGAGGATGACCCGTTGGCGTGGGGGTATACAATGGTATTTAATATGACCAGAGAGCAGTGAGGGTTTCGGGCACGTGCGGTGAAGTCATCAGAACGATCCCGGCCAAGGCCCGTTGGGCCATGACCGGGCTTGGGAGGGGGCGTCTCGGGTTGTTGGTGTTGTATAAACGGCGCCGCGCCCGGAGCGGCACACGGCGCCGCGAGTCGTATCGTCTGCCTTTAAGGCAAGCGAGGGGGGCGGTGTGGTGCGTTCTCTTCTTATCTAAAGCGTACGATTCATTCAGTTTAAGGGCCAATAAAAATCGGGTTTTAGTGGCACCGGCCAAGGCCCGATTGCCATGACCGGGCTTCGTGCTGAGGGGTATGAGAGCGCATAAAAAAACCCGCGGGCACGAAGGCCCACGGGTCTTAACCAAAGGGGTGGTAATCTGTCCCCTTCCGGGTATCACATGTGAAGCAATCAGTCGTACAGCGGGCTGATCGTCGTCGGGGGCACCTCTTCCAGCTGCATCGTGGTTTCGATGCGGAAGTTCGACTCGGTGGTGTGGCGTTCGGCGAAGAAGAAGTCCAGGGAGTAGGTCCCGCCGGCTTCCAGGCCGAGTTCTTCGGCGGCCGAGTCGAGGTTCACGGATCGCTGCGACTGGCCGTGCACGCCACCGATATCGACCGCGAGTTTGCCGTTGATGAACACCCAGACGTCGTCGTCACCGGTGAACGAGAAGACCATGGCTTCGTCCCGTTCGGCCGGGTCGGTGTAGGTGAACTCGGTGTGGATCTCGTAGGTGAAGTAGAAGTTGTGCGTGCCGGTCGACTGCTCCTGCATGTCGTTCCAGCCGCCCAGGCCGTCCATGGGGAAGAAATACCTCAGGTCGCCTGAGAGCTGCTTCTCACGGGCGTAGGAGTAGACACCGCCGGGGCCCTCCTGGCCGTTGTCCAGGACGATGGTGAACGGGACGGCGATGTTGACCTCGGGGACGTCGTTGAACCACTGGTTGAACGAGTCCGGGCCGGAGATCATGCCGCGGGTCGGGTCGAGGTCCGTGCGCAGGACGGGTTTGCCGTCTTCACCAATCTGCGATGCCACGAGGTCGGTCTTAACCCCGAAGCTCTTGTGGGGGTACTGCATGTCCGGGTGGCTTACCTTGAAGTCACGCAGCACGCCTGTGAGTTCGATGGTCTCGGCTTGTGTGGGTACGGCCATAAGTCCGGCGGCCACCAATGCGCCTGTCAGGGTCAGTTTGTTCATGATGATGAGTTCCTTTGGTCGTTCTTGATCTCACGGCTCGGCGACCACTTGCTCCTGCCGGCACGCCTCACGCGGGCGTACCTGTCCGTGTTCCGAAGTTCACATTGAAAGGTATGATTCACAGGCGGCGGGGCAAGGTCCGGTATTGGGTTTTTTGGGTTATCGAAGCGTTACAGGTGTTGTAAAAGGTAGAGGTGGGAGGCCCCGGCCAAGGCCCTTTGGGCCATGACCGGGCCTCAGGTAGATAGGTATAATAAGCCCACGTTATTTAAAACGTGGGCTTCGGGGGTGTGTCAGATTGTGTGTCGTGTGCGGGCTAGTCGAGCTTGCGGGGCATGGTGGAAGCGATGACGCGGATGGGCGGCAGCTCGGCGCCTTCCAGGGCGAGCGTGGCGTCGTCGTCGGCGACAACGGTCATGTCGATGGAGCCTCGTTCCAGGACGAGCACGCCGTCGGAGTCGAAGCGCCGATGGGTGTAGAAGGTGGCATCGGTGACGCCGCCGAGGATCGGCTGGGTCTGCTGAGCCCCGCCGCCGAACGGGTCGATGACCAGCCACAGCTCGTTGGGGGTGGTCAGGTGGGTTCCGTCACGGTATTCGATACGGATCAGGTCGCCCTGAGGATTAAGCAGTGTGATGTAGTGGCTCTCGATCGTGCTGCCGTCGGCGAGCAGGACCACCGGCGGGTTGTCGGTGGGGTCGTCCAGCAGCGGGCCGTGCGCCGTGGAGGTACGCACCAGCGTCATGAGCCGATTGATGACCATGCGCGTCGCGGTCTGTGTGCTGGCGGACTCGGCGGCGGCGGCGTAGGCCTGGAAGCTGGCGTCGATGGCGACCATGGTCGCGGTCAGCAGCATCGCCGTGATCGCCAACGAGACCAACAGCTCGACTAGGGATAAACCCGCGGCGCGGGAGCGCTGATTTCTGGTTTTTGATTTCTGATGTCGATACATGTTTGCGGCTTCCGTTCTATGTTGCTGATTCGTTGACTCCGTTCTTACTTCATCAATCAGCGATCAGAGATCATAAATCTTACTGCTGCCCGCCTTCGCGGTACGTTGCCAGCGAGGGTGTGATGTCGATATTGCCGAGGATGCCGTCGGGCAGCGGGAGCGTCGGGTCGTAGCGGACCTGGATGACGCCCAGGCCGCTGCCGGGGATCTCGGATTCCAGGTCGCCGTCGGCGCTGGAGAAGTAGCCGAGTGTGGTGTTGAACTGCGGGCTTGTCTCGCCGAGCACCGGCCCGGTGTTGCTCACGGGGTTGAAGGTCGTCAGCAGCGTGCCGACGATCTTGACCTGGCCACGCAGGTCAAGCAGGCCGGTGACGATCGTCCCGGACATCTCGACGGTTTCCTGCGAGTCCTCCGGCGCGATGAAGGTGCCCATCTCAACCGAGAAGTGCGGCGCCAGCAGCGTGCTGCGGCGGAACAGCTTGATCTCCGCGGCGGTCAGCGGGCTCTCGCGGATGAAGCGCGTGGTCCCGGTGAACGTCAGCTTGTTGCGGACGTGGGTGAATTCATTGGGCGACTCGGTGACGATCGACCCGTTGAAGGTGCAGTCGTCGAAGCGGATGTTGTTGGCGTAGGCCTTGGTCCCCTGCATGTCCGCGGGGCCGCCGACCTCGACGCCGTCGACCATCGCGGTGCGGTCGGGGTGTTTGAGTGTGCCATCGGATTCCTGCATGCCGACGTAGTTGAAGTTGGAGTCGACGTTATCGACCACGGTATCCACATAGGTAACGCCGACGAACGTGCAGTTCCTGAACAGGGCGTTGGTGCCTACGGGGATGATCACGTTGTCGAAAGTTTTGTTCTCGTAGACGGTGCGTTCGTAGTACTCGTAGGGGTGGGCCGCCCCGAAGGGGACCTGCTCGGTGACGGTGCCCGAATCAGCGCCGGCCTGTGCGACGAAGTCGTTGGAGGCCATCGCCTTGAACGAGGCGACGTCAAAGTCGTCCGGCTCAAACTCGTGGACGGCGTCGGTGTCCGCGTCGAAGGTCAGCGCGGTCTCACCGAAGTCCGGGTGGATGGGGCCCTGGAAGTAGTCCTGGTAAGCGCCGTCGGCACCCCCCGCGCCGTCGGGGTCGGCGGCGCCTTCTTCCCAGCCCTGCTTGTCCGCGGTGATGTAGACCTCGCCGCGGACCTTGGCGTAGCGGTCGTACTCGTCGATGAAGCCGTCGTTGTAGCCCTGCCGGCTGGGGTTGCCGAAGGTGTCGATCAGCTTCAGGAGCTGCTGCCGGTTGACGTCCGACGAGGTCGGGTCGATCTCCGAGTCGCTGACCTTCAGGTCGCCCGAGGAATCGAAGTGGGCCATGAAGAAGTCGTAGTCGTCGATGTAGCCGTCCTGGTCGTAGTCGTACTGGGCGGGGTCGACGATGAGGTTGGTCTCGGTGCTGCTGGCGAGGTTGATGCGGTTGTCGCCGTCGGCGTCGTTGGAGATCAACGTGTTGCGGAACAGGTCGATGTCGGCGTCGAGTGCGGCGTCGAGCCCCTTGAAGTCGCTCTCGATCTGGATGGGGTGGCCGTGTTCGAGGTTCGTCTCCAGGAAGCTGGAGCCGATAGGCCCGTCGATCATGACGTTGCGGCCGATCATGATCCGGCTCTTACTGAGCAACGCGAACTTGATCTTCTTCTCGATCTGGAAGTCGATGATGACCGAGCGGAAGATGCGGTTCGGCGCAACGCCGTCGCTGGCGGTCACGGTGACACGGATCCAGTCAGGCCCCATCGGCGCGAGGTTCGTTACCGGGGGGTCCATGTCGCTGTAAGGCGGGCGTTGGTAGACGATGTCGTCGTAGTTTTCGCCGGCCAACGGGTGGGGCTCGAAGGTCGCGCTGAACGTAGGCTGGCCTGGGCCGACCGGGATCTCCGGGACGATGAGTAGATTCCCATCCACGTAGGGGGTGTTGCCCTGCTGGTACTGGAAGTCGGCGGAGAGCAGGTCTAATAGCTGCGTACGCGCGTCGACCCAGAGAGTGTCGGCGAGTGTCGCGTCGATCTCGCCCTCGCGGATCTTGATCCCGGGGGTGCCGGCGGTGGCGTCGCCCTTGGTGACCTGGTTCAGCCGGTAGACCATGAACTGCATGCCGGTCTCGGCGGCGGCGAGTGAGCGGTTGATCTTCAATGACGAGTCGGCGGTCGTGAGGTTGCCCTGCGAGACGATCGCCATCGCGGCGGCCAGCGAGGAGAAGATGACGAGGAACATCATCGCGAGCACGGCTGCAACGCCGTGTTCACGGTGGTTCGTGTATCGGATGTTCGTTTTACTTCTAGCCATCTTCAGGGCTCCGGTGCCTCCGCGTGCGTGTGTTGTGCTGCTGTGGGTGCGTGTTGTTATTTACTGCCCGGCGACCCAGGTCAGCTGGGTGACCGAGTTCGGCGCGGGGTCGTTGGGGCCCTGGTAGAGGACGTTGACGGTGAGCCGGGTCAGCGTGCCGGCGGTCCCGGGGTTCAGCGTGACGCCCGAGCCGATGTTTTCTTCCAGCACGCCCTCAACGGTGACCTGTTGCGTCCATCCGGTTAAGTCGTTGATGGTGCGTCCCAGCGCATCGATCGGCGGGTTGAATGTCAGCCCCGGGTACGTCACACCGCCATCGAGCGAGACACCGGCGAAGTCGTCCAGGTCGTCGTAGTCGTCGATGCCCGCCTCGCCGGGTTCCGGGCCGATGAAGGCCTGACCGGTGATGGGGTCGTACACGGGCAGCGGCATGGTCAGCTCGCGCAGTTCGTTGGCCAGGAGCATGGCCGTGCCGGAGCGTTGGGCCCAGTCGTTCTTCTGGTGGTACGCCTGCTGCGCGGCGACGATCGAAAGGACACCCGTGCCGACGATGACCGTAGTCAGCGCGGCCTCGATGAGGGTGAAGCCGTGTTCACGGCTACGCCGTGGCGGCTGTTGGCTGGTGGT
Source organism: Phycisphaeraceae bacterium (assembly GCA_029260635.1). GTDB lineage: Bacteria > Planctomycetota > Phycisphaerae > Phycisphaerales > Phycisphaeraceae > JAJRRS01. The sequence goes on along the minus strand of JAJDCW010000008.1, from coordinate 17,552 downwards.
TGGTGGTTGTTTCATGGGCGTACCCGTACTTAATTTACCTGGCATCACCTGTAACCCTACGATTCAATTGGGTCCGGTGGAAGTTATTGAGCTTGTTGCCGGACAGTTACGGGCCATACACCCGGTACATCTGTTTTAATCCATACCCAATCCGCGATCCCACCTCCGCCATTGCCTTACTTGACCAGCGTGGACAGCTTGAAGATCGGGAGGATGATGGCCATGGCGATGAAGCCGACGACCGAGCCCATGATGATGATCATGACCGGTTCGATCATGCTGGTCACCAGCTTGATGACCTCGCGAAGCTGTTTGGAGTAGAAGGTCGAGACCTGATCCAGGACCTCACCGAGCTTACCGGACTCTTCGCCGGCGGCGATCATCTGAACGACCGCCTTGGGCAGCAGCTTGCTCTTGTTCAGGGGCATGGCGATCTTCTTACCCTGCTTCACGGAGGTATAGACGTTGCGCCAGAGCCTGCGATACAGGCGGTTGCCGGAGATATCACCGGTGATGGCGAGGGTATCGAGCATGGGGACGCCGGCGTTGACCAGCTCGCCCATGGTCTGGAGGCTTCGGCTGATGTACAGGGCGCGGAACATCTTCTGGAAGATCGGGAAGCGCAGCTTCGTGGCGTCGAACCACCAGCCGCCCGCCTCGGTCTTGACAAAGAAGAACAGCCCGCCGATCGCGGCGAAGATGCCAATGAAGACGGCCCACCACCAGTTGACCATGAACGCCGACAGGTTCATCAGGAAGATCGTGGGCCAGGGCATGGCCGCTTCCTTGCCGGCAAACACGGCGGCGAACTTAGGCAGCACGAAGGTCAGCAGGAAGATGGTCACGACCACGGCCAGGCCGCCGATGACCGCCGGATAGATCATCGCACCTATGACCATCGCTCGGGTCTCGATCTGCTGGGCGAGGTAGGAGGCGATGCGTTCGAGCATCTGGCTGAAGCTGCCGGACATCTCCGACGCCCGGGTCATATTGACGTAAAGCGGGCCGAAGAGCTTGGGGTGTTTCTGCAGGGCCTCGGAGAACTGCTTGCCGGACTCGACGTCCTGCTTGACCTCCATGAGGATCTGCTTGAACTTGGCATTTTCGGTCTGCTCGGCGATGCCCTCGATCGCGGCACGCAGCGAGATACCGGCGCGGACCATCACCGCGAGCTGGGTGGTGAAGTTCAACACGTCGCGGGGGCTGGGCCCCGACGAGTAGTTCATCGCCTGGAGGCGTTGTGCGAACGTCTTGCTCGAGTTGGAGTTGATGGGCGTCAGCTGCAGGACGGTATTGCCCTGCGAACGCAGTTGCTGAGCCGCCGCCAGGGCGCTTTCGGCGCTGAGTATCCCGACGGAGGTCTGCCCGCCGCTGGTTTTCATCTGGTAGCGGTATGTCGGCATGGTTGGTTAAGCCTTTGGTTACTTATTTCTTCAATAGGACCTGATTAATTCCGACGAGCCGCGAGTGTTAGCGAGCGGTCCCCCCCCGCCTTACGGCGACGGCTCGTTAGGCGACCAGTGCGCGTTCGAGTTTCTCGGGGTACGCCGCCTGTGCGATAGCGTCTTCCCGGCTGATCATGCCGTTGAAGAACAGCTCGGCGATCGAGTTGTCCAGGCTGTTCATGCCCAGGGCGCGGTTGGTCTCGATGACGTTGGGGATCTCGAACGCCCGGTTTTCGCGGATCAGGTTCCGCACCGCGGGGGTACAGAGCATGATCTCGACGCCGGGCACCATGCCCTTCTTGTCGATGCGTTTGAACAGGGTCTGTGAGATGACCGCCTGAAGCGTGTTGGCCAGCATGGAACGGATCTGGTTCTGCTGGTCGGCGGGGTACATATCGATGATACGCTCGATGGTCTGCGAGGCGTTGACGGTGTGCAGCGTGGAGAAGACCAGGTGGCCGGTCTCCGCCGCGGTGATGGCGGCGGCGGTGGTCTCCAGGTCACGCATCTCGCCGACGAGGATGATGTCCGGGTCCTGACGCAAAACGTGCCGCAGTCCCGAAGCAAAACTCGGCGTGTCGGCACCGAGTTCACGCTGCTCGATGACGCACTTGTCACTGACCAGCGAGTACTCCACGGGGTCTTCCAGTGTGATGATGTGCTTGTGGTAGCGCTTGTTCATCGCGTCGATCATGGCGGCCAGCGTGGTGGACTTACCCGAACCCGTGTCGCCGGTCACGAGGACCAGGCCACGGGGCAGGTAGGTCAGCCGGCTGATGACTTCCGGCAGGGTGAGGTCTTTCAACGGGGGGATGTCGGTCTTGATCGCACGCAGGGCGATGCCGACCATCGAGCGCTGCAGGTGCGCATTCACACGGAAGCGGCCCAGGCCCGGCAGCTCGTACGAAAAGTCGGCGTCCTTGATCTTCTCGAAGACCTTCATCTGCTCTTCGCCCGCCATCTGCTTGAGCATCCGCAACGCGCCCTCGGCGGTAATCACGGGGTAGTCAAGCGGGGTCATGACCGTGTGCTGGCGGACCATCGGGGTGTGCCCGGCGATCAGGTGGATGTCCGAGCAGTCCATTTCCAGCGCTGTCTTCAGGATCGTTTCAAGTTCCATCGGTTCCTCACGGCTAATCGCCCCCTCCGGGCCGGTCGGGCGGACCATCACAGGCCCTGGCTCACCGTCCGGCCGGACGATGGGTGTCGTGATATCTATCGTCGCGCTGGGGTTAGGGGATAAGCCGAGGGGTGATCGGCGCGTGTGGTGCCGTCCACCCGGCTAACCCAGACGGTATAACCGGCATAACCGGTAAAGCTTGACACGGAAATATCGGGACAGGGTCCGAGAAGCAGGCAGACATGTCGCGTGTCACTACCGGCCAAGCGAGATGGGGGAGTAGTCCAGGCAGCCGCACACACTGTTTGCGGTAAAGACGCTTAAATCACTGACGCGCATTTTTTGATCGTAAGAGATGGTCAGCGTCCAGGTGTAGTTTTCACCCATGAAGTGGATCGTGCTGTGTGTCACGTCAAAACCCTTGAGCTCGTACATGTCCACGGACAGGTCTGGTAACAAGCCATGTACTTCATCGCGGGGCATGCCGAGGGTGATTCGGTGCCAGGCTTTGGGCATCATTGGGCGCAGGAAATAAAGAACCAGCAGGCCCGCCGTAAGCATCAGTCCCAGTGTGATGAGATACTTCTTCTTCACAGAGGGATTATCGGCCGGATTGTGCTAGTGTCAGGAGGTCGGATGGCTGTCCATGCGATCTCCCGGCAGAGTAGGGGGCTGATCGGCGAGCGTGTCACGCCGCGTCTTCGGCTTCGTCGGTGTACTCGGCGAAACAGGAGGCGTCGATGGGTTCGTAGAAGCGGATGCCCAACTCGTAGGCGGGGGTGTCCGACCCCTTGACCGGGTTGCACCAGGCGATGGTCCCGCCGACGGCGGTGCTCTGGCCGGTGGTGGACTCGATGATGATGCAGCAGATCGTGTCGGGCTCGATGGCCACGCCGTGCAGGAGGCGGACGCCACCGTCGGAGATGTCGCGCGAGCGCACCAGGTAGATATCAGGGGAGGCATCCTCGCCCCGGTCGATCCTAAGCAGGCACCGCCGTACGGCCTGGTGGCGCGGCTGGTTATTGGCACGCTGGTCCTGGTCGTAATGTTCCGGGTGTTGGCCGCGTTGAGCCCGCGCGGTTTCAAGCGCGCGTGACCATTCTTCCGCACTGAGGCTGTGGCGCAGGGTGTTTTCGGCTTCGTTTGTAGCGGGTTCGTTTGGCTGAGTCATCGTTGTGTCCGTCAGACGGGGATGCGGTCCAGGGGTTCGCCGGCAAGCCACCGGGCCTCGATGGGCTTGTCGAACTGGATGCCGACGTCGTTGAGATTTTCATTGATGGAGCGCGACCAGACGATGCTGGCGGCGCAGACCAGGCCGTGCCCGTCCGCATCCTGCAGCGCGACGGTGCAGCGTGACTTGGCCTTGAAGTTTTGTGCGGAGTAGAAGCCCAGGCCGGTGGCTGAGATGTCGCGCAGCTTGACGATGTATGTGCCGACGTGTTCGGTGTTCTTACCCAGGCGGATCATGCAGTTCATATCACTGGGCGCGGAGACCCGCGGGCTCTGCCGCAGGTCGTCGGCCTGTGAGGCGTCTGGCTGCTGGGCCTTGCGCTCGGTGTTCTGAAGGACCGTCATCCACTGCTGCTGGCTGAGCCAGAGCCGGACGGTGTCGTCTTGAGGCGTGTCGCCGGGGCCGTGTTGTCGGGCGGGGTATGCCACGATGATGCTCGCTGGGCCGTGCGCGCGATGCGGTCGGCCGGTGCCTGGGGTCTTCTATATAGAAGGGAAGATCGGGCATCGTGGCGGGGGGCTTAAGCGGTTGGGACCCGGGTGAGCGTGAAGTGGATGTAACAGGGCATGGCCGCGCCGCGTGGGGTGGCGGCGGGGTTTGTAGCGTATTTAAGGGTTGTGTGGATTATGAGTTCGTCGAGGGTTTTGCTTGATCGATTCGGTTGGAGCGCGCAGCGGTTAAGCATAAGTATCGGAGATGAGTTGCGAAGCCACACTCACCTTGCCCCCCGGGTCAAGGTGTGGCACCCTGCTTACTACGGCCCTCATACCAAACGGGTTGAATCAGCTTTACCCTTGACGCCTACGCTACACTGCTCGTCGTGACGAATAAGTGAGCTATGATAGAAATAGGATTCGTCTGAAAGGAAAATATCTGATGCATACACTTGAGAACCATCGCAGCAATCGAATCGGCTGGCTTCGAGCTGCGGTTATGGGCGCCAACGATGGCATCCTCTCAGTGGCCAGTTTAATCATCGGGATAGTTGCAGCCGGAGCGGACACCTCGACCATTCTATTGGCTGGTCTGGCGGGGTTGGTGGCGGGTGCAATGTCTATGGCAGCAGGCGAATACGTTTCTGTATGGTCGCAGGCCGACACCGAAGCAGCGGATCGGAAAATGGAACGAAAAGAACTGGAAGCCCAGCCTGAACACGAACTAGCTGAGCTAGCAGCGATCTATGTCGAACGTGGCGTCTCGCCGGATCTAGCCGAGCAAGTGGCGGTTCAACTCACGGCTCACGACGCATTGAGCGCTCATCTTCGTGACGAACTTGGCCTTCACGAGATGTTGGCCGCCCGACCTTTCCAGGCCGCGTGGACATCCGCAGCTACTTTCGGCGTCGGAGCTGCCGTACCAGTCGTTGTGAGCGTTGTGTGTCCGCTACGCGGTACCATGGCGGCTATAGTGATCGCGGGGGCGTCTTTGATCGCGCTCGCTTTCCTAGGCGGTCTCGCCGCAACTACCGGCGGAGCACATGTCGGTCGCGGAGCCCTCCGTGTCAGTTTGTGGGGTGCTGTGGCCATGGCTATTACCTACTTTGTGGGAGTGCTTGTGGGAAATCCTGTGGGGTAATAGAACGTTCATGTGAAACATATACACAGAGGGATACCGAAGGATTGTGATCCGGGAGGTGGGGCCTTGGGAAAATATTTTGGCAGTTGATTGTTGCGCGTGATCAACTTGTGTCAGCCAATAATCTCGGGCTTGAGCTGTCGACTCATGAGTTGGCTGATGCCTTCCAGGGGGTCCAGGTCTTCGAAGAGGACTTTGTGGACGGTTTGGGTGATGGGCATCTCGACGCGGTATTTTTGGAGCAGGGCGACGACGGCTTTGGTGGTGGGTACGCCTTCGACGACGCCGGGCATTTCGTCGAGGACGTCCTGGAGTTTTTTGCCACGGCCGAGTTGCTCGCCGCAGGTGCGGTTTCGGCCGGTGGGACTGAAGCAGGTGGTGGCGAGGTCGCCGACGCCGGCGACGCCGAAGAATGTTTCGGGGGAGGCGCCCATGGCGACGCCGAGTCGTGTGATCTCGGCGAGGCCGCGTGAGAGCAGGGCGCTCTTGGCGTTGTTGCCGGCCTGGAGCCCGTCGAGGATGCCGGCGGCCAGCGCGATGACGTTCTTGGTCGCGCCGGCGAGTTCGGTGCCTAAGAGGTCGGGGTTGGTGTACACGCGGAACCAGTGGGTGGTGAAGGTCTGTTGTAATAGATTGGAGAATGCTTCGTCGTCGCTGGCGGCGCAGACGGTGGCGGGGAGGCAGCGTGCCAGTTCGTCGGCGACGGATGGGCCGGAGATCGTCGCCAGGGGTCGGGCGGGCTTGTCCGGGTCATCCGGCGAGCCGGGGCCGGCGGACTGAAGGACGTCGGCGATGATCTGGGTCGGGCGCAGGGCGGTGTCGGTCTCGATGCCCTTGGCGACCGAGGCGATGGGGACCAGTGCGGGGACGTGCGGGGCCAGGCGTTCCCAGACCGATCGGATGAACTGGGTCGGGACGGCGTTGACGATGATGTCGGCGTCGGCCAAGGCGTTGGGGTCGCTGGCCGTAATCTTGATCCGGTCCGGCAGGCGGTAGCCCGGGAGGTACTTGCGGTTCTCGCGGGTCTGGATGAGTTCGGCCACATGGTCGGGGAAGGCCCCCCAGAGGTTGACGTGCAGACCCTTGCTTTCAAGCAGGAGGGCCAGGACGGTGGCCATGGACCCGTCGCCGATGATGCTGATCCTGGGGTGTTCGGGCATGGGGGGTCTTCTTAAGGGGGTTACCGGACAGGGTTCATTGTGGATGAAGGGCAAACACAGGGCAAGTGCGAGGTGTAATCGGGTTATAACGGCTGATTTTAGGGGACTGCTGGGGGTGGGGTCAGGTCCGGCTTGCGTTGGGCCGATGCTTGGTAAAGACTTGCTGGCCGAGGCATATCAGCCCGGCCGGTGGGGGGGGGATTTCGGGGTGGATTCCGTGGCCGGGCCGGCGGGCGTAAGCCGAAGGCCCCAGATGCGTTGTCCATGGATTTGGTTTAAGATAGGGGGCTTGAAAGCCCCCGTCGGCGAGCCGGTTGAAGTATAGTGCGTGCCGGTAATAACAGTCTGTTGGATCTCCTATTGACCTAGAGGCAGGAGCGCGTGGTGAGGCATAACACAAATAAGAGTTGGTTAGGCAGGATCGGAGTGGTCGGGCTGATGGGGGCGGCGTTATTCGCCGGACCGATCGGTTGTGAGACCGACTCGTGGATGGACCCGTCGGTGGTGGGGCGTTGGGAACACACGCCGATCACCATGCCCATCCTGGATCGCATTGATGTGATCGAGAGCCGGGACCAGCTTCCGGTCACGATGAGCCAGGTGACGCCCGAAGACCTGATGCCCGACTTCAACGAATACTCGATCGCGCCCAGCGACACGATCGCGGTGATCATCTTCGAGCTGGTCGATCCCGGCCAGGAAGCGGCTTACCAGCGGCAGGTCGACGCGACCGGCCTGGTGCGTCTGCCCTTCGTCGGCCCGGTTAAGGCCGCGGGCAAGACGGCGTCGCAGCTGGAAGACCACATCGCGGACCTGCTGGAACGCCGCGACATCATCCGCAACGCAACCGTCAGCGTGATCCTTCAGAACTCGACGCAGAACACCTTCACCGTCATCGCTTCGCCGTTGACAGGTGGCACGCGGTCGGGTCTGTTCACGATCCCCAGCCCGAACTTCAAATTGATCGATGCGTTGGCGATGGCCAACGGTATCCCCGACCGTACGCAGCGTCTGCTGATTATCCGTGAGACAGCCCTGAGCGATAGTGTTTCGGGGGCCGTCCCCGAGGGCGTCGGTGATGAGGGCGACGAGCCTGTCGAGGTCGCACCCCCTGCGCCGGATGACCCGTCGCAGCTGATCGATGAACTGCTTGACGGCGTGGATGGCGGAGCGGGCACCGGCCCGGCGGTCACGCCCGGTGGTGAGGCGGCCGCGCCCCCAGCCGGTCTTGGGTCGAGCCTTGACAGCGGTGGTCAGGCCCAGTGGGTCAACGTCGGCGGCGAGTGGGTCCGTGTCGGCTCAGAGAAAGCCGGCAGCCAGGGCGCTGGGATCTCGGATAACGAGGCGGCGCTGAGCGAAGTGGTCACGCAGCGCGTGATCGAGGTGCCCTACGACCGGCTGAACGAGGGCGACATGCGGTACAACATCGTGATCCGCCCCGGCGACAAGATCAAGGTCCCCGGCCAGCAGGGCGGCTTCGTCTACCTCGGTGGTGCGATCAACCGCCCCGGTGCGTACAACATCCCCGGCGAGAAGGACCTGACGCTCAAGCAGTTGATCGTCTCCGGCGGCGGCATCTCCGCGATCGGGATCCCCGAGCGCGTGGACCTGGTCCGCCGTATCGGCAACTCCCAGGAAGCCACGATCCGGATCAACCTCCGTGCGATCTTTAACGGCACGGAGCCGGACCTGTTCCTCAAGGCCAACGACGTGATCAACATCGGGACCAATATGGCGGCGACGCCCCTGGCGATCTTCCGCAACGGGCTCCGTGCGACGTACGGCTTCGGCTTCGTGCTGGACCGCAACTTCAACACGGACGTCTTTGGCAGAAATGTTGATGGCTTAAGATTTTAGGTAGGAGCTGACAAGCCCCTGCATCAAACATACTCGACGGATCGGTGGAACGATCAGGGGCTTTAGCCTGTCAGAGGCGGGGCCGTGGTCAGTCGAGAAAAACCACATGGATGTGTCGGCCGGATTGGCCGTTGCGGCTACGCCTGATGTGATAAGGCGGGGTTGTGAGCCAGGATGTCGCTGTCGTTACCCCCGGACCGCGTGGCGGGAAAGGGAGAACCCCCGCGGCGGTGTGGACGTATAAGCATCACGCCAGACGGACCGGTCGGGTGGATTAACCTCTGCCGGGGCGGGTTCGACGGGTGTGGTGGGCGAGAAACCATGTGTGTGACAGGTATTTTTAGGGCATGACCAGTACAGCGGTGACGAACCTGACGACCGCCGGCGAGTCTGCCAGGCCGTTGATCACGCCCCGTGGCTGGGCCTGGATCGGTCTGCTGACCGCGCTGTTTGTGTTGCTGCACCGCAACTTCCTTTGGCGTGCCCTGAGGATCTCCCTTGAAGACAACGACTGGTCACACGCGCTGCTGGTCCCCGTGATCGGCGGCTACTACCTCTTCCAGAACCGTGGTCGGCTGATGCAGCTAACCAGCAGCGTCTGCTGGTGGGGCCTGCCGATCATGCTCTTGGGCATGGTGTCGTACGCGTTCTGGATCTACCCCGGCCGCAACGACATGTTCCAGGGGTACAGCATGATCATCTCGCTGTTCGGGCTGGTGCTGTTTATCCTCGGCCCGAGGATGATGACGGTGCTGTGGTTCCCGATCTGGTATTTGAGTTTTGGAGTCAAGGTCTCCCAGAAGCTCTGGGAGATGATCGCGTTGAAGCTGCAGACGATCGCGTCGGCGAGTTCCACGGTGCTGCTGAATATCATCGGGATGGCGTTGGATATCGAGGCGAGCGTCCGGGGCAACACGATCGACATCTTCCATCATGGGATCAAGCTGCACCCGCCGATGAATGTGGCGGAGGCCTGCTCGGGGCTGCGGATGCTCATGGCTTTCCTGGCGCTGGGCGTGGCGATGGCGTTCCTGGCGCCGCGGGCCTGGTGGCAGCGCGTGATTATGGTCGCGATGACCCTGCCGATCGCGGTGGCGGTGAATGTCGGCCGGGTGACGACGCTGGGCTTCCTGCACGTCTACGCCCCGGAGTACGCCAAGGGCGACTTCCACATCTTCGTAGGATTGCTGATGCTGATCCCCGCCGCCGGCATGTTCCTGCTGCTGGGCTGGGTGCTGGATAAATTGATTATTGTTGAAGACACCGATGAGCGTGCCAGGACAAAGGTTTCCGGGGAGGGTGCCCGCGGCCCCCTGGCGGCTTATGAGCCGACGGACCACGACCCGCCTACCATTCTCAAGGGCCTGTTATTTGGCGTGGTTCTGACCGCGATGGCCTGCGGCGCGTATGTGCTGGTGATCGCGGCGAGGAGGCCGGACTTGGTGACTGACCGGATCGGGTTGTCCGAATCGGCGACCCGGAGTTCGGCGATTGTGGTGTTGGCAGGGGTGTTGGCGTCTATGTGGTTCGTACTAAATCAGGTCTGGCCCAGTCTGGTCCCCAAGGGCGATGCGATGCGTGTCGGCCGCAAGCGCCTGGTCGCCTTGGCGATCGGCGCGGGCTTCCTGGTGACGGCGATGGTCGGGCAGGAGACGACGGTCTGGGCGAACAAGATCGTGATGTTCAAGAAGGAAGTGCCGGTCCGCAAGGAACTGGACCTGCTTGAACACCCGACCGGGCGTTGGCGTTTCGTGAGCCAGGACCCGCCTCTGGGTAAAGACATCCTTGAGGAGCTGGGGACGACGATATACCTGAATCGGACTTATGAAGACACACAATGGGTGGGCAACCCGCTGGGTAAGATCGCCGACCTTCACGTGGCGTATTACACGGGCACGGCGGACACGGTGCCGCACGTCCCCCAGCAGTGCTTCAAGGCCAGCGGCCTGGAGCAGGTTGCCGGCGGCGGCACGACATTGGAACTGCGGGGCGAGGGCTATCGGGACGACCCGACGATTGAAGGCGGGTACGTCCACGCGGTGCAGGACAGCGGGTTCGGTGATCAGGTGCGTGTGCCCATGGTCGATGTCCCGGCGACGTTCTTCACGTTCTCCAACCCGACGCGGAACAACCAGCTGGTGAACGTGGCGTACTTCTTCGTGGCGAATGGCAAGTACCTGCCGTCGCCGGCCGCGGTACGGGCCAACGGCTTCGATATCCGGGACAAGTACAGCTACTACTGCAAGGTGCAGGTCACCGTGCATGTGCAGGATAAAGAACAGGCGGTCGAGCGGATCTCGTCGCTGTTGTCCGAAGTTATGCCAGAGATTATGTCATGTCTGCCCGACTGGGTGGATGTCACCGAGGGCCGATGGCCCGCAGAGGCCCCAGCCGCCGTGAATAACGGCGCGGGTGCCGGAGAGTAGGGTCCTATGGCCGGTCGCGTAAATACAAAGTTTGTCATCATCCTCAGCGCCGTGGTCGTGGTTCTTGTGGGGGGGATCGCGTCGGTGGCCTACCTCAGCAAGCGCGACGCGAATGAGCTGGCGGCGCGCGGCGAGCAGTACCTGGCGGACGGCGAGATCGAGCAGGCGGTCGAGACGCTCGAACGCGCCGTCAACCACTCCAAGAGTGACCCGCAGATCATCAAGAAATACATCAACGCGGTGAAGCAGAAGCCCGCGGCCGACCACGTCGAGGCCGGCAACATCCTGAACATCGTCCTCAGGCACTCACAGAACCTGGTGCAGATCGACCCCAACTCCGAGACGTTTCTTCGGGAGTACGAGGACCTGGTCAAGGATACCTCCGAGCGTATGGGGGGCTCGACGGCCTACCTCAACCTGATCTATCAGGCCGCGGTTGAGCGGATGAAATTCAACCCCGGCGACGAGTTGGCCCGACGCCAGCGCGGGTATTACGGGTATCTGAAGCTGAACGTCGAGACCCCGCCGGAAGAGATCGACGAGGTACGCCAGGACCTGTTGTGGGCGCACGCGGAGTACCCGCAAGACGCGGAGGTCACGAACCGCCTGGCGGAGTTCAAGCTGTTCGAGGCGAGGCTGATGGACCGGCCGGGTGCGGACCAGGACCAGATCCAGACACTCAAGGACGAGGCGGTCGCGTTATCTCAGGGTGTGCTGGACCAGGACCCCGATGACGCCATGCTGAAGCTTAAGTACTTTTTGATTGTGTACCGTGCGACGGTCGATGCTTTTGCCGACGACCCTTATGAGCAGGTCCGTCCGATCCTGGAGGACCTGGAGGCGCAGCTGCTGGAAGACCCATCGCCCAGCCCGGCGGTGCTGACCGTTGTCCAACGGCTTAAGGGTATTTACTACGACCAGAATCTGGAAGAGGGTGAAGGGGACGAGATCGAAGGCTCGATTAAATCCCGGAACGTCGGCGTGCGCCGTGCGGTTGCGTTGCTGCGCCGTGCGGTCGAAGAACACCCCGAAGACGGGATCTATCAACTGACGCTGGGCACGGAGCTTAAAAATGTAGGCGAGTTCGAGCTGTCGTTGCCATACATCCAGTACGTCAAAGACCTGAGTACGGAGGGGCATTACCTGGACGTGCTGCTGAACGACAGGCTCAAACAGATGGCGATGATCGAATACGCGGACCTGCAGATCACGCTGGGCGAGATGGCGACCGACGAGGCCGACCAGAAGACCAAGTTTGACGTGGCCCGAAAGATCATCGCGGACGCCGTGGCGTCTGGTAAAGGGGAATTCCCCAAGATACAACTGCTAAGCGGTCGGCTCGCGTTGGCGGAGGGCAAGATCCGTGAGGGGCTGATCAGCATCGACAAGGCGATTGACGGCCTGCCTGAGTCCAGCAACGATAGGGGGCAGGCGCTGGTACTGTCCGCCCGGGCCCGTGGCCAGCAGGGCGACTGGGGTTCCGCCGCCGACCGATACGAGCAGATCCTTGTTGCCAGACCCAAGCTCGCGGGTGTCCGCCTGGCACTGGCGGGCATCTACATCCGTCAGCAGGACTTTGACGCGGCCCAAGACCACATCGACGCGGTGCTGGTCGAGGAGCCGATGAACGAGCAGGCGCTGATGCAGCAGGCGGCTTTGTACGCCAGCCAGGACCAGCTCGATCAGGCGATCGACGTTTATCGCCAGATGGATATGAACAACCGCCCGGACCTGGCGATCGGTCTGGCCCGGCTGCTGATCCTGGGTGAACGCAAAGAACAGGCCAAACGGATGCTGACTCTGTACTTCGACGCGGACCCGAGCAACGTGCAGGTCCTTGCGTTGCTGATCCTGTCGAACGATGACCTGGCTGAGAACCGGAAACTGATCGAGCTTTCCCGCGCGGCCGGGGGCGATGAGACCATGCTGGCGGTGATGACACGGCAGCTTGACCCGGACACCCAGACCGACACGGCCGAGGTGATCGAGCGATTCGTGGAGAAAGAGACCGACCCGTTTGTCCGTGCGATGAGCAGCGCCCGGCTGTATATCCGTGCCAACAAGATCGAAGAGGCCAAGGCCGCCCTGGCACGCGCCGAGAAGCTCAAGCCCGACGACCGCCAGGTGATCGACCTCCGCTTTAATTTCGCGATCAACGACCAGGACATGGACACGGCACAGCGTTACGCGGACCGCGCGGCTCAGATGAACCTGGACGAGGCGGGGGGGCGGTTCTACCAGGCGCAGATCCAGTCGACGAAGAAAGACTACAAGGCAGCGATCGAGACGCTGCGGATCGCCCTGGATGAGGTCCCGATCAACTCCGACGGCTGGCGCCTGCTCGGTGAAATGTACGTCGAAACCAGCAACGACAGTGAAGCGGTGGCGGCGTTTGAGCGCTCGTTGAAGCAGCGCCCCGATAACCTCGCGGCGATCCGCGGGCTCGCGGCGATCCGCGACCGGCAGGGACGCTACGACGAGGCCCTGGGGATGCTCAAGTTTGCCAGCAACCGCTACCCGAACAATGAGCAGCTGCGGCAGCTGTACCTGGTCTACGAAGGCAAGTACGGCGACAAGCAGGCCGCTCTGCGTGAGCGCCGCGAGCAACTCGAGGCACAGCCTGAGAACGCCAACAACAAGCGGTCGCTGGCGATGCTGCTGGCGGAGACCGGGCAGCATCAGCAGGGACTGGACATGATCCAGGCGTTGATTGATGACGAGGGGGCCACCCTGCTGAACCTCCAGGTATTGGCGAAGGTGCACCAGTACGCCGGCAATGCCGATCAGGGTGTCCTGGTCCTGCGGCAGAATATCCTGTCCCGGGGCGCGGACGTGAATTCGGCGGACTACGCGATACTGGCCCGTTACCAGACCGAGACCGGTGACCTCCAGGGCGCGGTCCAGACCTATCAGACAGCGATTGAGGTCGAATCGGATCGGCGTGAGATCACGCGCGCCTTGGCCGGCCTGTACTTCAACCGCCAGGCGTATGCCCAGGCGTTGCCTTACTACCGGGAGCTTCATACACAGTTCCCCGACGAGCTGACGGTCGGGCTGGGACTGGCCGAGGCCCTGATCCGGACGCAGCAGTACGAAGATGCGGCGGCGATACTCGATGGGGTTGATGGCGGCGCGACTGAGCAGGCGCAACGGGCGCTGATCGCTGAGTCCCGCGGCGACCACGGCCAGGCGATGACGCTGGTCGATGCGGCGATCGCGGCGGACCCGGGCAAGAGCATGTTCTATTACGAGCGTGCCGCGTTGCGGGCCAAGGCCGAGGGCCGCGAGGAAGACATCGTCAACGACCTGAACACGGCGTTGAGCCTGAACCCCGACTACCTCCTGGCCCGCAGGCTGCTGGTCGCGATGCACCTTAAACAGAACCAGAAACGTGAGGCGATACGTGAGATGACCACGCTGGTCTCCCGTCACCCGGAATACCCACAGGGACGGCTCCAACTGATCCAGATGCACGTGAATGACGGTGATATCACGCGTGCCAAGTCGTTGGCCCGTGCGGGTATCAAGCTGACACCCGACGAGTCGGCCTGGTACAGCGTGCTGGGTGGATTGGCCCTGCGTGAAGGCGAGGTCCAGGAAGCGATCGATTTCTATGTCAAAGTCATGGAGATGTCGCCGACCCCGGCCAACCTCCTGAACCTGGTGACCGTGCAGATCGATAACGGGCGTGGGACCGAGGCGCAGGCGCTGATGCGTGAGCACGCCGAGATCGTCAACCAGCAGCCACTGCTGCAGGCGGTGATGGGCCGGGCGTTGTATGCCTCCGGGAAGCAGGACGAGGCCAGGCAGGTCTTCGTCCGTTCGGCCGAGCGCTGCACCACGTTTGACCACTTCTATGGGGTCGCGACGCAGGTACGGAAGGATTACAGCCTGGCGGAAACCATCACGATGTTTGAAGGGATGGCGAGCCCACCCTCGGATGTGTGGGTCGAACTGGTCCTGGCGCGGCTTGAGATGACCGACGGAGAGACGCAGGCGGTGGTCACACGCCTGGCCGCCCTTGAGTCGACTTTGTCAGCCGAAGACACGGGCGTCCGGCAGATGATCGAGCAGATGATGGGGCCGGCCTTGCACGACCTGGGCCGGGCCGAGGAAGCCCTGGCGTATTACAAGCGTGTTCGGGCGTATGCACCCGATAACACATCGGTGCTCAATAACATGGCCTACCTGCTGGTGGAAGACCTGGGCCGGCCGCAGGAGGCGTTACCCCTGGCGCAGCGGGCGTCCGAGCTCGAGCCCGTCAACGCCCAGGTCCTGGACACCCTCGGCTGGATCCAGTTCAAGCTGGGACAGACCGACGCGGCCCAGCAGACACTCCAGCGTAGTATTGATGCACAAGCTCTTTCTGCCAATCACCTGCATATGGCGGAGCTGATGATCGATAAAGGATATAGAGTCGAGGCGGACCGTCACCTCAGGACGGCGATCGACCTGGCCGAGCAGAACAACGAGTCGCAGATGCTTGAGCGAGCCAAGGAGCTGCTCAAGCAGACCGACGAAATGACGGAGGCGTCAGTAAACCCATGAGTACCAATCCATTATCATCTAACCCGATACCCGGGACCCAGCCTACCGGGGGTGCCCGGCTCAAGCCGGTCGACCCGGTCAGGGTGCTGCGCCAACACATCAGGCTGTTATCGGTCGTCGGCGTGGTCGGCGTCGTGTTAGGCGTGGGCGTGTGGTTTGCGCTCGCCAAGACGATACCGAACTACGCATCCACCGCTCAGCTGCGTGTCTCCGAGGGCGTGGTCGATATCAACAGTGTGAGCACGGGGGATATCTTCAAAGGCACCGTCGCGGCGATGGAATCCTACATGAAGTCTGAGGTCTACAAGATCCAGTCCGAAGACATCCTCTCCAAGGCCCTGAACAACGCGACGGTCCGAAACGGCAAGTGGTTTCAGCAGTACGAGACCGAGCCGGGTCAGTACGACCTGAACAAGGCCCGGGAGGACCTGCTGGACGACCACCTGGGCGTGAGCATGCTCCGGGGCACGCAACTGATCAGCCTGCGGGTGTCGACACCCTACCCCGACGATTGTCAGAAGATCGCCCGGTCGATCGTGGACGTCTATTTGAACCGTGTCGGCGTCGATACAAGCAACCGCGTGGGCAGCCGGCGTCGGTCACTGATCGCCGAGCGCGCGATCATCAACCGGGATATCACCAACCTGACCGAGGAGATCGAGGAGTTCGCCCGCGATCACGACCTGACCAGCCTGGATGCCCGGTTGGATGAAGCGGCCCAGGTCATGGGCGAGCGGATCAAGAACCGCGAAGAGAAAGAAAAATTCCTCGATCAGTACCAGAAGGCGTACGACGCCGCTTTGGAGAAGCAGGCGGCCGGTGGGGGTCCCTCCGCCAGTGATATCCGCCAGGTTTCAAGAGAGGAAGATGCCATCCGGATGCGCGACGAGCGGCTCCGTTCGTTGCGTGAACAAAGGGAGGTCTCGCTCTACGAGTACGGCGAAAACCACCGGATCCTCAAGTCGATCGACCGCCAGATCGCCGCGACCGAGGCGGAAAGAGAAAGCGAGATCGAGCGTATCTTGCGGCAAAACGAGGAGTCTAAACTCAGCGGCTTGAAGCAGGAGATCGAGAGCCTCACCGAGTTGATCGCGAATGACAACGACAAGATCTTGCTGCTCCGCCAGAATCTGGTCGACCTGAACGTCCACCAGACAAGGTACGACAACCTCCAGGCGAAGGTGCTGGAGGCCAAGGAACAGCGTAAGGGGATCGAGAACAGCCTGTCCGAGGTCCGTCTGGTCGAGGATATGGCCGAGGCCCGCCCCGTGCAGCAGCAGGCCCCCCCGTCGCTGCCCGAGCTGGTGTTCCCAAAGATCGAGGTCGTCGTGCCGGGCGTCGCGTTCTTGTTGATGGCGTCCGTGATCGGCATCGTGTTTATCCGCGAGCTGGTGGACCAGAGCATCAAGAGCCCCGCCGACGTGAAGCTTCTGAAAGAAGCGGACCTGCTTGGGATCCTGCCGCACGCAGACGAAGACCCATCCGGCCCAAGCTCGGTCGAACGCGTCGTGGAGAAATACCCCACGGGCCTGCTGGCGGAGGCGTACCGGCAGGTGCGTACCGCGTTGCTGGGCAAGATGGACCGGCGTGGTTACAAGACCCTGCTCATTGCCTCGGCTCAACCCGGCGCGGGCGCATCCACGGTGGCTCACAACCTGGCGACGAGCCTAGCCTTCAACGGGCGCAAGGTCGCGCTGGTGGACACGAACTTCCGTCGGCCGACGCTGCATGAATTCGTGGATGCGGACAACGACCGCGGGCTGGTCGACATCCTGCTTCACGGCGCGTCGCTGGACGACATGCTGCTGACGGTCAGCGACCCGGACCTGGCGGTACTGCCGACCGGGCGTGCCGGGGACGCGGCACCCGAGCTGCTCGACGGCTCACGGTTCCGTTCACTGATGGCGGAGCTGGAAACACGGTTTGATATCGTGCTGATCGACGCGCCGCCGGCGCTCTTGAGTTCCGAGTGCCAGGTGCTGGCCAAGCAGGTCGATGCGGTGGCGGCGGTGGTGCGTGCGGGCACGGACAAGCGTGGCATGATCGACCGTATGGCCGGGCAGTTCGCCGGCCAGCGTGCGGACATGCTGGGCATCATCCTTAACGGCGTGCAGTCCAGCGCGGGCGGCTACTTCCGCTCCAGCTTCCGCGACTTCTACCGCTACCGCGAGAACGGGAATGGCAAGGTCA
>JAJDCW010000007.1 GCA_029260635.1 Phycisphaeraceae bacterium | reverse complement strand
CTGCGCGCACAAACAAACAGCCCGGCCAAAGCGGACACGGTGTAGGTGTCCGGGTGGACAAAATAAATGTACTTATCTCTTTTTCTACTACTTAGCCGACCGAAGGTCTCAATAGATGCTTCGGCGTAACACCAGGGCCATGGCGGGGAGCAGGAGTAGAGTTGTGGCCGGTTCGGGCACGTCGAATAAGTAGGCGGCCCCATTGGTTGAATTGCGTTGTGATGTCACCACAACCGTCTGCCCATCAAACGCCAGGTTGGTACCGAAGCGGTCGCCCGCGGCGGTGTCGGGCGGGACGAACTTGGATAGTTCAATAATGTGCTGAGGGTCTGAGACGTCAAAAGCGTATGTGGCGCCCTGACTGAACAATGTGCCATCTTCGCTGTTTTTGGCGCCGATGACCGCGATGTTGCCTTGCAAATCGATCCCACTACTGGCCCCGAAGGTGTCGCCTCCCATGGTATCGGCTGCGGTAAACTCTGTTTCGGTCACGTTGTTCCAGTCGCTAAAGTCGTAAAGGTATACCGTGCCGGAATGCGACCCCGGGTTATTCACCGGTCCGAGGTCACCCGAGGCGCTCACAAGCGCTTTGGTACCGCTGACCGCGACATTAGTGGCGAATTCCGAGGTCAATTGCGGATTGGAATCTGACGGCAGGAGCGTCTTAGAACGGATGTTATTCGAGTCACTCAGGTCGTAGAGGTGGGCGGCACCTATGTCTGTGTTGGACTCGTTCACGATGAGATAGTTACCCTCGATATCAACAGATAGACCGAATTGCCCGGAATCGCTCGGGTCGAGCGTGAGTTTGCTCTGCTGTAGATTGTCTGGGTCAGTGAAGTCGATGATATAGGCCGCGGAGGGCAGCGTAGAATGGATGCCTGAGAAGTTTGGCGCCCCGACGACAAGCCGGTTGCCGTCGGCGGCAAGTGAGTAGCCAAATTGGTTCAGGGGCTGAGCGTCGAACGCGTGTATCGATTGGTGGGTGATATTCAGTGGGTCGGAGATGTCGTACATATGAACAATACCCGTGCTACTGCTGACATTCGGGGCGCCTACGAAGACGTATGAACCACTGATCGCGACGCCGAAGCCGAACTTTTCTAGCACGCCCTCCTGGGCGGTGGGGCTGAACAGTTGTAACTCCTCGATGTGTTGAGGGTCTGAGAAGTCATACACGTACACGCTGCCGGGGGCGACATGGAAGTCAGGCGTGGAGGAGCCCACAACCGCGACGGTGCCTTGCACGGCAACGGCACTACCGAAAAAATTATCATCCTCAGTGTCCGACCGCGTGAGTTGTGCGATGTAATCACCGACGTTGGCCGATGCCAAGCTTGTTATGGATAACATCATCCCCAGTACTGTCATACGGTAGAAATGGTGGATAGCCCGATGGGCATGGCTTGTCTGAGACATCGTGTTTCTCTCTCCTCCAGATTGTCAACTGCCACGCGAACCCTTACGAACGTAGTTTAATATGCAGCTTGACCGATCACAACAAGTTTAACGTCGATTTTTGTGTGAGAAGTCAATGCCTATAGACAAGGGGAAATGATGCCTGATACCTTTGTGAGGGGGTAGTATAACATCCTGATTTGTTGGGTATTCGGTCCCACCCGCGCGAGCAGGTGGGCTTGGGGGGTGGGGGTGAAGTGAAGTTTTGTTGAGGGGCGTGTGCGACGGTCCGGGGGCTGGCGGGGTAGAATTGTGGGCATGGCGTCCCGTGCGACGGACAACACGGGTACAATAAGGTGCCTGGAACTTTTCCTGCTTTCGCACCCAGTGATCCGAGATCAGCAATCACACGCCCCTCTACTTAGTGTGAAACGTAACGCCTGCGGCACAAACGACCCGCCCGGCCAAAGCGGACAGGCCGGGGGACATTTACTAAATGTACTTATCCCCTTTTTCTACTTCACGGTGAATCGACGACCCGGTAGCCCGCTTTCTTGACTGTGTTTGTTAATGACTCCATCGTCGCCGGCCCTTCCGCTGCGAGGGTCACGGTGGCGGTGGTATCCGTGTAGCTGACCGATGCGGTCTCAACGCCCGATGCCTTGCGGAGTTGGTCTTGCAGGCCGACGGCGCATACTTCGCACGTCATACCCTCGATTGCCAGCGTGAGAGTTCTATCGTGTGCGTCTGCTTCGTTATGACTTGCGGCGGCCGGGTCATCCGACGCGGTGATAATCTGAGCGGCATAGCTGGGGAATAACGCGAAGGCCATCACTAGTGCGGCGGCGATCCAGATCACCGATTGGTTGAGACGCCGTAACTTCGGGCGGGGCGTTTCACAAGCTGACCCCGACACACAGGCAGGAACTGGACGGTAGACGAAGTAAAAACCCAATGCCAGGAGGGCGATGGCGACGGTGAGGAAGATCGACCGGTACCGCTCGAACCATGCGGACACGCCACCGGCTGACGCCCCGAAGGCGATGAGTAGCAGGGGAAGCCAACAGCAAGCCGACGCGGCGACGGCAGATACAAGCGATCCTGCGGCGGCAACGAGGCCCGAGCATTGATGCGCTTTGCTCATGACTGTGGCCCCGCGTGCTTGATATGGTTTTCGATCGCGTCAATCAGCATCTGGCGTGGTGGCAGCCCCGCGGGACCGTACACACGGCAAGAGAAGGCGTAATCGCTGCGGCCTTTTTTCGCGGGGTCGATATCCACGCCGTCGATCTGGATCGACGGCGAGCCGAAAAACCTCAGCCTTTCCGCTGCGGCGGCATCTTCGACCGGAACCTCACTGATCTCCGCCGTAGTGTTCAGTTCAGCGGCAACGGCCTCAACCAGTTCCACGGCGGGCCGGTGGTTGGGGCATCCCTCGAAGTAGAGTACGTTGATTTTCATGGGCCTGATCCTTTCACCTTAATCCTACACCCTGAACCTGGGTGTAAGGTCAAGCCCTGATCCAAATTATTTTTCGTGCGGTTTTTGCCCTGTCAGATGTTCGATGACCTTACACCGGTTATCGGCAGTATCCGAGCGGCAGAGTTTGAGCGATGCCCGCAGAACACCTTGAACACTTTTCAAGTCTTTCATCCGCTGCTCTACGTCGGCGAGGCGACGGTTGAGCAAGTCTTGCACCTCATCGCAGACGTGGGTGGTGCCGCTTTCCAAGCCCATGAGGACACGGATATTGTCGAGCGTGAAGCCGGTGCCTTGTGCGGCCTTGATAAAGCGGAGCCGGTCGAGGTCGGCAGCGTCGTATATGCGGTAGTTGCCGCCAGAGCGGTGGCTGGGGGTAAGCAGCCCAACCCGCTCGTAATAGCGAACGGTTGAGGTGGGCACGTTGGCGGCCTTAGCAAGCCTCCCGATTGTATAGTCGGCTCTCATATCTCTGACAGTATCGTAGGCGTAATCCTGAAGCCAGTTGTGGTGTACTATTCAGTTAACAAGGTAAGAAAGAGGGCATAAGTACATATATCGGTGTGGGTGCCGAGATACGATCTCAGGTTCCGGTGTGATAATTTGATTTGCGTGTGGTCGGATGTGTAGGTGGTCCCACCCGCGGGAGCGGGTGGGCTTGGGGGGTGTTGAGATTGGGGTGAGATGCGTCGGTGGGGCGATGGCGGGTAGAATTGGGGCATGTCATCGCGTGCGACGGACAACACGACCTGGACGACCCGCCAGTTGCTGGCGTGGACGGCTAAGCACCTTCAGCAGAAGGGGGTGGACAGCCCCCGTTTGTCGACGGAGATGTTGTTGTCGCATGTGCTGGGGGTGGACCGGCTGAAGCTGTACATGGACCCGGATCGGCCGGCGAGTGAGTTGGAACGGGCGACGTTCCGCGAACTCGTTGAGCGGGCGGTGGCGCATGAGCCGGTGGATTACCTGGTCGGCAAGAGCCCGTTCTTCTCGATGATGCTTGAGGTCAACTCCGAGGTGTTGATCCCCAGGCCCAGCACCGAGACACTCATCGAGCACGTCATCCAACACGCCCGGCGGGTGCCGGGGTTTCACAGCCCTCTGATCGCGGATGTCGGGACGGGTAGCGGAGCGATCGCGATCGCGCTGGCGAAGAACATCCCGCACAGCCGGGTGATTGCGACAGACATCAGCGAGGCCGCGTTAGAGGTCGCGGAGCGGAACGCCGAGGCGCAGGGGGTGTCGGACCGTATCGAGTTCCGGCATGGCAACCTGCTGGAACCGATCGCGCACGAGCGGCTGCGTTACCTGGTGAGCAACCCGCCTTACATCAGCGATACCGAGTGGGGCGAGGTCGAGCGGAACGTAAAGGACTACGAGCCCGAGCTGGCGTTGCGGGGTGGGCACGACGGGCTGCGTGATCTGCGTGTGCTGATCGAGAAGGGGCGACCGTTGCTTGATAAGCCCGGCCAGCTTGTCCTGGAGGCCGCCGCGTCTCATAAGAAACAGCTGATTAAGCTCGCCGAGGACACAGGCGTCTGGGATAACGCGCACGTGTTGGCGGACCATGAGCATCTGCCGAGGGTGCTGGTGTGTGATGCTGGGTGAGGAAAAAGCAGGATTCGCAGGACGGCCTCAACAGCGGCACGCTAAATTTGGAAAGCTGGAACTTAAGAAGAGCTGGGAAGTCAGGCCCCGATCTTGTGTGGCGGGGCAGATTAGTCAAAAGGGCGCCTCTAATAATTCACAGGACGAGGTGTCCACCGGTCTCCGCTAAGCCGTAAGCGGCTTTGGCGCTGGGACAATCGGATAATTAGCGGTGTCGAATATTTTTAGGTTGCAGGCAGGGCACCTGTGAATAAAGGTACTTGTGTTGGCCACCGAAGACCGCTCCCTTACGGTCGCGGCTCGTCAGAAAGGCAATACAATCACCCGATCCCCGATCTTACCGCATCACCTCGCGCTGGCCGGCCTCGATGATGGGCTGGTCCTGGGGGCGGGGGAAGTTGCCCGGGCTCTTGTAGTCCAGCATGAGTGTGCGGCGGACCAGGACGGACTCGCCTGAGACGGGGTTGGCGATGGTCTGTGTCTCACCATTAAGGCCTGCGAAGAACACGCTGAACGAGTCCACGTCGCCCTCGGCGGCCGGCCAGACGGCGACACCCTCGCGGGCGAAGTCTTCGCCTTGCAGGAGCTTGCCGACGACCTGAACGGGGCTGAGTAGCAGCGGGTTGCCCAGGCGTTCCTTGATCGCGGGGAAGACGGTCGGGGGGACGTTCTCGCCGGCGGTGACGATCTGTCCCAGGTCGTTGGCGACCGTGATCTCGGGGATGAAAAGCAGGTCCTCGTCGGTTGGGTTCACGACCTTGTAGGTCACGTACCAGAACCAGCGGATCGAGCCGTCCACGTCCTCAATGGCGATGGCGGCGGGCTTGGCCACTTCGACCTCTAGCGACCAGGACGGGCTGACGATGGCGGGTTCGGGGTACGCCATGCCCGGTTCGGGGGTCGTGACCACCCAGCCGGCAAGCAGGCAGACGCTGGCAATCAGAACATAGGCGGCAAAGCGTCGCATGGGAACCTCTCAGAATAGGGTCTATCATGACTAAACAACCGGTCGCGGGGCACACACGGGCTGCGACCGGCTTCCAACCGTCGATCCGACATTGTACGATCAGGCTGTAACCGGTTCAATCCAAGGGGCCTAAAACCCGCCCTGGCAACACCATGGCCCATATCAACCCCCCGCCGATCAACCCGCAGCAGGACGGCCCGACCCGGGTCCGTCAGCCCAACCCGGATGAGCGGCGGGCCGCGCTGGCGGTCCTGATGACCGGTCGGCCAACCCCCGATGACCCGGCGGTAGATCATTTCCTTGAATTCACCCAACAGCAGGGCATGAGCATGGATGGCCTGTGGGCTTCTTTCCACGAACAAACTCCTGTCACAGCGACGCTTATTATCCCCACGGCGGGGAGGGCGGCGGTCACGTTCCTTTCTCCGGTCACCACACGCAAGCACATCCCCGATACCGCGGCGCTCATCAGGACGGCGGTCCAACATCAGGACACTCAGAAGGTGTCGCTGATCCAGTCGCTGCTGGACCCGACCCAGCGATTCGAGCGCGATGCGCTTGCCGATGCGGGCTTTATATACCTGGCGTCGCTTGTCTACATGCGCGGCAAGTGTGCCCGCAAGCCCGCGCCTGCGCGCTTGGTCAAGGCGGAACCGAGTCACCCGGATGCCGAGTTGGTGTTGGATGGCCGACCGTTAACCGCCCTCCCTTGGAGCGAAGACCGCTTCCAGGCCTTTGCTGATGTCATTACAGCAAGTTACGAAGACACCAAGGACTGCCCGGGGCTTGTTGGGCTACGAGAAATCGAGGACATCATCGCGGGCCACAGGGCGGTGGGGCGATTCGATCCGCGTTTCTGGACCGCTTACTACCTTAATAACGATCCGGTGGGCGTGCTGCTGCTTAATCCGCTGGCAGACCAGCCCGAATTGGAACTGGTCTACCTCGGGCTTGCGCCCCGGTATCGAAACAAGGGGCTCGCCACACAGTTAATGCGCCGTGCCGCCGCCGTTGCGGAATCACACAAGTTCGCCGGCATCCACCTGGCGGTGGATGAACAAAACGCGCCGGCAGTCAAGCTCTACCGCACCCTTGATTACCGCGCCACGGCGCGCAAGGTCGCAATGATTTACACCTTATCGTAATCTGTATAAAAAACAGCTTATTTTCAGGGTTGTTTATCCACAGCTTGTTCCACCTGCGCATTTCCGGTGGACAAAAAAAACTTCTCGCGTGTAACAGCTTGAATTACATCGAACTGAATGCACGGAAGAAATTTTGGCGCACAACACCGGTTGAATACGCGGACACTTCGTCGTATCTTGTTTTCAGCGGCAACGGAATGTCGCACCGCAAAGCAACGACTCGACCTCGGCGATTCAAGTGAGGGGAAAGCCCGAACGCCGAACGGGCACTTCGATCAGCGGACCCAGGACGGAACCACCTCAAACGTCAGGGCGGCCTCCCGACCCTGTTACCGAACTCACGGCGGAATTTTTTTGCCGCCCCTGGCTCCGTATATTGGAGAGGTGATCGTGACCACGGCCACTTCCACACACGATATCAGTACGCGCATCGCAGACCGGCTGGCCCAGAGCCTCGGTCCCAAGCGGTTTGCCATGTGGTTCGACCGGTCCGCCAAATTTCAGGTCGATCCCCAGGCCCATGCGCTCCGCGTGACCGTCGCCAACAAGTTCCTCGCCGACGGTATCGGTCGGCAATTCCGCCCGCAGGTCTGCCAGGCCGCCAGGGAGGAGCTTGGGCATGACGTCAGCCTGGAGCTTAAAGTCAAGGCTGTCGCCTCCAGCAACGTAAGTGCCCCCGGTTCTCCGTGCCGTGCGACGCCTGCATCCACATCCTCGGAAGTGGATTTTGCACCGGTTAAGCCTTCCAAACCGATCAGCCCCAAACGATCCAACACCCGCTGGCGGCACACGCTCAGCGACTTTGTTGTTGGCCCGAGCAACGAACTCGCCTTCGCCGCCGCCGTCCGCCTCGCCGAGCACGACCAGGACCCCGGCTCACCACTATTCATCCATGGCGGTTGCGGCTTGGGCAAGACACACCTGCTGCAAGGCATTTGTCAAAGCGTCTGCGAGCGTCAACCCGACCGCCACGTCCTGTACACGACCGGCGAGCAGTTCACCAACGACTACATCACCGCCGTCCGCAGCAACACCCTAAACGCCTTCCGCCGAAAGATCCGTCGGCTCGACCTGCTCGCGGTCGACGATGTCCACTTCCTGGCCAACAAGGAAAAGACCCAACAGGAGTTCCTGCACTGCTTCAACGAGATCGAGCTATGCGGCGCACGCGTCGTCCTGGTCAGCGACAGCCATCCGAAACTTATTAAGCAGTTCAGCGATGCGCTGGCCAGCCGCTGTGTCCGCGGGATGGTCGTCCGCGTCGATGCCCCGGACGACGATACCCGTCTGCGACTGGTTGAGGCTTTGGCCGAGCGGCGCGGCCTGGCCGTCCCGCAGGGCGTCGCGCAGACCATCACCGACCGCTGCGACGGCTCGGTCCGCGACATCGAGGGCATGCTCAATAAGCTCCAGGCGCTTTCGATGATCACCCGCCCGACGGATCGCAGCCTCAACGCCGCCACCGTCATCGGCCACAGCCTGGTCGACCGGCTCTTCCAGGAACAGCCCGCTGCGGCTCCGCGCAAGCCCGTCCGCTACGACGTGATCCTCAACGCCGTCTGCGACATGTTCGCGCTGCCCCCCGACCAAGTCACCGGCCGGGTCCGCAAGACCCACGTCGTCCTCGCACGCTCGCTGCTGATCCATCTGGTCTACGAACTCACCCCCATGAGCTACCCGGAGATCGCCGCCATCATGGGCCGACCCAACCACTCCACCATCGTCACCGCCGCGCAGCGCATCAAGAAACAGCTCCGCGAAAACCAGCCCGTCCTGCTCCCCGGCCAGCCCGCCGAGACCCGGCCCGCGAAGCTGTTGGATCAGTTGCGCCGCGTGGTGCTTAATTCATAATAGCGCATCACGTGGTTGCAGTTAAACATGGATAACACTTCGTCCCCGGCTCTGCCGGGGAGTTTTCATTTGTGGAATGGACTATGTGTGAAGCCAATGACAACCACCGCCTCGGGTATCAAGACCCGATCGGTGAATCCGGTGAAAGAAAGTGAAATGGGCGGAGCAGGATTCGAACCTGCGTAGGCTTTCGCCAGTGGGTTTACAGCCCACCCCATTTGGCCGCTCTGGCATCCGCCCAAGTGGGGGGTCACTCTATCGGGTCGCGCCCGGTCAGGCAAACGTATCCGGGAAACGGGTGTGCGGGGTACGGGGTTCAGGGTTCGGAGGGGAAGGCGGATTGCGGATGTGTGATCGCTGATCGCTGATTTATGATTGGCCAGACCCCAGACCCCAGACCCCGGACCCCGGACCCCGCACCGCAGACCCGAAGCCTCAGGCTCTGTACCACGATCCTAGCCCCTAGCCCCCAGCCCCCAACCCCCCCTCCCCAACCCCGCTTGCATAACCCGATTCCGGTGGCAGACTTTACTTAAAGCTAATGCTTGCCGGGTATTGCGTATGCCTGTGTGAGCCGATAGGATTCTGTGTCTCTGTGGTGTATTTGTGTACGAGGTGTTCGTTGCAGATCGATGGACAGGCTACCGCTCTGAACAGCCACGTGCTGGTGCTGAACAAGCTCTGGATGGCCATCCGGGTTGTGGATGCTCGGCGCGCGTTTACGATGCTGTTCAAGGACCTCGCCGAGGTGATCCGCGTCGACGACGGGTCGTACACCGCGTATGACTTTGAGAACTGGGCGGATGCCTCCGACGCGGCGCATCGTGACTACGCCGGCTTCGCCGCGAACGAGTACGAATGGGTCCGCACCGTCCGCATGCAGATCGCGGTGCCCAAGGTGATCCGCCTGCTTGGCTACGAGAAACTCCCCAGGCAGGGCGTGAAGCTCAACCGCCGAAACATCTTCGCCCGCGACCGCAACCGCTGTCAGTACTGTGGGAAACACTTCAATACCAGCGAATTAAGTCTCGACCACGTCCTGCCGCGCAGCCAGAACGGCCAGAGTACCTGGACCAACCTCGTGTGCTGCTGTGTCCGCTGCAACGCCAGGAAAGGCGGGCGCACGCCGTTGCAGGCGCACATGAAGCTGATCACCACGCCGCGCCAGCCCCGGCGCAACCCCGTGCTCGGCCTGCGCCTCGGTGCAGACAAGTACGCCAGCTGGAAGCAGTTCCTCGATCAGGCCTACTGGTCGGTTGAGTTGAAGTAGTCGCTGACCCTTCTCGCGGTCTGGTTAGGCTGACACACCATCCATTTTTGACGACAATATACAGGTTTGGCCTTGGCGCCACGCCCCGAGTTCGCCGCCTGGCCGCCGCGGCTCAACACATGACCCGTCTCCATTAGGTCTGATATCCACGCGGATAACCTTTTTCGGACCTTCACAGGCCACCATGTGTTATTCCATAATGACTCCACAAGCACTTCATTGATTAAGTCCGGCCGATCCCCGTCCGATGTCAAATTAGACAAGATAGGGAATCTGGGTGTTTCCCCGAGCCGCGCTGGCCTGGTGAGATGTACCCGGTGGGGATCAGACCCATGAGCGATAACAACGGATCATCGGACATCAGCATCAAGCAGGTCTTCACCACCGGCGAAGCCGCGGATATCTGCAAGGTCTCTCAGCAGACCATCATCCGCTGCTTCGACAGCGGCCGGCTTAAAGGCTTCCGCGTCCCGGGCAGCCGGTTCCGGAGGATCCCAAGGGAAGAGCTGTTGCGGTTCATGCGCGACAACGAGATCCCCACCGACCGCATGGAGTCCGGCAAACGCCGTATCCTCGTTGTCGATGACGACGACCAGATCGTTGAACTCTTCGTTGATCTATTGGGGAGTGACAACCGGTACGAGCTGCGCACCGCCTCGACAGGCTACGACGCGGGCATCGTCACCGAATCCTTCAAGCCCGACCTGATGATCCTGGACTTCATGCTCCCGGATATCAACGGCAACGTCGTCTGCGAGACCGTCCGCAAGAACGCCGCACTCAACGGGATGAAGGTCATCATCGTCTCGGGCGTGGTCAATCAGAGCGACATCGACGGCCTGCTCGAAAGCGGCGCCGACGAGTTCATCAAGAAGCCATTCAACATCGAGGACCTCCAGAGCCGGATCGAGGCGTTGCTGGAGCTTTAAGGAATTTTCGGTGGATTCGTTCCGCCCAGGCCCCTAACGATGCTTGCGACCGAGCCCAGTAAGCCCCGCCGGATCGAGCTGATCCTCCGTCAGATCGATTCATTGCCCACGCTCCCGACGGTTGCGGCGCGCCTGCTGAGTCTGACCGCCAGCGACGACTCCAGCGCCCGACAGGTCATCGACCTGATCAGCACAGACCCGGCGTTGACCGCGAAGGTGCTGTCGCTTTGCAGCACCGCCGACAAGGGCGTCAGCAAGGACGGCCTCACGATCGACAAGGCCGTCGTCCTGCTTGGTTTCAACGCCATCCGGAACGCGGTCCTGAGTGTCAAGGTATTCGAGATGCTCGGCCCCGACGCCGAGCGGCCCGCGGACAAGGTGGCCACCGGGGAAGTCGCACGCGAACCCAACCCCGACACCGGGGCGTACACGCACGCCTTCGACCGCTCCGCGTTCTGGATGCACTGCCTGGCCGTCGGCGTCGCCGCCGAGATGATCGCCAAAGCGCACCCCAAGCGCACCGACCTGATGCCCGACGAGGCATTCGTCTGTGGCCTGCTGCACGACATCGGTAAGGTCGCGCTGGATTACGTCCTGCCACGCAGCTACGACCGCGTCGTCTCGCTGACCGACCTGAACCAGGCCAACATCTCCGAGTTCGAGCGCCGCATCATCGGGATCGATCACCACACGGCCGGCAAACGCCTCGCCCAGCAGTGGCGTCTCCCGCACATGATCGCCGACTGCATCTGGCTGCACAGCTCGCCCTACGAGACGCTTCCCAAGCTCGACCACCGCGGGATGATTGGCCTGGTCAGCCTCGCCGACCTGATAGCCCGACGCCTGCACGCCGGTTACTCCGGCAACTTCTCGTTGCGACAAGATGTCGGGGTGCTCGCACAGGAACTCGGTCTTAACCCCGAAGCCGTCGGTAAGGTCGCCGACGAACTGCACGAGCACCTTGAAGCCCGCGGCAAGGCGCTTGGGCTCTATGATATCGCGTCGCACGAGCTGTTGCTGCAATCCGTGCAACGCGCCAACGAAGCGCTGGGGCGGATCAATGCGGTACTTGACCAACGCGGGCAGGACGCCGAGGACCAGTCACGCATCCTCGAAACGATAGCCGCCTTCCACGGATCGGCCCGCCCGGGCCGGAGTGTGCAGGACGTGCTTGACGCCGTCGTCGTCTCCTGTTCGCAGCTTCTTGGCCCCGGGTTTTATGGCGTGATCTATCCCGGCGATCCGGGTAAGTCCCGCCCTCTCGGCCACGGCCAGCCCTTCGATCACGAGAACGAGAACGCCGGGG
This sequence comes from Phycisphaeraceae bacterium, assembly GCA_029260635.1. Lineage (GTDB taxonomy): Bacteria > Planctomycetota > Phycisphaerae > Phycisphaerales > Phycisphaeraceae > JAJRRS01. The sequence continues at coordinate 2,232 of JAJDCW010000007.1, read as the reverse complement.
GCTGGCTGATCTGCCAGTACAACCCCGACGGCCGACCGGTCAACAGCCAGTACATCGAGTCCCCGCCACACACGCCGGACCTCTCGGCGCTGGACCCGACCCAACCGGTTGGGCTGCAATTGATGGGGATCCTCCCCTGGGTTGCGGACTACATCGTGCAGGCGCCGGACCTCCGCAACGTCCGGCTGCTGCCATTGAGTTGTGGCTGGGGCGCGTCCGCGGTGCTTTTGCACGACCGGGAGAAGACCCCGCCGTGGAAACGCCTCGCCGCGTTGACAAGCACCTGGGGGACCGCCATCGCCGCCGCCGCTCAACACGACGGCGCGCGGCGCCTCGGCGAAGACCTGGCGACGACTAACCTCGCGCTCGCCGAAGCGCAAGACCAGTTGACCCGACAGGCGTCACTTGCACGCCTGGGCGAGATGGCTGCCGGCGCTGCGCATGAAATGAATAACCCCCTGGCCGTCATCGCCGGACGCAGCCAGCTGTTAGCGATGACCTTGGATCAGGGCTCGCGCGAGCAGAAAGATGCGCAGTCCGTCTTCCAGGAATCCCACAAACTCAGCAGCCTGATCACCAGTCTGCGCCTGATCGCCGACCCGCCGGTCCCCGACCGCGAGCCGACAGACCTGGGCGCGCTGCTCAATGAGATCGTTAAGCAGTATCAATCAGCCAACGAGCGCCGTGACCGATCTATCGAGTTCCTGTTGAAGCTCCGTGGCGAGTTGCCGACCATCCAGGCCGACCCGGAACAGCTCCGCGGTGTGATGAAGGAGCTACTGGATAACGCGGTACAGGCAAGCCCCGAGTCCTCCGTGCTGATTACCGCGCAGGTCGAGCCCGGCGGCGAATCCGTCGTGGTCCAGATCACCGATGACGGCAAGGGCATGGACCCCTACACACTCGAACACGCGCCCGACCCGTTCTTCAGCGCCAAGGCCGCAGGCCGACGTGTTGGGATGGGATTGCCGCGCGCAAGGCAGTGGTTATCGGGGCACGGCGGGCGGTTGGAGTTGCGCAGCCGACCCGACGAGGGAACTACCGCAACTTTTTTCCTGCCACTCGATTCGCCCCCGCGATGAACCGATGACAGAACCATCGGCCCACCACCCGGTGGGGAGCGGAAGTGTCTCGCAGGGAGAAAGTTGTGTCAGGTAAGCCTAAAGCATCCGGTACCAAAGCTTCACGACGCGACACCCCCGCCAGGACCGTCCGTGTCCTCCTGGTCGATACCGACCCCGGCGCAAGCGACCTCATCAAGCGGTCCGCACCTAATGGCGAACAGCTCCAGCTCGCTTATGCACGCTCGCTCACCGAGGCCCGCGCCCACCTGACCGAACACGCCATCGATATCGCGGTCATCAACCCCGCGCTGCCCGACGGCAACGGCCTGGACCTCGCCGCCGAGATCGACAAGAGCCGGCGCGTCACCTCGACCATCCTGATCGGTGACGAACCGGATACCGAGTCCGCCATCAAGGCGCTGCGTGTCGGCGCATCGGACTTCATCGTCAAGCCCTTCGACGTCAAGGACGCCGACGAACGCATCCGCAAGGTCATCGCCAAGCAGCACAAGAGCCGCGACCAGGCACAGCGCGTCCGCCGGCTGCGTCGGCTCTGCAAGAAACTCAACCAGGCCCGCGTCGATGTCAGCAAGCAGGTGGACATCCTCTGCAACGACCTGGTCACGGCCTATCAGGAACTGGCCGGGCAGATGCAGCAGGTCGTGCAGGCCTCCGAATTCGGTGCTGTCATCCGTGACGAGCTGGACCTCGAACACCTGCTTCGCAAAACCCTCGAGCACCTCGTCGAGAAGGCCGGCGCGACCAACGCCGCCGTCTTCCTCCCCTCAAGTATGGATGAGTACACCCTCGGCGGGTATGTCAACTACGACTGCACCCCCGAGTCCGCCGACATGCTTCTGCAGCACCTGGCCGACGTCGTGGCCCCGAAGATCGCGCAGCGTGAGGACCTCCTGCATGTCACCGACAACCAGAGCTTGGCCCACCTGCTAGGTGGCGACGCCGCCTTCATGGTGGATTCACACGTGCTCTCGTTTGCCTGCCGATCGGACAGCGAATCACTGGCGATCGTTACGCTCTTCCGAGACAGCTCCGACCCGTTCGACCAGTCCGTCCTCGACACCGCCGAGGCCGTCGGCCCGCTGCTGGGCGATGCCCTGGCCCGCGTCATCCGCATCCACCACCGCGGGCTCGACGAAGACGCCTACGA
>JAJDCW010000006.1 GCA_029260635.1 Phycisphaeraceae bacterium | reverse complement strand
GGGCATCCCATCCCGATACGCCACCGTGCCCGTGCGTTTCAAGAAGGTGTAGACGCTGACGCCGCTGGTGAACCTCGCCGTGGTGCCGGTCGGCAGGCAGTGGCTCGGGCCGGCGTAGTAATCGCCCGCCGCGACCGGCGTCGAGTCACCCAGGAACACCTCCCCGGCGTGACAGACCTTAGCCATCAGCGCATCGACATCCTTCACCGCCAGGTTCACGTGCTCCGCCGCAAAGCGGTTCGCCACCTCGGCGGCCTCATCAATATCTTTCACCAAGACCGCGCACGACTCATTCTCCAGCGCTCGCACGATCGCGTCGCGCCGCTTGCGGCCACCCAGTTGGTTCTTCACCTCCGCCACGATCCCATCCAACACCACCCGCGACCAGACGACGAGGAAGCACTTGCCCGGGTCGTGTTCCGCCTGCGCGATCAGGTCCGCGGCGATGCGCACCGGATCAGCCGAGTCGTCAGCGATGGTGACGATCTCGCTTGGCCCGTAGAACCCGTCGATGCCGACCGTGCCGTTGACCTGCGCCTTGGCGAGTTGGCTAAAGACGTTGCCGGGCCCGGCGATGAAGTCGACCGGCGAAACCGTGTCCGTCCCGAACGTCAGCGCCGCCACCGCCTCCGCCCCGCCGACGCGGTACACCTTGTCGATCCCCAACAGGTGCGCCGCCGCTAAAACGATCGGCGAGATATCATCCCCCCCGGAAGTGTCTGCTTGAACATCACCTTGAGAGCTACCGGGGCGTCGTGTCGGCAGCGGGTGTACCACCGTGATCCGTGAAGGGTCCACCCCTGCGACGATCGCCGGGACCGCCAGCATGATGAGTGTCGAGAACAGCACCGCCGTCCCGCCGGGCACGTGCAGGCCAACACTATCGACTGCGGAAAAACGCAGCCCAAGCTCCGCGCCGCCGATCGTCACCGGATCGACGGGCTTTGGCATCACGTGTTGCTGATATTTTCGCACCTGTTCGATCGCCGTCTTGATCGCGTCCAACAGCGCCGGGTCAACCTTATCCACCGCGCCCGCCAAATCCTCAGCCGACACACGCAGACGATCCTGCGTGAATGAAGGGCTGCTGAATTTCTGGATGTATCGTGTCAACGCCGCGTCGCCATGCTTGCGTACGTCGGCGAGGATGTCCGCCACGGTTGTTGCTACATCGCCCCCGGTATTCGTGGTGGCACGCAGGCGTTCGAGGCAGGCCTTGAGTCCCGCGTTGCCATCGGCTGTTTTCAAGTCATAAACCGGGAGCATGGTAAACCTTCCAGATACAGCCGCCGCCGCCAAACCCTGATATAATCGAGCCACAAACTATATCACATGACACCCGATCCGGCCCCACACCCACACAGCCCGCCCCCCGTTTAGCGGGCGATCGCAGATCGCCGTGTCAAGATTTTTTCCTGGTAAACAGCCCACCATTGCGACGGACCGCCCCACGTATCTCCAGCATCGTCAGTTCCGCCTGCACCCGATGGATCGGTAGCCCCGTCCACGCCACCAGTTGATCCAGCGAGCTCGGCCCCGCCATCGCGTCCACCAGTTTCTTCTGTACCTCGGTCAACCCCACCGCCTCACCCGTATGCGTTTCTTCCGGCTCGGCCTCCCCCATCATCCCGACCTTGAGCATCTGCCCCGCCTCGCCCAGCGCATCCAGCACGTCCGCCGGGTTCGTCACCAGCGTCGCCCAGCCCTCCCGGATGATCTTATGACAGCCCGCCGACGACGCCGCATCGACCCGCCCGGGGATCGCCATCAGTTCGCGGTGATGCTCCTCGACTGCCAGCCTGGCCGTGATCAACGCGCCGCTGCGCATCGCGGCCTCGACCACCAGCACACCCAGCGACAGCCCCGAGATGATCCGGTTACGCCTGGGGAAGTTCTGTGCGTTCGGCGGCGTGTTCATCGGGAACTCGCTGATGACCGCCCCCCGCTCAGCGCCCTCTTCCGCGATCGTGTCGAACAGCTCCGCGTGGTCATTGGGGTAGGGCTTGGCCAGCCCCGAACCAATCACCGCGATGGTCCGCCCGCCGCTCCGCAGCGCCGCCCGGTGCGCCGCCGCGTCGATCCCCCGTGCCCCGCCGCTGATAATGCACAACCCGCTCTGCGCACACAGGCTCGCAAACCGGTCCGCCTGCTCCCGACCGTACTGCGAACACTTGCGCGAACCCACGATCCCCAGCCCCAGCGCGTCCTGCTCGACCATCTCCCCACGCACCCACAGCAGCATCGGCGGGTCGGGGATGTGCTTCAACAGCGTCGGATACCCGTCGTCGTTGATGCCGATCAGTTTCACGCCGTACTGCGCGATGAGTTCGTGTTCCGTGGCAATCAGGTCGCTACGCAGTGTTTCATCCAAGGCGCTACGTAAGCGCCGCGCTTTGGTCGAACCGACACGTTCGATCTCTGCGAGGTGGTGTGATTTAGCTTCGAGCGTCGCCCCCGCGCTGCCGAACAGTTCGATGCAACGCGTCATCGTCGCCTGCCCGAACCCCTCGGTCAGCGTCAGCGCGAGAAGTGCATCCTGTTCTTCGCTGGGCATTAAACGAGTGTAGCAAGACTGTGGGGCCTGGGGTCCAGGGTATGGGGTCAAGCCGGAACTAAATGAATGAAACCATCACTTCAAAATCACCCACCCCTGATCTCTGACAAGACCTAGACCCTGCACCCCAGACCCTACCCCCAGCCACCAATAAAAAACCCGCCCCGACGCATCGGGGCGGGCGTAGCTTGTCGGTCCGGTGTGGGAGCTGCGGATCAGCCCCGTCGAGCTGCCTAATGCAGCCCACTCCGGACGCTCGTACAAAATTCATTATCCAAGGATCACCTCCATTCTGAGAAAGCACCGTTCCAGCCGTCACCGCCACTGGAACGCGACCATCAAAAGAGCCGCGTCCAACACAGCCGCCGGAGTTATTAAGCCCCGTAACGTCTTGCGGGGCACCGCGCTCACCGGGGGAGGGGGCTCCGCACCGGCGCTCGATCGGCCTCGTCTTCCCATCAGACACGCCGGGTTTCCCAACGCCCCTGAATGTCGACTCCGCCGACACCCTAATTATCGGCTCCCGGGACCAAAGGTCAATGATTTTCTTAATAAATTTTCTTACCCCCCACCGCACGCCAATTTACGCATCCCGAGCCGTTAGTCCCCCCCCAGATTAACCCGCGAAATAAAAAAACCCACGACGCTCTCGCCGTGGGTTTCATGGATTCATCTTATAACCAGGTCGATCTACGCATGCTTCTCAGCGTAATTCGCCAGCATGATCTTATGGCGGCGTTTGATCAGGTCCATCAGGTGCTCGGTCTCCGTCACCGCGGTGGGGTTCCAGACCGCCCAGTAGATCTCGACCGCACGCTTGGCGACGCGGATCCCGTCACGGATGTAGCGGTTCAGCCGCTTTAGCGGCAGCTTCTCCACCGTCTCCGGCTTCAAGGGCACACACAGCACCGGCGACTCGGGGTTCGGCACCAGGTAGGCCAGCGTATCGATCAGCTGACCATCCTCGCCATACAACGAGAACTGTAGCGTCCACTTCCACGCCGTCCCGTGCCAGATCAGCGTCTGATGCACGCCCGGGTACGCCGAGATCTCTTTGATCAGGATGTCCACGACCTTACGCCGCTGCTCCTCGATCGGGGTCAGCAACTGGTCGAGTTCAGGCATCGCCCATCGGTCTTCCCACGGGCTATTCACGTCGTAAACAGTAGTTGTCATGGCAGTCAATCTCTTCGAGCTCCTCTAACAAACCTGCGACCATCCGGCTGGTCGATGATGCACCTTTGCGGGGTGATTCCGATAATTCTTCGGCCCAAAAACAACCCGGTCATGAATCCCCGGGAACGATTCAACCAAGTTTTCGGCCCGTCTGGAATACACCCCGGCGTACCGGCCGTTGGTCCAAAGCAAGCTGAATAGGGCGCGGCCCCGAAAATAGCGGATTGTCCATCTTACTCATATCAAGGGATAATAGCAAACCAGCTGAAAGGCACGTACTGCGTAAGTTGTTTTATTACAATGAATAATGACCCATCAATTATGCCCGGCGTAGCGGAGACGCCCGCGATCGTCGTCATGGCCAAGCGCCCGATCCCCGGCCGGGTCAAGACCCGGCTCACCATGGAGTTCACCCCCTACCGGGCGGCCCAGGCCCACGCCGCCATGCTCGAATGCGTCCTGGACCGCCTCGCCACCCACCTTCCCGGCCGGCACTATCTGGCCCTGGATAGCCAAACCGCCGCACCCGATCAGGCCCACGACCCGACACTCGAGTACGAATTACCCGCCACCTTCCAAGTGGTAGACCAAGGCACCGGCAACCTGGGCGATCGGATCACCCACGTCTGGAACGCCCTAAACCAAGGCCCCGCCGTATTTTTCGGCGTTGACAGCCCCGATATCCCCACTCAAACCCTTGCCACCCTCTGGGACAATCTAGCCCCCGCCGACGCCGCCATCGGCCCGGTAGATGATGGTGGATACTGGTGTCTCGCCGCCAAACGGCTGCCCCCACCCCTGCTCGCCGGCATCGACTGGGGGACCCCCGCCGTGTACCATCAGACCCATCAAGCAGCCAAGGATGCCGGCCTGACTCTCCTGGACTTCGCCCCCTGGCACGACGTGGACGACCCCGCCGACCTGCTCGCCCTACAATACCGAATCAAACAAACCAACGACCCCGCGCTGACCCGGCTACGCCGACGACTCAGCCGGATCACTCAGGACACGACACGATGAACGCATCCGACCCGGACATCCAACAGCCCGACGTCCCCGGAAGTAACCCCGGCACCACCCACGCAGAAACACAAACTTCCGGGGCGGGCGAGGACTTCGACCTCAGCGAATCCGTCATCCTCGTTGTGGATGACAATCAGCAGAACGTCGAACTCATCCAGGCCTACCTCGATGATTTGCCCTGCAAGGTGCTCACCGCCTACGACGGCATGGACGCCATCGAGATCGTCGAAGACCCCGACAAACCCACCCCCGACCTGATCCTGCTGGACGTGATGATGCCGCGCATGTCAGGCTTCGATGTCTGTCGAAAACTCAAGGACGATCCCAAGACGCGCACCATTCCGATCATGATGGTCACCGCGCTAAACGAACTCGGCGACATCGAGCGCGGCGTCGAGTCCGGCACCGACGACTTCGTCACCAAGCCCGTCAATAAACTCGAACTGATCACCCGCGTAAAATCCCTCCTGCGCGTACGCCACCTCAAGCGCGAACTCGACCGCACCGAGGCCTACATCCGCGACATCGAGCGGATCGAGGGACGCGACAGCGGAAACGATTAATACTCTCCTATGTTTCAATAACGATGACGGCTTCGTCGGCATCAACGACCTCAATACTGTGCTGGGCAACTGGAACGCCGGCACACCGCCCGGGGCATCCTACTCGACAGCCAACATCCCGGAGCCGTCCGGCATCCTGCTATTCAGCCTCGGTTTGCCTGCCCTATTACGATGGCGGAATCAGGCGTAAGTCGGGTCAAAACACCGTAAACAGTGCGCAGAGGGGTTCCCAGGGATAATCCGTACCCCAGATTTACACCGCAAGTTTTTCCTAGATATCCCCGGGCCCATCGCTTAATCTATACCTAGTATTTGGGTCGCGCCCGATCGGTGGCGGCGGCCTAGTATGTACGGGCCTATTGATGTGCCTGTCATATCTGGTAGCTCGGCGAGGTTGATGATCCTGTTTCTGCTCAGACACCGTGGCACCCGCGGGAGGAGCGTCGTCCATGTCTATCCAACCGCAAACGATACTGCCAGCAATCTTAGTGATGGTCGCGGCGATCTCCGCCCCACCGGCGCACGCACAAATCATCGTCAACGGCCTGTTTGATCCGAGTGAATACGACCCCGAGCTGGCGACGCAGACCATCAGCACCGGGTTCGGCGACAACTTCTCCGAGCTGAACGAGGCGTTCGCGCTGAACGACGGCAGCGACCTGTCGATACTCACCACGGGCAACCTGGAGACGAACGGTAACCGGTTGGTCTTCCTCTTCGACACCGCCGCCGGGGGCAGCGCCACGATCCCGACCAGCGGGTCCAACTTCGATCAGAACATCATCGACGGCTCGACCTTCGATACCGCGCCGGAGTTTGCGTTGTTTCTCTACGACAACGCGGGCAGCCTGACCGCGTCGCTGCGCGACCTGACGAATGACTCGCAGGTGGTGAACCTGATCCTATCGGGCGACCCCGATGCCGGGACCGCCACGGGCAGCGCAGGCGGGCTGGACATCGCGTGGACCAATGCCAACACCCTGGGCGTCGGCGCAGGCCCGGGGACGCCCGATGCGAACGCATCGACTGCCACCTCGGGCATCGAGTTCAGCATCGCTTCGGCGTTGCTGGGGGGTCCGAGTGGTGACATCGACGTGACATCTTTTGTCGTTTCCAACACCGGGTTCTACTCGAACCAGTTCCTCTCGCCCCTGCCGGACTTTACCGCCAACCTCGGTTTCGGCCCGATCGACACCACGGCGATCGCCGGCGACCAGTTCTTCACCGTCCCGTTCACCGGCGTGCTGCCCCCCATCTCGACCTGGGACGGCCCCGCGTCAGGCGGAAGCTTTAGTGACATCACCAGTTGGGACCCCGACGGCGTGCCCGATTCAATACGCCGGGCCGTCATCAACTCGGCCTCGGTGGCTGTCAGCAGCAGCCACACCATCGACTCGATCGTGCTGGATTCTTCGGCGCAGCTCGATGTCAACGGCGGGGGCACGATCGAGATTATCGGTAACGGTAGCGGCAACGCGGGGCAGATCAACGTAGCAGGCACATTCAACGTCGAGGGCGACACGGCCAACCTCAACACCGTCACCGTCGGCAGCGGCGGAACCATGAACATCGGCGAGGTGTTCGGCGCAACCGCGGTCTACGACAACACCAACGCGACCACCACCGTACAGGCCGGGGGAGACCTTATCGTCAACAGCTCCTGGATTGTTGGCGGCACCGTGGGCGGCGGGGGTGGCGGGCCCGGCACGGGCGGCGATGTCAAGCTCTTTGGGGCCTCGCTCGATGACGTCGAATTCAGCGACGTGGTGGTCGATGTCGTCGGGACAACCACCCTGCGCAACACCATCACCAACAACACCACGATCCCGCTGGAGGGTGACAAGCTCGACATCTTCCTGTTCTCAACCGTCGTGGTGGTCGACGGCCCGGTCACGCTGGCGGGCTCCGGCGATTTGCAGGCCACCTCGGGCACCAACACGTTCAACGGGACAGGCGTCGACAGCGAACTGATCATCCAAAGCACGCTGTCCACACGCGAAGCCACCGCCAACATCCCGATGAACAACATGGACGTCACCGTGGACCCCGGCGGTGTGCTGGTGTCCGATTTCGACGGGCACATCCAGGTCAACAACGGCGTGCTGACCAACAATCAGGCCACCATATCCGCGCAACGCAGCGGGTCGATCAACTCCTCGGTCGATACCGTGATACTGGGTGGGCTGACCCAGGCCGTCTTCGACGGGCAGATCGACTTCGGCGGCAACTCGCTGACGATCAACACCGCAACGCTGTTTACCGACGGGACCTCGTCATTGATCAAGACACCGAGGAACTTCATCAACCTGATCGGCAACATCAGCCAGAACGCACGGCTGCTCAGCCCCGGCGGCGGGTTCAGCACGCTCCAGGTCGACGTCTTCGGCCCGACCACGATGGCGGCACAAGACGCCTCGAACCGCGGCGAGTGGCAGATCGCTAAGACTACGAGCATCAATCTGGGCGCACCCGGGTCGACCCTGTCCCTCGGGCTCAACCAGGACATCCTCATCGCCAAGGAACCATTCGGCACCTCACCGACGCTCAACGTTAACGTACCGCTCTCGCTCGACCCGACCGCTACCATCACCGCCGACGAGGGCGCACAAGTCATCTACTTCGATGCCGTCGACAACGACGGCAACCTGATTGTCTTGGACAACTCCATACTACGGGCTATGAGCGGTGTGACAGGCACCGGGCTCATCAGCAACGACGCCACCAGCTCGATCTCGTTCGAGTACAGCAGCCCGCATGTCGTCGATAACGACGTCACGGGGTCGGGCCCCCTGTCGATCGGGGGCTTCGGCGGCAGCGCCACCTTTAACGGCCAGATCCAGAACACCCACACCACCACCGTCACGATCCCCGTCACCTTCACCGACTCGAGCACCAGCTTCAACGTCCTGGATGTGCAGTCCGGGACGACCACGTTCCAAGGCGGCGTCCCCAGCATCAACGAGCTGAACATCACATTCAATACCGAAGTTTCATCGGACACCAATTCCATCCACAACGGACCGGCCAACCTCTCCGGCGGGACCGTCTCCGGCCCGGGGGCGTGGATCTTCAACGGTACGCTCGCTAATAAAGGCGGTGTCCCGACGACGTTCAAGAATACGATCGTGACCAAGTCCGCCGTCTCGACCCTGGCCTCCGAACCCGGCGGCGGGTTCATCCTCGACAACGCCACCTTCAACCTCGGCGGGGTCAACCCCGATGTAATGGTCACCCTAGACATCCTCACGCTCGACAACGGTCAACTCAATGTCGCCGAGGGCACCAACGCACAACCGGATGCGGACGAGGTCAACATTCAGGGACTGCTGAGCGTGTCGGGCGTCAGCGCAGTTACCGGAACGCCTAAGCCGGGCGACCCGACCGACCGACCCGAGTTGCGCGCTGAACAGGCGGTCTTCGCCAATAGCACCACCTTCACCGCGACCGACCACGACATAACGATCGGCTCCGGCGGCAGCACCGTCGGCAGCGGCGTCACCTTTACCTTGATTAATCAGTTAAACGTTATGGGGGGCACAACGACCATCGAAGAAGACCTGGCGGTCATTCTAAACAATGCCAGCCTCATCCACGACGGCTCTACTACGATCCGAGGCGAGCACAGTATCCAACGCGATCCTTTGTCTATCGGGATCGACACATGGGGAAGCAGAGCCGACATACGTGTGGAGACCAACAACGGGACAAGGCTTGAGACGTTCACCCCGATCAACCCCGGGGATAACATCCTCCACCACCTCAACGGACCCAACGCAGAAATCACCGGGACCGGCACCGGGCCCACAACCGGGGCATGGGGCGCGAAGTTCGATGAGGTAACCCAGACCGGTGGCGATTGGAATATCGAGAACCACACCGGCTGGGACTGGGACGGTGGCGGCTACAGCGGTGAGAACGGCGCCCAATGGGAGGTCAACTCGGATACGCATCAGTACGCCGGCTTCTTTCTGAATACCGACGACTCGGGTGTGCAAGTCGAATGGCGTGGGCAGGCAATCACCGGCACCGCGGTCACCGCAAACATCGGGGACGCCGACTCGCTAACGCTGGAAGCCAACACCACCGACCTGACCGACAGCTCGATCGCCGGCGGCGGCACGCTTCGACTCGAACGCAACGTGCCGGGCACTTCGTCTGTCTCGCTGACGGATACCGACATAACCATCAGTCGGAGCGAGATCGAGGGCGGACACAACATCACCACGACCGGCACAGGCGGGCTCGATATCCCCGAAGTGACCGCATCCAACGGTACCGTCTTGATCGATAAGTTGTCTCAACCCTTCGACGGGACACCGACTACCCTCAGCGCCGTCAACGCCGACGTGACCGTGCAGTTCTACGACGTCTTCCCGGTCCTGAACCCCGCCAACGACGGCGTGGCCGACTCGCGTTGGACGACCGACATGGGGATTCTGGCGTTTTTCCCGGTCGCGGGTAACGGGATCGACCAACTCGAACTCATCGAAGCGATCGTCGAGAATAGCAGCATTATTACCGTCAAGGACGCGCCATCCAGCATCGACAAATGGGAAATCGAGGGCGATGGCGAAGTCACCATCGTCACGCTGGAATTCCTGGGCGGCGAGACCCGGGTCGTGAAGATCATCGGCGGAGCCGGCACCGCGCCGGGCATCCCGCCTGGCTTGCCGAACGGCGAAGCCGACGTAGTCCAGGGCCTGGGCGGGGTTGACCTGAGCACGGTCGGAAAGCTGATCCACCGCGGCGACCTGGGCATCGAACCCGCAGGCGTGACCGAACTCGAACTAGGCGGGACACTCGCCGCGACGCCCGAGTTCGACATCCTGGAAGTCGAAGGCTCGCTCGCGCTCGAGGGCACACTGGATGTGTTCCTGCTCAGTGGTTTCACCCCCATACTCGGCGACACCTTCCAACTCATCACCGCCACCACACTCACCGGTGTTTTCGCAAACGAAAACCTCCCGGCGCTCTCCGGCGGGCTCGGTTGGCAGGTCAATCAGGACGCGACGTCATACTCACTCGAAGTTGTACTCCCCGGCGACCTCGACGGTGACGGCTTCGTCGGCATCAATGACCTGAACAGCGTGCTCGCCAACTGGAACCAGAACATCCCACCCGCCAACCCACTGGCCGACCCCTCCGGCGACGGCTTCGTCGGCATCGACGATCTGAACCTCGTGTTGGGCAACTGGAACGCCGGCACGCCGCCGGGGGCACCAAACACGTCTAATCAAGCCTCCGACGCCCCGGAACCCGCTTCTATGCTCATATTTACGGGCCTATTGGGTCTGCTGAATCGTCGGGTATAATGGCTTCGCTCTCAATTATTTATCGAGGCGGAGACACACCATGCTTACCAAGATCCCACACGCCCCACGCGTCCTCGCTATCGGTCTGGCCGTGGCGGCGACCTGCCTGATGACACCGCAGGCACAGGCCGCGTTCGTCACCACGCGCGTCGCCAGCGGGCTCAGTTCGCCGATCTACGCGACTCATGCGCCCGGCCGATCGGATGAGCTATTTATCGTCGAGCGCGGCGGCGCGATCAAGGTCCTCGACAAGACCACCGGCATCGTGAACCCTACCAGCTTCCTGAACATCACCGACACCGACACCTTCTTCGAGGGCGGCCTGCTCGGGTTGGCCTTCCACCCGGACTACGCGAACAACGGGAAGCTCTACGTCAACGTCACCACCGCACCCGTCGTCGGCGGCACCGCCCTGACCACACGCATCCGTGAGTACACCGTCACCAACCCGCTGACCGACAACACCGCCAACGCAACACCCAACGAGGTCCTGAGCATCGGCCAGCCCGGCGGCAACCACAACGGCGGGTGGATCGGCTTCAGCCCGACCGACGCCGGCAATTACCTCTACATCATGACCGGCGACGGCGGCGGGAGTAACGACTCCGGCACGGGCCACACCGCGGGCATCGGCAACGCGCAGGACATCACCGACAACCTTCTGGGCAAGGTCCTGCGCATCAATGTCGATGGCGATGATTTCCTGGGTGACGACACACGAGACTACGCTATCCCTAACGGTATCGGCGCCGAGGGCAACCCGTTCGTCGGTGTGGCCGGCGACGACGAGATATGGGCCTACGGCCTGCGCAACCCCTTCCGCGCCAGCTTCGACCGGCTCACGGGTGACCTCTACATCGGCGACGTCGGCCAGGGCGCACGCGAAGAGATCGACATGCAGCCCGCCTCAAGCGAAGGCGGCGAGAACTACGGGTGGCGCCTACGCGAAGGCGATATCGCCACCCCTTCCGGCGGCGTCGGCGGACCCGAACCGGCAGACCACGTCGGCCCCATCTACGATTACCCCTCGCTTGGCACAGGCAACTTCACAGGCGACTCCGTCACCGGCGGCCTGCTCTACCGCGGCCCCGTCACCGAACTTCAGGGCAAGTACATCTTCGCCGACTTCGTCGACCAGCACATCTGGTCGTTCGACCCGGCGGACCCCGACAACACGGTCGCACGCATCAACGACGACTTCGACCCCGCGATCGGCAACATCAACAGCATCGCCGCCATCACCGAAGACACCGCCGGCAACCTCTACTTCGTCGACCTCAACGGCGAGGTCTTCCGCGTCAACCTCCCCGGCGACATCAACGCCGACGGCTTCGTCGGCATCGACGACCTGAGCGTCATCCTCACCAACTGGAATCAGAATGTCGGACTCGCCAACCACGCCCAAGGCGACATCGCCGGCAACGGCGACGCCTTCGTCGGCATCGACGACCTGAACATCGTACTGGCCAACTGGAACACCGGCGTCCCGCCCACGAATTCCGCCAGCATCCCCGAACCGGCAACCGCATGGGTGCTACTCGGTGCCACACTCATGCTTACCAGACGCGGGGCCTGAGAAGCACACCGCCTCGTCATCTCGTTTATCCGCCACAACGTCGGCCGGGCCTGCATCTATATAGATGGGTAGCCAACCCGTCCGCATCCGCCCCCTCTGCCCACCCCGGGTGACGGGCGCAGGCCATACGCACCGGGTTATCGCTCTACCAAGCCGGGCCGTCATCAA
>JAJDCW010000005.1 GCA_029260635.1 Phycisphaeraceae bacterium | reverse complement strand
TGACTGGTCCTGAAGATGGGGCACCGACTGGACCCGGCCACAGCGCGGGCACTTGACCTGCTTGCCCTGGGTGCCTTCGGGGACCTTGACGCGGGAACTACAGTCCTGACAACGGAATCGGATGGGCATCGGTCAGCCTCCGTGCTGGTTCGGGTGAGCGTGGACGTCACGTCAACGCGGGCCCGGCGACGGCGTCCATCCGGGGAGCCGAGCGCAGCCTGAGCCTAACTGTGCTATCGGTTTAGAGGCCGACGATACTAAAACCTGCGTCCACGTGGATGTTTTCGCCGGTCACGCCGCTGGACAACTCGCTGAGCAGATAGACCGCAGTCCCGCCGACCTCTTCGCCCGTTATGTTCCGCTTCATAGCGGCTTTACGTTCCTGGTGGTCGAACATATCGCTGATCCCGCCGACCGCTGAGGCGGCCAGGGTCCGCAAGGGGCCGCCCGAGATGGTGTTCACGCGGATGTTCTTCTCGCCCAGGTCAAACGCGAGGTATTTGGCCGTGTGCTCGAGGGCTGCTTTGGCGACCCCCATGACGTTGTAGCCCGGGACGACCTTCTCGCCGCCGTAGTAGCTCATCGCCAGCATCGACCCGCCGTTGGGCATGACCTTCGCGGCCCGCTGGCCCATCGCCAGCAGCGTGTATGCGCTGATGTCCAACGCCTGCGTCCAGGCCTCACGGGTGGTCGTATGGAAGTTGCCGACCTTCAGGAATTCACGGTCCGCAAAGGCGATCGAGTGGACGATGAAGTCGATCTCGCCGAAGTCCTTGCTGATCTTCTCGAAGACGGTATCGAGTTCCTTATCTTTCGAGGCGTCGCAAGGGACCAGCCAGGGGTCTGTTACGCCCAACTCCTCGACCGCCATCCGGCAGCGGCGTTCCATCTTGCCCTTTGGGTCCGGCAGGTGCGTAAACCCACAGGTCGCCCCGTGCTCGATCAGGCTCTTGGTGATAAACGTCGCGTAGCTGCGGTCGTTGGCGATCCCGAAAACGATGCCTTTTTTTCCGTCCATCAGGCCCATGAGTGAGCTCCTGTGTGTGGTTTGAATGAGCCTGAAGTGTAGTAAAAAAGCCCACGTTCGACGAACGTGGGCCTTGGGGAGTCTGTTGTGAGCCGCTTATTTAGCGGTAGAATTCGACGATCAGGTTCATGTTGACGTCGAAGGGGATCTCGTCGGGGGTCGGGTCGGCGGTGACCTTGGCGGTCAGGGTCGAGGGGTCGAACATCAGCCAGCCGGGGACGTTGTGGCCGGGCATGGTTTCCATGTTCTCGCGGACGACCTTCTGGATGCTCGGCTTGAGGGTGATCTCGTCACCGATCGAGACACGATAGGACGGGATGTCGGTCTTGCGGCCGTTGATCAGGATGTGGCCGTGGCCGACCAACTGACGTGCCGCCCAGATCGTGCGTGCCCAGCCCATACGGCGGATCACGTTATCCAGGCGTTGCTCGAGCAGCTGCATAAGGACCTGACCGGTGTTGCCCTTGGTGGTCGAAGCCTTCTGCATGTAGCCGCGGAACTGACGCTCCAAGACGTTGTAGTGGTAACGCAGCTTCTGCTTCTCATTCAGGCGGATACCGTAGTCACGGAGGCGACGGCCACGGAAGCCGTGCATGCCCGGTGGGTTGAGCTGGCGTTTTGCGGTGTGCTTGGGGATGTCGGCGATTGGGACGCCGACACGACGGGAGAGCTTGACTTTGGGGCCGGTGTAGTTGGCCATAACTTAATTCATCCCGTGTTGGCGGGACGCCTCATGGGGCTCGGCCGTGGCTACGGCTCCGCGGGTGCCAGGAAGTGCAGAGCCGCACGGCCCTGCTGTTTCGAGTCAAGTATTACACAGGCTGGGGAGTGATTTGTCAAAACGAACGGTGACCATGATCGCCACCCAGCCGCCCCCGCCGCCGCACCCCTTTAACCAAATGATGCCTGGAGATATCGCTGAATTACCTGTGGCAAAGTAAAAGGCTTTTCTAGAAAAGCCATAATGACTTAACTATCTTTTTATTGGCGTGGGCTGGTGTGGATTGCTGATTATGTAGGGGGGTAGAGGTGTCGGGATGGCTGGAAATAAGCGCAAAAAAAAGGTCTCGACCGGGGAGGCATGCCGGTACGAGACCCGATCCAGGGTGATGGGATATCGGCCGGTGTGCGGGTACAAGACGCTTCGGCCGGGTGCCTGCGTGCTGATCGGCTCTCGCCGCCGCCCGCATCGGCAACACGGGAAGTAACCCATTCAATCGCCGCCGTGTCCAGCGGTTAGGGTCAAAAAATAGATCCGATGGTTTGAGGGGTTGGGCCTATGCAGGCTGGGTAATAACCCCGATGGACTCAAACGGGATTAGGGGGTTTAAGGGGGATTCTTGGGGAGTCGTTTAATTAGGGCGACCCCACGTAAGGCCGGGGACGGCCATCCGTGGGCTTTGGGGAGAGGCCGTAGGGGTAGTGGTGGTCACTATTTAATAGACACACGCGATCCGGGACCGAGTGGATACCGGGGGCGGGTGTGAGTGGGCGTTGATATACTTCGGGGATGAAAGATCAGCCAAAAATCGGGCTCTTCCCGGGTACGTTTGATCCGATCACCAACGGGCACCTGGACGTGATCGGCCGGGGACAGCGGCTGTTTGACCGGCTGATCGTAGCCATCGGGCAGAACCCGGCCAAGGGGGAACTGTTCAGCGTGGATGAACGCACGGCCATGATCGAGGAACTGGTCCGCGACCAGTGTGAGGCCCACGTCGAGGTCCGCAGCTATCAGGGGCTGACCGTGGACTTCGCCCGGGAGGTCGGGGCGACGGCGGTGCTGCGTGGCTTGCGTAACGTGACGGACCTGAACTTTGAGTTCCAGCTGGCGTTGACCAACCGGGCGATCGCGGACGTCGAGACGGTCTTCACGATGACCGGGGACGCGCACGCCTTCGCCAGTTCGACGCTGATCAAGCAGATCGCGGCGGGCGGGGATATCGACCGGCTGCACCGGATGCTGCCACCGCTGGTGATCGAGAAGATGAAACAGAAGAAGCAGCAGCACGGCGGGAAGCTGCCGTGGCTTCATGTGGATCACTTTAAGGAATAAACGGATCGCCACGAGCCGCGGCCGTGAGGCCGCAAAATAATACGCCTGATTGTACCCCGCGACCTTCCGGCCGCGGCTCGCTAGAGTGGGTCAAAACGATAGGTTAATACGCACTATGGACTACCGGATCATCAGTATCGGCGCGTTGAGCGTGCACGAGTTGTGGGACAAGCAGATGGAGGCCCGGACGCCGCACGCGACGACGACGCTGGTGCGCAGCGAAGACCGTGTAATACTGGTTGACCCGGCGTTGCCCGGGCAGGTGATCGCCGCAAGGTTGGCAGAGCGCTGCGGGCTTAGCCCCGAGGACGTAACCGATGTGTTCCTGACCTGCTTCAGGCCGTCGCACCGCTGGGGGATCACCGCGTTCCCCAAGGCCCGCTGGCTGATCGCCGAGGCCGAACGCGAACAGGTCGGCGTCGCACTGATCGAGAAGCTCCAGCAGGAAGAAGACGAGGAGATACGCAAGCACATCGAGCAGGACGTGGCGGTCTTGAAGCGCTGCGAATCTGCGCCGGACAAGCTGGCGGATCAGGTAGACCTGTTCCCGCTGCCGGGCTATACCCCCGGGTGCGCCGGGTTGCTGCTCAGTCACGTTAACTCGACAACGCTGATCGCGGGGGACGCGGTGGCGACGGCGGAACACCTTGAACATGGGCGCGTGCTGCGCGGAGCCTACGACATCAACCAGGCGCAGGAGAGCTTCATGGAGGCGGTCGAGATCGCCGACGTGATCGTGCCCGGCCACGACAACATGCTGCTGAACCCGACACGGAGAAGGTTCTAGGCATTAATGATTGCTGATTTATGATTAATGAAGTAGTCAAACTACTCCAGGACATGGTGCGCATTAACAGCGTCAACAGTGCGCTGACGGGGCGGGACTGCGCCGAGGCCGTGTTGTGTGACTGGCTTGATCAGGTTGCGAAAGTTTGGGGGCTGACAACAAAGCGGCTCCCTGTGTCGGGGCGGGCGGATCAATTACTAATCACACATGAAGTCGCCGCGGACCGGCCCTGGCTCTTGTTTGATAGTCATATGGACACCGTCGCGGTGGACGGGATGACGGTTGAGCCGTTCGGGGGTGAGCTGCGCGGCGGCAAAATCTACGGACGGGGTGCCTGCGACACCAAGGGGACCGGGGCGGCGATGCTGTGGGCGATGAAGCAGTACGCCGAACAGGCAGAC
>JAJDCW010000004.1 GCA_029260635.1 Phycisphaeraceae bacterium | reverse complement strand
GCGGGCCAGAAGGCGGCCATCCAGGCGGCGAAACTCGGCAAGCGGGTCGCCATCATCGAACGAAACAACGTGCTCGGCGGCGCGCAGATCAATACCGGGACCATCCCGTCCAAGGCCCTGCGCGAGGCTGCGTTGCACCTTACCGGTGAGGGCAAACGCGGCCTGCTGGGGCAGACCTACCGGGCCAAGAAAGAAATCACCATCGCGGACCTGGTCGCGGTCAGCCAGCAGGTCATCCGCCACGAGTGGGAAAACATCGGCGACCAGTTCGACCGCAACGGCATCGACCTGATCTGGGGCACCGCTCATTTCGAGGGACCGAATCTCATTCAGGTAGTCCGTGACGACGAGGCTGAGATGATCACCGGCGACAAGTTTTTAGTCGGCGTCGGCACGCGCCCGGCCAAACCGGACCACATCCCTTTCAACGAAACCACCGTCTTCTGTTCCGATCAGTTGCTCAGGCTCAAGCACCTGCCCAAGTCGATCATCGTGGTCGGCGGCGGCGTCATCGGCTGTGAGTACGCCTGCATCATGGCGACCCTGGGCGTGCGCGTCACGCTCGTCGAGGGCCGGCACCACGTGCTGGGTTTCCTGGATACCGAGATAAACGAGGCCTTCCAGTACTTCATGCGGAACGACGGGATCACGCTTCGGATGGGCGAGAAGGTCGAGGGGATCGAAGAGGTCACGACCGCCGCCGGGGTCAAGCTGATTCAGGCCACGCTCGAATCCGGCAAACGGCTGCAGGCGCAGACCCTGCTCTACGCGGTCGGTCGTCAGGGTGTATGCGGTGAATTGGGGCTAGATAACGCAGGCATCGAATTCGACGACCGCGGCCGGTTGAAAGTCAATGAACACTACCAGACCTCCGCTGAGCACATCTACGCGGCAGGCGACGTCATCGGCTTCCCCGCGTTGGCCAGCACGAGTATGGAGCAGGGCCGTCGGGCCATGTGCCACGCGTTTGGCATCGATACGACGGGATTTAATCGGCTCTTTCCCTTCGGGATCTACTCCGTGCCCGAGATCTCGATGGTCGGCAAGACCGAGGAACAACTCACCGAGGAAGCGATCCCCTACGAAGCGGGGGTCGCATCCTACAAAGAACTCGCCCGGGGTCGATTGCTGGGTGACGATATCGGGATGCTGAAGCTACTGATCCATCAGGACACGCATAAGATCCTGGGCGTCCACGCCATCGGCACCGGCGCGACCGAGCTGATCCACATCGGGCAGACCGTCATGGCGCTGGAAGGCACGGCCGAGTTCTTCATCGACACCGTCTTTAACTTCCCCACGCTGGCCGAGGCCTACAAGATCGCGGCTTACAACGGGCTGAACAAGCTGGCCCACGTCGTCGCCGGCGGGGGTGGCGGGAGCATGACCCCGGCCGATACACCGAAAAAAGTCGCGGCCACAACCGATGACCGCAAGGAAGGCGGCGCCGACGACAAGGCGGCGTGATCAGGGTGTGACAAGTGCGATCTGTAATCTGAGATTTAAGATTACACACCTCAGACCCCGGCGTGCTGGACCACGGGCAGGCTTACCAGTGATTCGTCATCGGCCCCCGATTTCAGGACTGAGGGCTCGAAGGTATCCGGGTCCATCGCAAGGAGTTTCTCGGCCCGGCGCATCGCGATCTCCTGCTTGGGGTAGCGGACCTCGCGGTAGCCTGTCACGTCCTGTGGCACGGAGAGGATCGCGGCCCACCTCTGATAATCCCGTGCACCACTCCATTCGATCCGGTCGACCAGCTGCATGTACCAGTCGCGGAATTGCCGTTCGCGTTTGTGCCAGCCGGGCAGGACCTTGCGCAGGATCGCGCCGGACGACATGATCCGCAGCTGCCAGTCGCGGGCCTTCCACTCGAAGCGGATGCGTCGGCCGAAGATGTCGAATTCCGGACGGTTGTGGTGGCGGTAGGTGATCTTGTCGCCACGCTCGGGGTTGACGTTGAAGCGCTTGCGGTCCCGGCGGTACTTCTCCGGGCTGGTCAGCAACGCCGAGACATAGACCTCGTCCTTGATGAGCATGACCTTCGCGAGGTTCCAGACCACCGCGCGGGTGACCTGGTAGCCCTGCGCCGGGTCGTCTTTCTGGAAGACCTCGACGAGCCTGTCGCAGTACTGCTTGGCGTAGTCGATCCCGCCCCAGAGGACGCAGTCAAAAGCCCGGATGACCACGTCACGCATCAACTCGTCTTCGACGTGCATGCCGCGTGTGGATCGGAAGGTCTGACGCATCAGGACCCGGAATCGCTTGGCGATGCGTTCGCCCTTGTCGCGGTCGATGACCCGGCCGACCCACTCCGTCCCGTACCAGGCGGCCAGGGTGTTGATCTTGCGGCGTAGAGCCTGCCTGGACGTTTCGTATTCGTGCTGCGGCTCGACGACAAAGAGGTCCGGCCTGACCGCGATCTTGCGCCCGATGGTGAAGGCACGGAGGTTGCGGTCCTTCTCGCCGCGGGTCACGTCGATGATCGCGTTCTCGATCACCTCACGGGTCAGCGGCAGGTAGCCCTTCTGGAAGGCGATCCCGAGCATCATAATGTTGGCGTAGAGCTTGGTGTCGAGGATGCGCTCGCAGAGTTCGCCGACGTTGAACCCGACATATTTATTGGCCAGGGTGTATTGCTTGAGCGTGTCCTCAAGCTCCTTGATGTCGAAGTCATCTCGGCCCATCAGCGACAGGATCGTTGGCGTCTTGGCGGTATTCACGACCGCGACCGTTCGCTTGGGTGACGCGACACGGTACGGGAGCTTGGGGTCGATAGAGCGTGCGGCTTCGAGCAAGTCGATGCCGATGAGCAGGTCGGCCGTGCCGTAGGGGATCTGCGCGGTGGTGGGTACGTGCTCGCCGTTGGGTCTTGGCCTTGAGTACACCAGCTGCGAGAACACCCCGCCGTTGCGGATCGCCAGGCCTTTCTTGTCAAGGAAGCGGACCTGGTAGCCCATCTCGTGCCCGGCCTTGACGAGGATCGAGGTCGCGGTGCCGATGCCCATCCCACCGACGCCGCAGAAGTGGGCACGCCAGGTCTCCTGGTCCGCGTGGATCGGGCGCTCGGGGTCGGGCAGGTCGTCAAGCGCCACGTACTCATCACCCATGCGCTTGGGCTGCTTGCGCGTAACGGTGACCTCTTCGAAAGACGGGCAGGCGTGGATGCGTTCGCACGCACCGTCGTTGACACACCAGGACAGGTCGGTCTGCACCTTCGGCCCGTAGTCACTGCCGGTCATCTTCAGGCCGGGGCAGCCGGTCTGGTTCGTACACTCAAGGCAGAACTCGCAGACCTCGGTCGCGACATTCATGAACGTCTTCTTCGGCAGGTACCCGTGCTGCTTAAGCTGCCCGCGTTCGGCGGACCTCGCCCGGCGGTGGAACGTGATCCCGCATTCCTTGTCGGCGATCACTACCTTCACCCCGTCGGCCAGGATGGTCTGCTCCAACAATTTACGATACCGATCGCGGTCGGCGGGGTTCAGCCGGACAACCTGCACGTCTTTCTTTAGGTTTTTAGGGACAAGCCCGGTGACGATCCGCTCGATGTCCAGCGGGTTCATCGGCTTACCGGTCAAATCAAACTCGATCCCCGCGTGCCCCTGGTGCCCGGTCATCGCGGTCGTCTTGTTATCCAGGATGATGTACGTCAGGTCTTGGCCGTTGTAGATCGACTGACTGATCGCGATCTGTCCGGAGTGGTAGAACGTGCCGTCGCCCATGAAGACGATCTGCTTGTTGTCGATGAACGGGTCGATGCCCGCGCCGGTCCCGCCGCCCAGGCCCATGCCCGAGTAGTTGTGCATCAAAGCCTTGGTTGGCTCGAACATCAGCATCGTGTAGCAGCCGGTGTCGCCGTGCGCGACCATATCTACGGGCTTGCGCTTGTGCTGGCGGAGCATGTACTTCGGATCTAGCAGGTCTTTACGCAGTTCAAGCAGCACGCTGGACGAGTCGCGGTGCGGGCAGCCCGGGCAGAACGTCGGCGTCCGCTCTGGGATATTCACCTCGTACCGGCCGGTGCTTTCGAGTAGTTCCAGGTGCTCGGCGAGATGGCCATTGGTCAACTCGATCGGCAGCGTCGCGTGGTCCTTAATCAGCGGGATCAGCCGCTGGATCAGCACGGATGGGTTCAGCCCGCGCGTCTCGGGGATGCCTTCATGCCCGCCGGGGAACGCCTTGCCGTAGACATCGGCCTTGATCACTCCGGCCTGCTTCAACGGGCTGAGGATCTCAATCACCTGTCGCTCAACAAACGCACGCCGTTCCTCGATCACAATCAACTGCTCGCACTGCTGAGCAAACTCCGTGACGATCTGCCCATCGACGGGATAGGTCATGCCCAATTTAAGAATCGGGAACCGCCCGGTCAGGCCAAGCTCATCCAACGCGTGGTCCAGGTAAGACGCCGCCGTGCCCGCTGCGATGAAGCCCAGTGGGACGACCAGGCCCTTCTGCGGGCGGTTGTGTATCTCGTTGATCCCCAGCCTGCGTGCCTCGGCTTTCAGCCGTTTGAACTGTCCCGCTAAAGCGTCTTCCCGGTGATGGGTCCGCGGCGGAAGCAATACCGTCTGATCGAGGTTCGGCTCGATGTCTTTTTCGTAGCTGAGCGAGACCTTCTGCCGTTCGTTGATTTCGGGGAACTGGTTCGGCGCACACTCGACCGTCCCGCCGCCGTCGGCGTTGGCGACCGTCATCATGTAACCGATATATATCCCCCCGGCCCGCCCGAGCTTAAAGCCCAGGTTCACCCAGTCCTTCACCTGCTGCGGCGTTGAGGGCTCGATCACCGGCAGGCGGATATGTTCGGCGATATAACGCGAGTCAGCCGGTACCTGGGTCGAGTCCGACCAGGGGTCGTCACCTAAAACGATCAACCCGCCGGAGTCGCCGCGCGTCCCGGCAAGCACGCCAAGCGCCAACGCATCGGACGCGACATGCACACCGACGCTCTTGAACGCGGTCATCGCCCGGCAGCCCGCCATCTGCGCGCCGTTGACCATCGCCACAGATAGCGCTTCGTTGCTCGCCTGCTTGGCGACGACGCCGTGACTATCTAATAGCGGGCCGAGTGCTTCGAGCGTGTCGAAGAACGCGGCGATCGGGGAGCCGGGGTATCCGGTCAGGAGGTGGACACCCCCTTCGGTCTCCAGAGCCCCTTTGACCAGCAGTTCGCTCCCGCTGAAGACAGCCGGGCCGGCCTCCTGGGTAAAGCGTGGGTCTATCTGTCTCATGGAGCCTGTAGCTTCCAGTAATGCTTAAGGTATGGCGGGTCGATGCGATGGTTCACTTACGTAGCCTCCCTGCCTGCGACGCCCATCCTGGGCCGGCGGGTAAATCCCGGGATTGTCCCGGGGGGGTGACGCCGGGCTCTCGCCCAAACTCCGTCACTTTCCAGATACCGCCGCCTATACGGTCGATCCGGCCCTGCCTCGCATGGTGGACATTATACGCCGCCCGCTAGGCACCCCGCAAAGGGTTTTCAACCTCAGAACTCAAGCTCACCGGGGATACGCCCACGGCTCCGATGCGATATAACTGCCCGCGTGAATGCTGTGAATCACCCCCAAACCCCCGAAAAACACCGATACCGCGTCCTGATCGCCGGTTTCGGACTCGTCACGCCCCTAGGCGGCTCGGCCTGGCAGACGTTTACCAACCTCTTGGCAGGCCATACGCTGGCAGACAGGACCGGGAATCTGCCCGAAGATATTGTCCCGGTCGACCTGGCGAGGGCCGTTGGGGCCGTCACCGCGGCTCAACACACCGCAACCGACCCCGTCATCGAATTGGCGGAGAAAGCCGCCCGGGAAGCCGCGATGGCCGCGGGGGTTGACCTCAAAGACATCCCCACGTTCGTCGGCACCAGCAAAGGCGCGGTCCACGCACTCACCGCCGCCCACCGGATTCACTTCCCCCAAGCACACCCCCCGACCCTCAACGCCCCCCCACCCCCGGACGCCGACCACGCCGTCGCCCTGGGACCGCACGGCTACCTCAACCACCACCTCCAGCAACGCCTGCACCTGGGTCCGATCCACCACTACGTCGCCGCCTGCGCCTCCAGCCTCACCGCATTACACCACGCAAGACAATCACTACTCCGTGAACCTGTGTGCGCACCAGCTTCTTCCCAGGTCCCAGCCCCTAGGCCCCAGACCCCGAACCACGCCCTCGTCGTCACCGCCGAAGCCTCCCTGCTCCCGCTGTTTATCCACAGCTACCGCCGCCTGGGCGTCCTCGCGGAACAAACGCCGCAAGGCTACCGCGAGCGCCCACTGGACAACACCCGCCGGGGCTTCATGCTCGGCGAAGCCGGCGCGGCCGTGCTGCTTACTCGCGTCCCCACCGAGGAAGAACCCCTGCCCGGCGAGACCGAGTTGCTGGACACCGCTTTCGCCTGCGAGGCCTACGACCTGATCCGCCCGAGCCCGACCATGCCCGCGCTGCGCCGTATCGCAACACAGTTATTCACCAACCGACCCATCGACGTGATCCACCCCCACGCCCCCGGCACGACCGACCACGACCCCGCCGAGCTCAACGCCTACATCGACACGCTCAAACACACCGGCCAGTCCGAAATGCCCAACCTTTATGCCTGCAAGGGCGCTCTTGGCCACAGCCTCGGTGCCGCCGGCCTCAGCGCGTTAGTCATCGCATGTCTCTGCGCCAAAACCCGCAAGAACCCGCCGATGCCCTGGCTGACTTCGCCGATGGATTCACCCCTGTCTCTCACCGCTCACCCCTCAAGCCTCAAGCCTTCCACCACCCACGCCGTCTTCGCCGCCGGCTTCGCGGGCCACACCGCCGGGGCGGTCATACGGCACTACTGAGCGCTCGCCCCCACACTCCGGGCAAGCTCCCGCACTAGCACGCAGGTCATCACCACAGTCGGGGCATAGACCCGAGCACACCCTCTTGTAATGTGCTAGCCACCACAACCACTTACGTAATAACCATGTGAATAGTGCCGCATCCAACAACATAAAAAACCACATGGGAAAGATCACGACATACTCTGATTCCGTATCGTCAGCTGCACCGTAAATCAGTGACCAACCATATCCAAAACCAGCAAAATATCTGATGCTATCGGCCACTCTATTACGGGGAACCAACCATTTAGCACTAAACAACAGTGGCTTCGTTGAGGTGTATTGAAAAAAGCTATCAAATTCTGCGTCGTATTCGTCTTGCCTACTTTGGCCCATCCAGTTCAAACCGACAAATACCACGCCCGGATAGGTTTTGATGTCAATATACTGTGGGTAAGCGAGGCGGAATTTAACGCTGTCTGATCTCGTATTACTTCTAAGCCACAGTCCAGCCACACATGTAAACAAGATCGCAGACAATAGCATTAAGACAAACCACACATGACGGCGACTACATGAAGCCACAACCCGATTTGATTTGCTCATAGCCGTCGCCCCCCAAATGCAGGCCGTGGATGACCATCAAGGCACGAAGTCGTAGTCTTCGGTCGTCGCGTTGTTGGCCCAGTGGCGCATGTCCGCGAGTTCGCTGGAGGACAGAGCGCTGACATGGCCGTCGAAGAAGCCCATCCCGGCGTTAGGGCTGTACCGGCCTTTGGGGACCCCCATGATCGCGCCGGACAACACCTCGATATCATTCCCGGCTGCTTGCCAAAGCTCGCCATTCGCGCGTGGCGGTGTCAGTCGGAAGTAGCCCTCGTCAGGCGATGCCGGTTTTGGGAAGAGGTTGCGTACCTGGCTGTCACCGAGCACGATCAGATCGGACGGCCGATTGATCTCGGCGTTATGAAACACGGCGTGAGCCCCGTAGTTAGGCTTGCCATCGGTGAAGCTGCCGTACGAGGCGCTGCCGCCGACGTAGACGTCGTTCATGCCGTAGGCCGGGTTGAGACTCAGCTGATAGGCTTTTAAAAAGGCGTCCATCATCGCGTCGTCGGGCTTGGGCAGTTCGGGCGTGTCCTTGTGGTTATGCAGGATATCCCAGACACCGGACACGTAAGGCACCAGACGCCAGGGGTATCTTTGGCTAACCGGGATTGGAATCGTGTGCCCCGCAAACTCGACCGTCAGCGGCTTACCATCCAGCGTGCCCGGCGGGTAAGCGAACATCAGGTGCCCCGCATAGTCGTTCTGGTAGGCGGTGTAGCCGACCATCAGCTGCTTGAGGTCGCTCTTGGCACGAAGCTCCTGAGCCGAAGAACGGGCCTTGCCCAACGCGGGCAGCAGGATACCGATCAGCATGGCGATGATGGAGATCACCACCAGCAACTCGATCAGCGTAAATCCGTTTCGGCGGTTCAACATCTCGCGGCTCATCATTCCAGACATCGGGGCGTTTACGTCGGTCTTCATCGGCTCAATCCGTTGAGCCGGTTGACTCATCTAGCTGCTCGGCGGCGTGCCAGCACGGGCAGACCTACCAACAATAATACCGCAAAACCCGCGGGTTCCGGCACGTCCTCAGACGCCGGCGTGACTCCGGGGGGTGTCCCGGTGTTCCAGTTCGCCAACACCAGATTCAGGTCGTCGATCCCGACAAACCCATCCCCCGACGGGTCCGCCAGGGGGTCGGCAGGCGGCACGTTCTGGTTCCAACTGCCCAGCACGATACCCAGGTCGTCGATCCCGACAAAGCCGTCACCGCTGAGGTCGCCCTCGATGGCCAGCAAAGGTGCGTACGTATCCACCGCGATCGCCAGGGTGCTCATGTGTCCGTAAAGCAGGTCATCAAACTCACCGAGGGACGGGTCGTACGAATCAAACTCCAGGATGTGCGTCGAGTTGTTAAATGGCAGCTCGAAGCGGAACCAGTGCGTCACGTCAAAGGTGTTAAAGCCACCGCCCACCGCGGGCGAACGCGACAGCTCGACGTGGTCGATCCAATCGGCCCCATCCAGTTTCACGGTGTTAGGTACCCCCGGGTTGCCGGGCGTGCCCGATCCGATCAGCAGTTCGTTGCCGGAGATGTCAAGCTGGAGGATCACCGTGGTCGGGACCCCGGGCCCGTAGCCGTAGTCAGGCACGATCAACTCCCAGTCGGCCGAGGCGAAGAAGCTGTACGAGTTCTGGTTGCCCGCAATGAGGAAGCCGCTGGTGATCCCGGTAGAGTTGCGTGTGTCGTCGAGATATTCGGCGGTCGCCGTGCCGTTGGGGTTGATATGGTCGTTGTCGGGTGTGTTCAGCCCGAACAGCGTGGTGAAGTTTTCGCCGCCACCGGCCAGCGCCGGGGCCCCGCCGTTGATCGGGCCGCGCCACTGCTGGTAGGTCGTGTCCGGGGCCGTGCGGTCCCAGTTCGCGAAAGACTGCGCCCCCGCCGGCGTGTCCAGGGGACTGACAAACGCAACACCCCACGCATCGGTGCAAGCCCCTGCCAGGACGCCGGCCAGACTCAGACTCACGAGGATGGGTTTAAAGGTCTTCATGCGTGTCAGTCTCTGAAATCACATATCTTCTATACAGGGTTCATGTCCGGCGAACGATGTGTTCTTAACCCCGGCGTCTGAGCATCATCAACGCACCGACCGCGAGCAGGCCGGCCGTGGCTGGCTCGGGCGTGATCGTCGGCTGGTCCAGGTCAAAGGTGATCGGCGCTGTCATACCGGCCAACGCCGCCGGGACCGACACGCCCAATTGTACATTCCCGATGTTGCTGAAAACCGCGTTGTAGTTCGAGTTCTCAAAAGTCAGGAACTGCAGGCTCGTGGCGGTCACATCAAACGTCACCTTCGTCCACGTGTTCGGGAGGACGGGCACGAAATCCAATGCCACCCCACCCGGGAAATTAAACGACGAGACGAAACGGGTGAAAAAGTTCAGGGGGACCGGTGCGTTGTGTCGAACGAACGCGGAAAACTCGGTCACGCCGTCCGAGATCCAGTTGCCGACGAAGGCGTCGGAGCTTGAATCAAAATTATCGTGCCCACGAAGCAGCACCGGGGTGTCGCCATCGGCCTGGGCCTGGAATCCAAACGATCCGGAGACAAAGCCGCTGCCGTCGGGGCCGCCGACCGCGGTGTACGTCAGGTCGGCGTTGACCGCGTCCTTCCAGTTGGCGTTGTCGGCCGGGAAATCTTCGGTAAAGGGAACCGTCGCCGCCTGCAATGGGCCGGCGATCAGAGCGACCGTCACCGCCGCGTTCACATACTTCATTAGACTCATCTCACGACTCCTTTTTCCCCAGGTCATGACATGCCAAACGTTTCGGCACATCGATTCTTGATAAACGGTCCTCAGTCATCAGGGCCGGCACTGCTGGACCACAACGGCACGGAACCAAGCCCGCCACCGCCCCGATCTAAACCCTGCCGATCGCCCTTATTCCCACCTTAAACGCATAGATGGTGAATACTTAATCTCCGCGTGGGCTATCAATGTAGCTGCACCGGCTGGGCACGTCTATCTTAAAACGGCCCGGGCCTATTTTAAGATATTTAAATCCTTTAATCAACCTTGCACATTTTAATCGTCGCGTCGTGCCCCTGCTTAAAATAGTCCTGTTTCAGCTGAACCGCGGGGGTCCGAGCCATCGCCCAGTCCAGGTATTTAAGGGGGTCCAACCGCCGTGCGGGCCCCAATTCCTCCCGGCGGTCCTTGGTGCAGCGGGACGACAGGAAGTTAAACATCAGCGTCTCCGAGCAGGCTTTCCAAGCCGCGTCCAGCAGGTCCATCGCCGTCCGGTCGTCCATCGTGTTCAGCGTCCCGGAAAAGGTGATCACCTGCGGGTTTCCGATCGACAGGACCGACGGATCCGCGACGAAATCCCCGGCGTGGAATGCCGCCCGGGGCAGGCCCCGCTGGTTGGCGTACGCGATCACCTCAGCCAGCCCATCGACCCCGACGTAGCTGGCGTAATCGATATTCCGCTCGCCCAGGTAGGCCGCGAGGTCGCCCCGGCTGCACCCAGCGTCGAGGATGCGTTTGCCCTGGAGGTAGCACATCTGCGTGAAGACCTTGAACCGCCGCTCCTGGCTCTTGGTGTTGGCCCAGAGCGTGACGCCGAACTCGTTGCCGAAGTCGTCCTGTGCGTCGCGGTACGGGTCCAGGTATTTGCCGGGCTGGTGGTCGGTCATGCGGATATCTTAGGCGGAAGGTTCAACCGGGAAAACAGAGGCAGGGATAAACGCAGATAGACGCGGATAAAACCGACTCATCGCGACCGCAACATCCCCTATCGGTGTTTATCCGCGTTCATGCCTGTTACTTTTTCCACGTTTCTAACCGAGCGTGTCAGACCGGCGGGAATGTTGTATCTTCGTCCGCTAATGACACCCAGCGACACGACATGGCTGAATAAACTACGCGGCAAGTTCGTCGTCTTCGACGGCCCGGACGGCAGCGGCAAGAGCACGCAGTTCACACGCCTGGACGGCCTGGTCAAGACCGCCGGCATCGAGGTCTGCGAGGTCCGCGAGCCCGGCGGAACCTATATCGGCGAGCAGGTTCGTCACATCCTGCTGGACCCCTCGAATACCGACGAGGTCGATATCCGCTGCGAGATGCTGCTGTTCATGGCAAGCCGTGCCCAGCTCGTCGCCGAGCGGATCAACCCAGCCATCGCCGCGAAGAAACTTGTGCTGGCCGACCGGTTTATCAGCTCGACCCTGGCGTATCAGGGCACCGCCGGCGGGATCGACGTCGCGGACATCCTCCGCGTCGGGCAGATCGCGTTACGCAACACCTGGCCGGACTTGGTCGTCGTCTTCGATGTCGACCTGGCCACCGCCCGCCAACGGATGAGCCCGCTGTTGCGTGAAAACGAGTTCGACGCCACCCACGACCGCATGGAGATCAAGGGCGCCCAGTTCCACCAGAAGGTCCGCCAGGGCTACCTGGACCAGGCGGCGAACGACCCGGACCGGTATCTGGTCATCGACGCCCGGGCGGATGAAGAGGTCGTGTTTGACAGGCTGATCGAGGGGCTCAAGGGCAAGCTCAAGTAATCCCATAAACGATCAGGCTCAATCCTGTCCCCCCGGTGGAGGCGGGTTCACCCGCCGTGCGTCTACAATCACCATCTAATCCTCAACTTGCCGGTCTATGGATTCGACACGTCTAAATCGCCGATAACCCCCCTACGGGCGCGGTTGTATTGCGCCCACACACACGAAGGACTTGAACCATGATGAATCGGATCGGCAATATGGCGGCGGTGGTGTTGCTGGGCGTCGCGGGGTTTGTGGGGTATCGGCTGGTGCAGGCGAACCTCACGGCCGACATCTACCGCGACCGGCTGACCGAACTGGCCGGCGATTACGACGCGCTGCGCGAAACCTACAACCAGGCGGTGCGCAAGACCGCGGTGACCGAGCTGGTCGTCGAGGACGGCAAGCTGTGCGTGTCGATCCGAAACGCCCGGGGCGTGGTCAAGCAGACGCCGACACCGTTCGACCCATCTGGCGAGATCTATGTCGATTACGTCGTGCTGGACGGTCGGCTGTGGGTGCGGCGTGTGTTCGATGCCAAGACCCCCCCGAGCCGGGGCGTGGTGATCGAGCCGGAACTCGCGGACGTCCGCTGGGACGACCCGGCGCTGGCGCACGGCAAGGCGGTGTACCGCAAACTCGATGAGGGGCGGTGGATCGTCACCGTCACCGGCGACGGCTCACTGGGGCTGGCCAAAGTCACGGGCAACCAGCCTTCGGAACTGACCGCCTTACCGGAGGTGCGCGACTACAAACCGGTCGACGAGCAGGCCCGCGCCGAGGTCGATCAGATCGGGGTCGGGGACGTGATGCGCAGGCTGGTCGGGGTGGAATAGTCCCACGACCTGATCAGTATTTCTTCCTCAATCACCGTCATAAATCTGAACCCCGCCACCTCCACCGAGCCGTGTCATTAATGTGCCTAAAAGATTAATTATAACTTATAATTGATTTTGATAGGCCGCCTGACAGGTCTGGGTAGCCATGCGGAACAGGGGCCGCGCTGCGGATAAAGATTGATGGGTGCAAGCGAAAAAATGCTACGGGGATTTAATCGGCTCGGCGGGCTGGAGGCGGTGCATCTTGGCACTGCTGTTGCCGAAAACTCGGTCCCAGGAGCGGAATATCCCGCCAAGCGAGACGACACGGGCCTGGGGCTTGGCGAGTGTGCCGCGCACCTCGATGCCTAATAACTCATCTTTGAACGACTGCACCAGAGCGGAAACCGCGCCGAGGTTCGGTGCCGCGGGGTTGTGGGTGACCATACGCAGGTACAACTCGGTGGTCGGGAAGTCCATCGTCCCGCTCCCTGCGAGCACGAAGGCCGGGGCCTCGAAACGGATATCGTCGAACTGTACGGTGTCGCCGTAGATGAGGTAGCGGGCGGACGCGCGGTCAAAAGAGGACTCATTAGGCAGGGTCAGGCTTGCCGCCTGAAGCAACGCCAACGTCAGCGGCTTGTCATACAGCTTGGCGTCGCGCACGGTGACCACGCCCCGGCCCTGCCGCTGAGACGGGTCATCGGACGGGATGCGGATCGTCAGTCCCGCGGACAGCAGGCCCGACGCCATATTCCGTGTTGTCAGGTTGGCCGGGTCCAGCGGTTCGGCACTTTCAGATTCAGTCATTACCAACGGGTTCAGGAACGGTTCCAGCTCGACTTCCTGGAGCGTCAGGTCG
Source organism: Phycisphaeraceae bacterium (assembly GCA_029260635.1). Taxonomy (GTDB): domain Bacteria; phylum Planctomycetota; class Phycisphaerae; order Phycisphaerales; family Phycisphaeraceae; genus JAJRRS01. Next base: position 11,737 of record JAJDCW010000004.1, on the reverse strand, counting down.
AAACCGAACGCGGCTTCTTTGCCCATGCGCAGCTGCCCCCGGCCGACCAGCGTCCCGCCGTAGACGGCCCCCTTCACGTCGCTAAACTCGATCAGCCAGGGCTGCCGGCCGGTCGCCGCGTTCATCGTCAGCCGTTCGATCCGGCGGTCCGACACACGCAGGCTGTCGGCGTTGACGCGGATATCCGTGTGCGGCCAGGGCTGCTCGGCAAACGTGGCGATGTGCATGTCCATCTCTGCATCGAGTTCGGTGACGGGCACGCCGATCTGCGCCCGCGCGTCCCGCAGGTGGACCTTGCCCTCGAAGATCATAGTCGGGCCTTCCTGGACATCGGGCCAGGAAAGCAGGTGGGCGTCATTGACGGTGTAAGGCCCCTGCACCTCAAAGCGGTCGATGAACGACAACACGGCCTTGGGCAGCACGGCCCGCGCGGTCGCGTCGATACGCCCGGCGTGGACATCAAACGCGAGGTTCACGCCCGGGTCTTCAAACAACCTGACCTCGCCATCGATCCTGAAAGTACCGGCGGCAAAACGCCCGGCCAGGTCGTGCAACACGGCCTGCTTTTGCGTCAGTTCCGCCCGGCCGGTCATGTCTTCCAACTCGATGCGCTGCCCGTTGAGGTCCAGGCTCAATGTTTGAGGCTGAACATCAAGCGTGAAGTGGTCGGAGCCCTCGTCGCCGCCAAAGTAGTGGAGTTTAGCGTCCAGTTGGCCGTCGGGCCGGTAGTCGTCGAAGATGCTTGTGACTAAGGGCCGGCCCTCGTGGCCCCCCGGCAGCAGGTCGATCAGGCCCGACTCGATCCGCAGGTCGTCGCCCAGAAATACCAGGTCCACACCCAGCCCACCCTCACTGAAATCGGCCAGCCCGTTGACCGTGATCGTGCCCTCGTCGTTTCGGCATGACAGGTTTTCAAGCTGCATGCGCTTTCGTTCGACGGTCACCGAGCCTTGAACATCGACAAGTGGGTACGCCCCCCCGTTTGGTGAGGCCGTGCCGTCTCGAAGAACCGTGTCCACGGTAAACGCGACCTCACCGTCGGCGTCCGCGTAGACCTCACCGGTCCCGATGAGTGTGCCTCGGAGGTTCAGCGATCGCACCCACTGGTCTTTGGGTTTGGGGATCGATGACACCAGCGCCTTGTTGATCGGCAGGCGTACGCTGGTCATCTGAAGTGAAGGCCGCATCGGCTGGCCTTCGCTGGGCAGGATCAGTCGGCCGTCCACGATCCCCCCACCACCACCGATCGCACGCAGGTGAACCTTATGTACCTGCACGTCCTGCGGCGAGATCACAACCCGGCCGCGCTCGGCGTACAACGGGTAATGCCAGAAACCAAACACGCTGCGCAGGCCCGAGACATCCAGGTCGGTTGTGACGCTGTACGATTCCCCCGGACCGGCGGGCCGTTGGATACGGACAATCATCGACGCCGTCCCGCCGGGCTCGAATACGGGGGCATCGGACACTTCCGAAGGTTCATCGAACGCATTGTCGGGCTTTCGGACCACGCCCTGCTCAAGCAGGTATTCGTATCCCTGTGGGTTGAAGAACAGGTCCATCACCTTGCGGTGTTTGGGCTTCATCGCGTCCAGCAGAAAATCATCGACCGCGAACCCCTCGCCGGCGATCTTGATATCAACCTCGCTGTCCCCACCCGGCGGGATGATCGTGCCGCTGACGATGGCGTGCCCACCCGACGGGCCCAGGGCTTTAAGGTCATGCAACTCGACACGTTCATTGTCGAACGTCACCCGGCCGGTGAGTTGCTCGGCGGGGTAGGGAAACTTGTTGTATTTGAACCGCGTGTCCAACAGGTCCAGGTGCCCGCTGAAAATCAACGGCCCCGCCGCCACCTGCCTGTCGATCACGACCCGGGACTGGTATCGGCCGTGGGGCGAGAAACGCTCCTGATACCGCCTGATCTGCGGCGGGAGTTTGGGCCATATCCCACCCTCAGCCGGCACGTCGAACGGCTCGGTCGATAGCGATATCGACAATGGCGATTGCGACTCGAACCCGCCGATACGCCCCTCACCCGTGAAAGCGATGCCCTCGATCTGACCGGCGATCTGCTTGAGTTCCACGGCCCCCTCAACCAGCAAGACGCGCCCGGACACATCGGTCATGCGCAGCGGTTCGCCTTCTTCGATCGGCAGCGACAGGCCGATCCCGTTCAGCCGCAACTCCGCGGACAGGCTTGTCTCGCCGGCATCATCGAGCCCGGCGTGGAAGATCACCTTCGGCAACTCGCCCTGTGGCGACAGGCTCACCCACCACGCCCGCATCTCCTGCGGCAAGAGGTATCGGTGTGGGCCTGCGAACTTGAACCGGTCGACCTGGACCTCCACCTCCGGGACGCTCAGGTCGATCCGGCCGTGGATCGTCGGGCCAAGGTTTCCATCCGCCGTGTTGTCGTCCACGTCCTGCTGGTTGAAGATGAAAGTATATCCACCGACCCGGCCAACCTCCGCCATCAACATCCCATCGAACCGAATACCCTGAACGGAGGTGTATTCGCCTTGGTGGACCTGTCCGAACTGAATCTGGCCGGCATTCAGAAACAGCTCCGGCAGTACCTTGGGCAAACCGCCGTGGTCATCCTCGCCGGGCGGCGTGGCGATCAGGTTTTCATAATTAAAGAAGTCCGCATCCAGGTCCTCGGTCAGGTACAGCGTCGGGTGTGACAGCGACACCGACGCGGCTTGTGTCCTGCCGATCAACAAGGGCAAGAACCGCAGGCGGACCACGACACGGTCCGAGTGCAGCAGCTTCGCCGCCTCCCCGGTCATGCCGGGGACCGTCAACTCGATCCCGTCCACGGTGAGTTGGCCGTTCCACCTCAGGTCGACGCGGCCGACGTTGGCCTCGCAACCGATTGTGTCTTCAAGCACCTTCTCAATCACGACCACCAGTCGGCTGGACCGGGTCATAAAAGAGACCGTGCCGACAAGCGCGAGCAATGCGAGCAGAAAGAAGATGGCCGCCAGCCGCCACCGGCGGCGCGGCTTGGCTGCTGACCCGGGTGCGGGGGGCGCAACCTTCGGCGCGTCCGGTGTTGCCTCGGGGGTTGCCGGCGGGGTTGTGGGGTCCGGGTCAGGCACTGTTTTCCGGTGCTGCTGCACACACCCGATGCGACGGGGGCGGGCATATCCGTTATCTTCTTCGGCCCGGCGCGACGCCGACCGATACATGGAGAATCATATGGACCCCAAGCCGACCATCCAAATCGACGACATTCTCAAGCTGGACCTGCGAGTCGGCACGATCCTTGAGGCCGAGTCCCACCCGGACGCCGACCGCCTGCTGAGGCTCCAGGTCGACTTAGGCGACCACCAGCGTCAGATCTGTGCGGGCATCAAGCAGTTCTACGACCCGGAAAATCTCGTCGGCAAGCAGATCGTGGTCGTGGCGAATCTCAAGCCACGCAAGATCCGCGGTGAAGAGTCCAACTGCATGCTGCTGGCCGCCAGCGCGATGAATGGCGAAGAGCTGGCCGACGTAGTCGTGCTCTCACCTTCCAAGACCGTGCCCGCCGGTTCGACCGTGGGCTAAGCAGCAAGCCGCCCTGCTACACATCACGAGGCTTCGGTTTCGGTCTCGGCTGCGTCCGAGGGGGCTGTTTCGTTGGGTGTCACCGCGTCGCCGGATTCCTCATCCGTCTCGCCGTCCTCGCCGCGATCGTAATTCAGGCGGTGGGACAGGGACTTGAGTGACAGGGGGCTGGCGGCACGGGCGGGCCAGAAGATCGTGAGGTCGATGTCTGTCGGGAGGATCGGGTTGTTGGCATCCTCGTTGTATTCCTCACGGGTCAGGGGCTCGTAGCTATCGACGCGGTAGACGGCCAGCGCGAGTCTTGACTCCAGCCCGACGACGCCGGTGGTCAGTTCGTTGCCCGCGTCCTGAACGTCGCCGCTCTCGCGGGACCGGTTGGCGGTGTCGAAGAAGGCCTCGACAAAGGCCTCGGTCTGCCCGACCGCCGGCAGCGGCGGCGCGGCCAGCAGGCCGTTGGGTAGACGCACACGCCGGGACGTCGGCGGGATCGGGACGACCTGTGACTTGGCCTCGGTGGCGACCACATCTAATCCGTCCTCGACCGCACGATCGAGCCAGGCTTGCGAATCACCGGTCAGCTTCTTGTAGGCATTCAGCAGGCGTGTGTCTTCCGTGACCTGATCCCGCACCGCGTCCAGTGAAGCCGGCAGGTGCGACGCCTGGGCATCGGTCAGCCGGAACACGTAACGCGACCCGTCAAACCCCATCAACGGCGCCCCGGCCAGGCCGACCTGGAGCCGACGCGGCAGCAGCGGGTTGTCTATTTCGGGCTCCAGTTCTTTAGCACTGAGCACAAACGAGGGGAAGTCCACACGCAGGTTATCGGCAAGCCGGCTCTGCCCGATGCCCGCCAGACCGATCAAGGACTCGGCATTGATCCAGTAACCATCGGATGCATTGATCTTTGGCAGCAGCCCGTATTCCGTCTCAAGCCGTTCGGCGACCTGACGCAAGGAGGTCAGCGAAACGCCATCCTCTATCACGCGGTAGTCGTCTTTCTTGGCCATGCCCCGGATGTCTTCGTATAAGTAGCCGTAGGCCGACTTGGCTATCTTCTCGACCTTCTCAAAGGCCAGTTGGCTGGTGAGGTCTTCGATCACATCGCTACGGACCTCGTTGTAAGGCTTTGGATCGATGGCCGCCTGTGAATCAGTCGCGGGAACCCCGCCGAAGCGCTCGGGGTACTGACGGTAATGCGACAGCGCGTCGGCCTCGGACACCTTGATTGTCTGCCGGGCGTCATCCATCGGGATGGTGAGGTACTCGAGCTTGACCCGGTCGGGGACGCGGTAGCCAAAACCGTAGGGCTCACCCCGGCCGGGGAGCGCATCCTTGTACTGCTCGTACAGCGCCTGGACCTCTTGCCCGGTCGGTGCCGGCGTCTGATCGAGGAACGTGTCCGCCGTGATCACGACGACATCGCCGGAGACCCTGGCGCCCTGGTCCTGAAGGAAGTGCTCGACCAGCGGCTTGCTGAGTACCGACGTGCCGTAGGCCATCGCCTCGAAGTAACGAGCGCCTTCGGGGTTGAGCATGCCGTTTCGGATCAGGGCCGCGCGGTCTCTGCCTGACAGGTGGGTCTGCGCGGCCATGAGTTCTTTGTATTGCTGCACGATCAGCCAGTTCCGCATCGCGTGGCGGATATAGCCCGGGGTCGCGTTCATATCGCTGGCGACCAGTTCCAGGTCGGCGTCCGACCGGCCGATCTCAAGTTTCAAGAGCTCAACCTCCTGGAAACTGGCGGACAGCCCCAGGTTCTCGGCGTCCTTGAGGATCAAGGCCCAACGCAGCGGGTCGTCGCCTCGGCTGTTGGGCGCATCGGGGTCCGGGTCAAGGAACAGGCCAAACCGCTGCAGGACGTTGATCTCGGACTGGGCTGCCATCACCTCCCCGCGGGTCAGATCCCCGCCCTCGATCTCCGCGAAGGTCATCTTCATCGGGTCGGCCTGGAACATTGACATGACCGGCTGGATCAGGAACACGACCATCAGCAGGCTGCCGCCGATGCCGAGGATCCATTTGTTGTATTTTCTGAAGAACTTGAGCAAGGTCGGGGCTCCGGGCTAATTCGGGCAGGGAATCCAGGTAGGGTTTATCGAGCCGGACAGTATAACGGGGGGGGAGAAAAGCAGGAAACGCCCGACCGCCAGTAAATTTAGCGGCGGATCGCAGATCCGCGTGTGCATGACATACCGCATCCCGGCGATCTACGATCGCCCGCTAAACCCAGGTCAATCACCGCAGCAACGGGCTCGGCCCGCCGCCGAAGCCCTCGGGGATCAGGACGATGCCGACGGTGTGGTTATCGTCGATCTCGTCCACGTTGGCCGTCAGCCGGACCCGCCACTTGGGCACCCGCCGTTCCAGCCAGAGGTCGACCGACCGCGACTCGTCCCGGGCGAAGTCGATCCGCTGGCGGAAGCCCATCTCGTACTTGATCGTCAGCAGGTAGGTGAACCCGTAGGACAGCAGTTTGCTGTCGAGGGTGTCGATCTCGTCGTAGCGGACAAACGAGCTGAATCGCGGGGAGTGTTGCAGCGTCCCGCCGACACGCCACTGCACGACCCGGTCGGTCTCCAGGCTGTGCGTCAGTTCGCCGGCCAGGCCGAGCGTGTCGGTAACCATCCACAGCAGTTCGGTGTAGAGGTGATCGCCGCCGATGCTGTACTCCGGGCGGTAGTCGTAGAAGCGGGCGATGTCGGCGTCGACGTCCGAATCATCGCTGCGCAGGACCAGGTCGGTCTTGAGGACGATCCAATCAACCGAACGCTCCCGCCCCGCCGCACCGCGTTTGGTCTGCAACGTATTGGTCAAACCCAGCCGAAGCCCCGCGCCGTCCTGGATGCCCTCGACATCGGCGTCGTAGATCGGCAGGTCTTCGGAGTTGATCGTTTCGCCGGAGAAGAACACGTCCACGTGCGGCTCGACAACGTGACGGACCCCGTTAACATCCAGCACCCGGTTCTGGTAGTCGTAGGTCTTGAATCGCGACGTGCTGGCACGGACGCCAAGCGAACCCCAGAGCCTTAGCTTCTCGTCTTCCCCGGCATAGGCGGAGAAGTCTTCATCATATGCCGTCACCCGGCCGACCGCGTAAGGCACGACCCGGACATCATCGAAGTCCATCGGGGCGCTGATCTCCTGTCGCGAATCCGCACGGAAGACCCACTCGTCCGGGACACCACTGGCCCAGAGCGCGTCATCAAACGCGGTGGTATTGGGGATGCCAAACAGCAACATCGAAGCCGGACTACTGAAGCCGCGGTCAAACGGCGTGTCCTCGCCCGCCCGGGCACGGACAAACCCGGCACGGTTCTCGCTGAACCAGGTGAACCGGTCTTCGCCGAAGCTCGTGCCCGTGCGGTAGTACGCGACCTCGGGGGCCTTGTCGACGGTGTACCCGGGGGTCTGGAGCGTGGTCAGTTGGGGCGTGAAATCGGTCAGGTCGTAGCGGGTCAGGAAGGTCAGGGCCTGGTCGCCCTCCTGCTTCTTCCAGTAGATCGAGGTTTCGTATTGCTTGGCGTCATTCGCTTCGTCACGGAAAAACTCTTCGAGAAAGGTCTCGTCCGAAACGAACGCGCTTTCTATTGACAGCTCAGAACCGTTTTCCAGGTAGTGGCGGTGCTGCCACTGGTAGTAGCCGCGCGTGCCGCCGTCCTGGTCGATGTCGTTGCGCCCGCCGATCTCGTCGGTGCCGTTGTCGTCCAGCAGCAGGTACCCCTCGGCATGGCCGAACATGTTGCTCAGGCCGTATTCCAATTCCGCGCCGACGGCCGCGCCGTGCTCGCCGATCCAGTCGGCCTTGCCCAGCAGCTTCACACCGTCGGGTGCCTCTTTCCCGGAGAGCGCGAAGACATCCCAGACCGTCTCCAACTCCACGCCGGTGTCGCTGTCGTAGCCGACGCTGACCTTCTTGATCGGGACGTCCGCCGGGCTGCCTTCCATGTAAGGCCAGATGAAGAATGGTGTGTCTTTCACGCGGAGCGTTGTGTCGGTCGCGGTGAACTTGCTCTCGGTAACGCCGTCGACGTCCTTCTGGTCGAGCGTGAGCCGGGCGGCACCAATCGCGAAGTGCGGCTCGGCAAACTCGCTGGTCGTCAGCTGGACGTCCTCCGCCTCGAAGCTGCGGGCGGAGGTCTGCCGAACGGTCTCGGCACGCATATATAATGGTAGCTTACGGGTCGCGTCGTAGCTGTAGACCACCGCATCCAGGAGCGTGGCCTTGTTCTGGCGGACGTCGTAGTAGACGCGCGGGGCGCGGACGGTGAAGCCGGTATCGGTCACAATGACGTTGTCTTCCAGATACACCCCACGGACGCTGCCCGCCTGGACCTGCGAGGTAGTCACGGCCGTGTCGGCGTCTTTACCATCCAGGAAGACCACCACGCGCTCGGCCCGGAGCGTGAGGTCGCGGTTGCTTTCCAGATTCGAGTACAGCAGACGGACGTTGCCGATCAGCATGGCGGTCGATTCTTCGTCGCCCTCATCAAACACGATCCGGTCGGCGTTGAGGCTGACCATGCCCTTGGTCGGCAACACGTTGTCATCGACGACCGCACGCTTAACCGTGGGCGCCGGCGGGTCTGACACATCGGCTTTTACCGTTGTGGCGGGCGCGTCCGTTGTCGGGTCGGCCTGCTGATTCGGGATCGGCTGAGGCGCGGGCTTCGTCTCACCCATCACAACCGTCTGCGTCGGTGTATCGGGCTGCGTGACCGGCGTTGTGTCGGGGTGTGGCTCGGGTGCCTTCTGTGGGATTGGCTCACCCTCAAACTGCTTGGCCAGACGAGACTCGAAGATCGACGGGTCAAACAAAGGGTCGGTCGGCACCGGGATCGTGGCTCGCGCGACCGCGGCCTGTCGGCGTTGGTAACGGGCGTTGGCGTCCGCGATCAATCCGTGGCCGGGCGCGGCGTCCGCCTGGGTGAACAGGTCGTTATGAAGCTGAATCCCGCCCCGGGTTGAAGCGGTGACCAGCAGACGTTTTGCCTCGGCGCTGACCGCACCGCTGCCTCGCAGGTGCTTGGCGTTGTCCAGATAGATCGACAGGTGCTTGATCTTTTTACCCGGGACCGTTTCGGTATCGATCCGGACGACGGCCGTGTCGGCGCGGAACCCGTAGACGCCGATCGAGAAACCGGCGTCGCCTTCCAGTAACAGGTACGACGCATCACCCTCCTGCCACGCGGTCATCTTGCGGGCGAAGAACACCGCATCGCTGTGAACGACCGGGTCGGCCAAGGGACTATGCACGCTCGGTGTGGTCTGCCCGTCCGCCGCGCCCGCCCGGCTCTGCGAAAACACACCCACACCCAACACCGCGATCAGCACCACCTGCCCGACCTGCAACCAGGTGCGCTTGCGTCGCCACGGGGTCATGGGTCGGTCACCCCGTGCGTGGTCGGTGCGTGAGTTCATAAGCCAGCGTCCCCAATCGTTTACGTCACGGGCGAATATACGCCGACACCCCCAGAGCGGCAAACAAACAGCCCGGGTGGCGGCGGGCCGACCGGGCCGGATCGTGTGTGATGCATCTGTGGCGTGACCGGGTCAATCCATCGCCAGCGCGGCGTGTGATTGGCCAGCCGGGTCGTCGTCGGCCTGCTGGGCCGGCTTGGGCTGCCTCGCCGGGGCCGGGGTCTCATCGCCAAGCACGACGATCTGCCAGAGGTCGAAATAATTCATCTTGAAGTTGTACTGCACGGAGAGGTCCGTGCCCTTCAGGCAGTCTTCCAACGCGATGTCGCTGTGCCAGCCGATCTTCGCGAAGATGGGGTTGAGTGTTTTTTCCCACCAGGCCAGGAACGGGTTGGTACTCAGGAAGTGATTGAGCACGACGATGCGCCCACCGGGCTTGACCAGCCGCTGCGCCCAGAGCATCAGCTTCTGCGGGTCGCTGACGACGGAGACGACGTGGGTGATCATCACGTGGTCGAAGCTGTGCTCAGCAAAAGGCGGCTGCATGGCGTCGCCCTGTATGAGCACGCAGTTATCAAGGCCGTCACGGTCGATCTTCTTCTGTGCCTTGGCGAGCATGCCCGCGGATAGGTCCATCCCGACGACGGTGATGTCTTTGCGGTAGTGCTTGAGGGTCATCCCCGTGCCGACGCCGATGTCCAGTACCGTTTCACCGGCTAAGGGGCGCAATTGTTCCAGCGCGCGGGCCTGACGGTTGCGGACCAGAGCCCCGAAGGTGTAGTCGTAGAACTTCGCCCAGAGGTCATACAAGGGGCTGGTCGATTCTTCGGTCATCCGCATGGCGGGTCTTTCCGGTCTGATGCCAACAATGTGTCTATGTGCACAATACCGTCCGGGCTGATGCCACCTGCTGTAAGCAGCCCGCCGACCAAACCCACACCCGGATCATAAGACAAGATATCCGGGACGGCGGCGTTGATCCAATAGCCGCGATCTCCGGCCCCTGTCAGTTCCTAATCCCCGCAGCCCCGGACGCGTCCAGTGGCAGACCGACGCGGGCCCTTGTGGATTTTAATACTTTCTAAAATCACGACTTGCAGTTAATGTGGCATTGCCTTTCAGGAACTTAGTCGATCGATGCCATCGATTATGTCAGGTCCTACAATGAAAGGTGCACACTGAAGGCCCCGCTGGATCCGATACACTGGACTCGATATGAGCATGCAACTGACCATCAACGGCGAAACCAAACAGATCGACGCGGGCACGGTCCGCGAACTGCTGGTGAGCCTGGCCCTGGATAAACAGGCCGTGGCCGTGGAGGTCAACCGCGAGGTCGTACCAAAGAAGCTGCACGAGACGACGCCCCTGAAAGAAGGCGACACCATCGAACTGGTGACGCTGGTCGGCGGCGGGTAAGCGAAATGGCTTATCGCTGCGTGTCCTTAACCTTTAACTCTTAAGACCGAATCCCGACACACGAATCATGACCGCACTTCCCCCCCCTACCGCTGAGAAACTGGACGCCCCTCTAACCGTTGCCGGCCGGACGCTCTCGTCCCGGTTGATCGTGGGGACGGGCAAGTACGCCGACTACCCTACGATGCAGCAGGCGCTGGACGCCAGCGGGGCGCAGGTCGTCACCGTGGCGGTCCGCCGTGAACGGTTGGTCAATGAAAAAGGCGAATCTCTGCTGGATTTCATCGATACGTCGCGTTACACGATCCTCCCGAACACGGCGGGCTGTTTCACTGCGGAGGACGCGGTGCGTGTCGCAAAGCTCGGCCGAGAGATCCTCGATCAGCTGGACAACCCCGGGAAAGACTGGGTGAAGCTTGAAGTCCTCGCGGACAAGAAGACGCTGCTGCCGGACCCGGTGGGCACACTGGAGGCCTGCGCGGAGTTGGTGAAAGACGGGTTCAAGGTGTTGTGCTACACATCGGATGACCCGGTGATGGCGGTGAAGATCAAGGCCGCCGGGGCGTCGAGCGTGATGCCCGCCGGCTCACCGATCGGGTCCGGCCAGGGCGTCCTGAATCCCAACGCGATCCGCATCATCCTGGAACTGCTCAAAGAAGACGACCCGGACTACCCGGTGATCCTCGACGCCGGCGTGGGTACGGCCAGCGACGTGACCACCGCCATGGAACTGGGTGCGGACGCGGTCCTGCTGAACACCGGCATCGCCCACGCCAAAGACGCGGTCCGCATGGCCCACGCAATGCGGCACGCCCTGGAGGCCGGGCGTCTGTCCTACCTGGCGGGCCGGATCCCCAAAAAGCTCTACGCCACCGCCAGCAGCCCGTGGAGCGGGGTAATCAGCTACATCCCGGGGGAATAATGGCACAGGTTTCTATTTAGCAAGCGTTTTGCTGTTGTATTCGCGTCTTTTGCGTCTCTGCGATGCCTTCCTCTTAACTTATAAAAAACCCACGATGCTCCAGCGGTAACGGCAGGCACGGGCACGTCGGGACCAGGCCGGGGCCGTGTCCTGTACCCCGACTTCCTTAAAAGGAATCCGGGGCCCCGAGTCCCCGGGAGCTAATCCGGGGGCCGGGGGTCCGTCATCTAGCCGGGGCGTCCGCTACCAAGTCCCGTCACCGGCAATGCCTTTTGAGCATAGCGTTCCGTGGGGGCAGCCCTCGAGTCCTGGTCCTTTTAATCTTTGGATGCTCAGGGTAGCTGTCGATCGCCGTCGTGAGGTTGTCAGCAGACACGATTAAAATAATGTCGCGCCTCTACCTATGCGGGAAAGGCCGGGTTT
>JAJDCW010000003.1 GCA_029260635.1 Phycisphaeraceae bacterium | reverse complement strand
GGCGGATCGGAGAGGTTGCAGGACAGTTCGTCGTTATCTACAGAGAGCACCGCCAGATCGTCCGGCACACGCACCCCTGCCTGGCGCGCCGCCTCCAGCAACGCCACGGCCTGAAGATCGTCGCAAACAAACATGGCGCATGGCCTGGGTAGATCCCTCAGCCAGTCGGGGAGTTGTTGTATTTCGTTGCCGGTCCGGTTCCTACGTTTCGTCGGCACGCGCTTCTCGAACATATGACAACGGATGCCTGCTTTCTCCAGGGTGAGTTGGAAACCCCTGCCACGTCGTGGCGAGTAGTAGCGATCCCCGATGCCGCTGTAAGCCATATGCTCGAATCCACGCTGGAGGAAGAACTCGGCCGCCATCCTGCCGATCGCCTCATGGTCCACGGTCACGACGGGGAAGCCGGTGTTCTGTAAGTTGCCGGCGATGCTGACGGTGGGGATGCCCAGTTTCAGGACCGCGTCTCGTTGAGATTCGTTAATCACAGGCATGATCAGGCCGTCGGCGTTAACCTGTTGGATGCTGCGTGTGGAGGTGCCGGCAACGGACAATTCGACGCGCCAGGGCCTGTGCGAAGCGACGTACTGGGCAACGCCCATGGCCTCGGATCTACCGTAAGCACTGGTTAAATCCAGCATTACTGCCACTCTGGGCAGCCGTTTGCCTACCATGACGTGCTCCGGCGTGGAATAGCCTTTCTAAAGGCATAAAGGCCATCTCAGCGGCGTAAATTCATACAAATTATACGCTATTGCGCATTGAGATACAACGGACCAGCGGGATAATAAGGATGGAAAAGCAGTATGGGTCGGCTTCGTGAAGCACCGGAAACGGGGATGTGAGCCTGTTTAAATGATCAGTTCCAGACAGCCAGGGAATGGTTCGCCCGACGGTTCGGTCACCTGCTCGCCGGGGTTGAGTTATTACGCGCCGTTGAGCCGTGCCGGTGAATCGAAAACCGTCCGGGCCGACGTCGTGGTATACGGCGGGACGCCGGCGGGGATCTCCGCGGCGATCCAGGCGAGCCGGATGGGTAAGCGCGTCGCACTGCTCGTATTCGGCGGGCACGTTGGCGGCATGACTACGGGCGGACTCGGAGCCACGGATGTCGGGCATGAGCTGGCTATCGGCGGCATCTCACGCGAGTTCTACCAACAGGTCGGCAAGCACTACGGCAAACTGTTGGCGTGGCGATTCGAGCCGCACGTGGCCGAGTCCATTTTCAATCGCATGCTTAGGGACGCCGATGTCGGTGTGTATCGCCAACAACGGCTGACGCATGCCGATATGCAAGGCGACCGGATCAAGCAGGTCCGAACCGATAGCGGCGATGTCTTCACGGCAGGGGTGTTCATCGACGCGACCTATGAAGGCGATCTTATGGCCAAGGCGGGCGTGAGTTTCGCCGTCGGCAGGGAACCGAACACGCGGTACCGTGAGACACTTAACGGCATCCATTTCGGCCATCCCAATCACAATTTCAAGGCGTGGGTCGATCCGTACGTTACCCCGGGTGATCCCACAAGCGGCCTGCTGCCGGGCGTGCAGGATCTGCCTACGGGGCATAACGGCCTGGGTGACCGCTGTATCCAGGCGTACAACTTCCGCGTCTGCCTGACCAATTCGCCCGACAACCGCCTGCCGTTCCCTAAGCCCAAAGGATACGACCCGCAGCGGTATGAGCTGTTGCTGCGGTACATCCAGGCGGGTGTCTGGGATGCGCTGTTTCTGACGTTACCGATACCGCACAGCAAGACCGATACAAATAACTACGGCGCATTTTCTTCGGATCACATCGGCGCGAACTACGGCTGGCCCGAGGGCGATTACGCGACACGCGAGCGCATCTACCAGGACCACGTCGGTTACAACCAGGGGATGTACTATTTCCTGGTCAATGATAAGCGTGTCCCCGCATCGATCCGCGACGAGGTGGCGCAGTGGGGGCTGCCCAGAGACGAGTTCATAGAGGCCGGCGGCTGGCCCCACGAGTTGTACGTGCGTGAAGCCCGGCGGATGGTCGGTGACCTTGTGATGACCGAACACCACTGCCGTCATAGTGAAACCGTTGAAGACCCGATCGGGCTGGCCGCGTACACGATGGATTCACACAACTGTCGGCGGATCGTGATGGACGGGCGGGTGTGCAACGAGGGCAACGTCGAGGTTGAGCCGGACGCGCCCTACGGCATCAGCTACAGGGCCATCATCCCGCGCAAGGTAGAGTGCCAGAACCTGCTGGTCCCCTGGTGTCTCTCGGCGTCACACATCGCGTTCGGATCGATCCGTATGGAGCCGGTCGGGATGGTCCTGGGCCAGTCGGCGGCGACCGCGGCGTGCCTGGCGTTGGACGAAAGCGCCCGCGTGCAGGACATCGATTACGGCGCGCTTAAAGAAACACTACTGAAAGATCAGCAGGTCCTGTTCTGGTCGGATATGCCGACGGCGACCGGGATCAACCAGTGGATCGAGAAAACGAGCCACAAACAAGGCGTTGCCACCGCGCTGGCGGGCAAGTGACGCGGGGTTAGACACGGCAGGGCACGGCACGATGCCATCGCCCGGATTGACACACGCTTTCATTGGAGGACAGGTTCTCATGTCAGGCACACACGTAATACCCCGGGGTAAGGCGCCCGGCCGGGCCGCGGCTTTTACCCTGATCGAGTTGCTTGTCGTGATCAGCATCATCGCGTTGCTGGTCGGGATCCTGTTGCCGGCCCTCGGCGCGGCGCGCAAGGCGGCGCAGAACATGCAATGCCTGAGCAATATCCGCCAGCTGGGCATCTCGTTCGCAAGCTACGCGGTCGATAACAAAGACCTGTTCCCGATGGGCAACACCAGCCTGCCGATGTGGCACGAACTGGAGGTCATCGGGCCGTATCTTCCGACAGACGAGAACACGAACGCTGGCAATGTCGGCGGGTCGATCCTTATCTGCCCAAGCGACGAGGATGCCGCGCGGTCCTACGGCATGAATGTCTGGGCGGCCAGCGGGCAGATCGCGGCTACGTACGTCCCACCTGCGATGGGCGAACGCTTCGACGCCAGCGTGCCCGATGCATCCAGCATCCTGCTGCTGGGTGAGGCGTGGTCGATCTACCGCACCAACGCCAACGACCTCTATTACAGCCGACCGATGCTTGCCTACGGTACCTTCACGCCTTACGAGAACTTTGTCGAACGTCCGGAGCCGGGCACGAGTCTTGGTCGGCAGTTCAATCCGCCGGCCGAGAGCAGGCTGGATTACTCACGTCACCGCCATTCGGGTAAATCGGCGATGGAGGCTCGTGGCAGCACCAACTTTGCCTATGTGGACGGGCACGCGGCGTCGACCACCGACGAAGAACTGGTCGATCGCACGCAGGGCAAGAGCCGATACGAAACGCTATGGTCGCCCAAGGACCGCGAGGTCGAGAACCCGAACCCGTAAATCAAATCAGCCTGGAGGCTTTCGATTGATTCAGCTCCGTGATATCTGTGTGGTTGTACTGTGCCTTGCATTTGTTTTCGCTGCTGCGTCGCCCGCATGGGCTTCCGATCGCGAAGGCCCGATCCCCGTCCGCGTGGTGCAGGAGGATGGCCGGTACATGCTTTTACGTGACGGCAAGCCGTTTGAGGTGCATCCGATCTCCGGGTTCGACGAGCTGGACACCGCGATCGCGGCTGGTGCAAACACGATCCGGACCTGGTCGATCAAACATCTTGACAACGGCCGCATCCTCGACGAAGCACATAAGCGAGGCATGGGCGTGGTGGTCGG
>JAJDCW010000002.1 GCA_029260635.1 Phycisphaeraceae bacterium | reverse complement strand
CCCCCCGACCCGATCGGTGAGTTGGGCAGTGGCGTAGAGAAGATCGCATCGGGGAATGTTGAGAAGGTGACGAAGCTGACGATCTCGGGGGAGTGATCATCCACCAGAATGCTATTGGTTGGTGAGGATTAAAACGGCCCGATCGTCACCGTCAGACCTCGGCTCATGAACTGGTACTTGTAAAGCTCAGCCCTTTCGCGGTGGGTGGTCAGGAGCATGGATCTGCCTCGCTGGTGGGCTTCGAGCATACGGCGGACGGCGGCCTGGTCGCTTAGGGAGGTCAGCTTCTTGATGCTGATGACCACGTCTTGCATCCCGTTGACCTGGTCGTTGTGCAGGACCACTTTCCAGGGCGGCAGCTTGCCGGGCTTGGGGCCGGTGGATCGGCGGGTGGGTGTGGGGGTGTCTATCGAGGCGGAGGTGTTGCGGGGGCGGTCTACCTGTTCGGATTCGAGCTCGTTTTCGAGTTCGGATTCGTTGGGCAGTTCATCACGATGATCGGACACAGCTTTCTCCTTTCCGTCGTCACGTCCCTGACCGAAAGATGGATGGCCTCAGATGGGGCCGACGTTCTTATTTGCTTCCTTGCGGGGGTCGGTTTGCCGCTACCTGGCACTGATTGGTAAAGGGCCTAAACGACCTCATTTCCGAGACACCCAGTATACCAAACCCGCGTGGCAGGGTTGTATGTCACCAGGAAAACGGGCCTGTGGGCATTAAGATAGGTAATTTGCGCGCATTATTCCCGAAAATACTATCATTTAGTGTCGGTTTAGGTTAGAGTTTTATGAGTGAGAAGGCCGGTTCTCACCGGTTTCAGGACTTATTCAAGTCTTCGGGAGGGTGGAAGTTGGATAGTACACTGGGAACATGTTTGATCTAAAAGGGTAAGGCATCTCTGCGCGGTTCATCAGGAGCCGGGGTGGCGAGGGGAAGAAATCACGGGATCGGACACGAATCAAACGCGTGCAGCCTCAACCGGTGGGCCGGCTTTTCATGCGCCCGCGATGGTGGGGGAGTCGCAGGCGATGCAGTCGTTGCGTTCACGTGTACGTGCCGTGGCGCATCGGCGTTGCACGGTGCTGATCGAGGGAGAGACCGGCACGGGCAAGGAACTGGTCGCCCGACACATCCACGCGGGCAGCCGGCGTCGGGGCGGGCCTTTCGTGCCGGTGGACTGTTCGACGCTGCCACAGACGCTGTTTGAGTCGCAGATGTTCGGGCATATGAAGGGCGCATTCACCGGGGCGCAGCAGAGCACGCTGGGTTTTATCCGTTCCGCGGAGGGCGGGACGCTGTTCCTGGACGAGATCGGGGAACTTCCTCTAGCAGCACAGGCGAAGCTGCTTCGATGTCTGCAGGAACGCGTGGTTGTGCCGGTCGGTTCGTCCAAGCCCGTCAGCGTGGATGTCCGGCTCATCGCGGCGACGCACCGGGACCTGCGGGCCATGGTCAAGCGGGGCGAGTTCCGGCAGGACCTTTATTACCGCATCGATGTGGTCAAGATCCCAACGCCTCCGCTTCGGGAAAGGATCGAGGATATCCCGGCTCTAATGGAACATTTTATTATCGAGCTGGCCGAACTGTATGGCGAGCGGGTGAAGCGTGTGGGTACGGGGGTGATCCAGGCGGTGGCACGCTACGGCTGGCCTGGGAATGTCCGGGAGCTGAGCAACGCGGTTGAGCACGCCTACATCCTTAGTATGCAGGATCAGATCGTGCTGGCGGACCTGCCCGGCGCGGTGACGAAGGCTGCTCAGGAAGAGCCCCAAACAAGTCCGGGCATAGAAGTGCAGGGGTTAACCACACTCGCGCAGGTCGAAGCCGAACTGATCGCCAAGGCGTTGCGCGTGTCCGGGGGGAACCAATCCAAAGCATCCGAACTCATCGGGATCGAACGGCACCGCCTGCACCGCAAGATCGTTCTCTACGGTTTGGAAGACATGACGCATCCGCCGAAGCACTGAACGGCATTCATTTAAACTAATTCGGAAACGTAAACACGCTGCGCTCTATCGGTGCGCGCACAAAGAAGTGGAACGTAACGTTCCGCGTGGTACATACCGCACCATGTGTTACTAAGTATAAAAACGAAAAACAGTTGACAAAAATACGTCACCGTTCCTGGAATGTTCTGTTCCATTTCTTGATGCTCGCTGAATTTCGACGTGTTGAATGGTGCTTGATGCAAGTGTGTGATTGATACTGCACTTAAAAATACATGCGCAAATAATACTTCTGTGGCACAGACTTCGCTTATGGCTAGGGGCATACGCACCAAGCACTCAAGTGGAGTTTGTCATGATCTGCGTTCACGACCATCCCGTCCTGCTGATAACCCCCACGGGTTGTATCCAAGCCATCGAAGCGGCATACGCGGCGGAGCAATGGTTGGTCGTACAGATTGATTCTGTGGGTGATGCGTTGCGACAGGTACGACGGGTTCGACCAGAGCTGCTCGTGCTTGATATCTCCATGTACACATGCGGGTCTGCCCAGATCGACATGTCCCTGCGTGTGATCCACGAGGTCAGACGCCGGGTGCCGGGTCAAACGATTGTTGTGCTCGGAGCCGGGGAAGACCCGGCGATGGAGCAGTCGGCACGTGCCCAGGGGGCAACACTCTATCTCGCGATCGACGGGAACGAGCAGCGGCACGTCGCAAGGCGGTACATCCACAGCCTCCAGGTACGTGACGGCCCCACGAGTGCTCACGGGCCGCCAAGCGGGGTGCCACCGCGGCGGTAACGGGTCAAATTATACGCACGTTCGTCAACGGAACATTCTTAAACATTAAACCATTCACCAACGTTCTTTTCAAAAGACATAAGCAAGCCCCAAGGGGCAGGAGAAACATCATGGCCACCATCCTCAATACCAACTCGACACGAAACCTTCGTCAAGCCAGCGGTGAAGAGCTGCTCATGCTCGCGGTCTTCGGCAGCCCCGGGCTCAAGCCACGGATCGATCAGGAGCTGGACCGCCGGGCCTTAAGCGATATCGCCGGTGGCCAGGGCGTCGTCCCCCAGCCCTCATCGACATTCTCAGGCTATGCCGCATAACACCGTATGGATTTTGAGATTCAACAACGTATCCAGCTAATCACCAACACTTACTAAAGGATTGAACGATGAAACCCGCACTATCAAAAAACATTCTGAATGCCATCGCGATTCTAGCCCTATGTCTAATCAGCAGCCCGGTGTTCGCTCAAGGTACCGCGAACGGGCCGAATACGGTCCACACTGTCGGCCCCGGCCCGGGTGTCGTGATCGGCACGCCTTTGAACCCATTCCCGATCGATCTTGATCCCAACGGACCGCCTTGGACCAAAACCATTCTGGACCCCAACTTCCTGCTGCTCAATGGCGGTCCGTTGAACGTCGACGAAAGTATCATCAACGTCGGTAACGAACCTTGGTTTGACTGGCACGAACACATCCTGCCCGACGCGACCGGTGTCGTCCCCGGGTTATGGACCGGTGTCTTCATGGCGATCAACGGCAATCCGATCGGGTTTAACGCGATCGGGCTGGGTACGCCGGACCTCTGGTTGGACACTTTCTCGCAGCCTGTCCTACCCGGTGACGTGTTGAGCATCCGCAAGGTGATGGATGTAAAGCCCGGCATCCCAGGCGTCCCGAATCAGCCCATCATCATCCAGGAATACCCCACCCCCGAACCCGCTAGCGCGGCGCTGATCGGTCTGGGCTCCCTGATGCTGCTGGCCCGGCGGAAGAACGAATCCACCTAACCGACTTCAATCTTCACTCTCCCTGCCGGCGAACCGACAGGCTCGCCGGCGGATTATGAGACGAAACAGCACACCTACTAGGAAAGATCGAACGATGAAATCCACACTAATAGACTGGTATTAAACTCACTTTCGAGGGGAGAAACCTGGGGAGAAAGTAGGGGGAGAAAGCCAGGGGAGAAAGACGGGGGAGAAAGATGGGGGAGAAAGATGGGGGAGAAAGCGCGGCTAAGCAAGCCGTGGCACCCACCGCCGATACGCCTGACCGTGTGTCGGTGGATTAGAAATGAGTCTAAGACACGCTCATCAATCGAAAGGAACAAGCCATGAACGCCGCAACCACAAAACTGATCCTGACGCCCGTACTTACTTTTGTGTTACTCATGACGAGTAACAGCACCTTCGCCCAAGGCACCGCCAACGGGCCGAACACGTCGCACATCGTCGATCCCGGGCCGGGCGTGCTGATCGGCACGCCGAATAACCCGTTCCCGATCGACCTGGACCCGACCGGTCAGCCGTGGATCAAGACGATCACGGACCCGAACTTCCACTTGGCCAATGGCGGGCCGTTGAACCTCAATGAATCCATCATCAACGTCGGCACCGAGCCCTGGTTCGACTGGCACGAACACATCCTCCCGGATGCAACCGGCGCGGTGCCTGGCCTCTGGACCTCCGTGCAAATGTCAGTCAATGGTAACCCGATCACATTCAACGCCGTCGGCCTGGGTACTCCCGACCTCTGGCTGGACACGTTCTCGCAGCCGGTCCTTCCCGGCGACGTGCTGAACGTCCGCAAAATCATCGACGTGTTTGTATCCCCAATCCCCGTGCAGATAAGAATTGCTGAATACCCAACACCCGAGCCGGCCAGTGCGGCGCTGATGGGGCTGGGATCAATGATCCTGCTGAAGCGA
>JAJDCW010000001.1 GCA_029260635.1 Phycisphaeraceae bacterium | reverse complement strand
GAGGTTGGCGGCTCGGACGGCGGGGTAGAGGCCGTAGACGATGCCGATGCCCATGGAGATGCCGACCGCCAGGAGGATGCTGTAGAGCGGGACGACGGTGTCGATGCCTGACATGAAGGTGATGATCAGCGCGATGGCGGGGCCGACGATCGTGCCGATGAACCCGCCGACCGCGGAGAGGACGACGGTCTCGACCAGGAACTGGGCGATGATCTGGTTCTTCTTGGCGCCGATGGCGCGGCGGATGCCGATTTCGCGCGTGCGCTCGGTGACGCTGGCGAGCATGATGTTCATAATCCCGATCCCCCCGACCAGCAGGCTGATCGCGGCGATGGAGAAGAGCGTCCACTTCCAGATGTTTGCCTGGGCCCGCGCGGCGTTCAGCACCGCCAGCGGGACGAATAACTCGTAATCCCCGTCCGGGTGGAAGTGCTTCATCATCCGGTCGATCCCCATGGCGACCGGCTCGACATCATCGATCTCCTTCACCGCCACGATGATGCGGTGAAGCTCCACCTGCTCGGCCTGGAACGACCCCGATGCCCGGCGGATCATCAGGTCGGAGTAGCGTTCTTGGGCGACGTTGATCGGGATGTATGCATCGACTTCCGAGTCCGGTGTGCGGCCGCCGCCGGAGGCGGACTCGTTCTTCACGATCCCGATCACCTCGAATAGATCCGGCCCGACCTTGATGGACTCGCCGATGATATTACTGCCGGCCAGCAGTTTGCGTGCGCCGGATTCGGTGAGGATGCAGACGTTGGCAGAAGAAATCGTGTCGCGTGCTGACATGACACGTCCGGCGATGATCTCGCGCGGCACCAGTTCAAACCAGTCTGGCGTGGTCCCCACGATGCGTAGCTCGGAGGTGCGTTCGCCGAAGCGGGCGTTTTTCCGGATGTCCTTGGTGGGGACGGTGCGTTCCACCGCCTCGAAGGTGTTGCGGATGCGGGTCTCGTCCGCGTAGAACAGCCCGTACGCCTTGACCATCGATCGGCTGCCGCTGGCGGCCTGGTCATCGGCGTTCTGCTTGGACGTGAGCATGATGTTGTTGCTGCCCAGCGCCTTGATCTCTTCAAGGGCCTTGCGGCTGGCGCCCTCGCCGACGGCGAGCATCGCGACTACCGCGCCGACGCCGAACACCACCCCGAGCATGGTCAGGCCCGATCGCAACTTGTGCAGCAGCAGACTCTTGACGCCCAGCCTCAGCATACGGAAGAACTTGGAGGACTGCATCAGGTACCCCCCCCGGCGTAATGGCATCTGGCCGGACCCGTCGTGTAAACACGACGGCCAAACGGGGGGCGGGCGCTTTGTGTCAGAGTGGCAACGATATACATCAGGTGTCCCTCTCGATATGGTCGATCACGCCGTCACGCATGTGTAGCTTGTGCTGGGCGTGTGCGGCGATGTCGTGTTCGTGGGTCACCATGATGATCGTCTTGCCCTTGCGGTTCAGCTCATCCAGCAGGGCCATGATCTGCGTGCTGGTTGCGGAGTCGAGGTTGCCGGTCGGCTCGTCGGCGAGCAGGACCGGCGGATCATTCGCCAGGGAACGCGCCACCGCGACGCGTTGCTGCTGCCCGCCGGAGAGTTCACTAGGCCGGTGGTCGAGGCGGTCGCCCAGCCCGACCTGGTCGGCTAGTTCTGCGGCTAAGGCCGCACTACGCTCCGCTTCCCAACCCAGATAGTACAGCGGCAGCTCGATGTTCTCGCGGACGGTCAGTTGGGGTATCAGGTTGAAGCTCTGGAAGATGAATCCGAGGTGACGCAGGCGGAATTCGCTGAGCGCATCGTCGTCTAGGTCGGCGACGTTCTGGCCTTCCAATCGATAAGCCCCCGAGGTCGGGCGATCCAGGCAGCCCAGCACGTTAAGCATCGTGCTCTTGCCTGACCCGGACGCGCCGAGGATGGCCCAGAACTCACCTCTGCCGATCTCAAGATCGACCCCGGCCAGCGCGTGGACCTGCTGGCTCCCCATCTGGTAGGTCTTTCGAAGCTCGGTTAACTCGATCAAGGGGCCGGGGTCTGACATAGTTCTAATGCTGGCCCTTGCGTCGGCCGTGTGGTGGTGTCGGGTAGGGGGGTGGTATTGTGTATACGTCGTGCGGATCGTTCTTTATTGACCTTGGTCACCGCCACCACCGCGTTTCCCGCCTTGCGGCCGCTGCTGGCGCATCGCTTCGCGCTGTTCGGGGGTCATGTTTTTCATCCGCTCGCGCATCTTCTCGATCTGTTCCGCGCTGGGTTTGCCGGGGGCATCGCCTGGGTTGTTGGGTGATTGGTCTTGGCTTTTCTCTGCATCAGCGGCGGGTTTGGCGGGGCCATCAGATATTTCTGCCTCTGCGTCCCCTTTGCCCGGCGGGGCATCGCCGGGCTTCCTCGCCGCCGAGCTGGCATCATTCAACGGCGGGTTGGTTAAGACGCGGTCCCCCTCAGCCAGCCCCGAGATGACGTGGATGTAATCCGTGTTGTCCAGACCCAATTCGACGCCGACGGGTACTGTGTCGCCGCCTTTCTGGACATATACGGTCGGCTTGCCCGCGATGCGGATCACCGACTGTACGGGGACAGAAAGGGCATCATCAAGCTGCTGTACGACGATCTGGGCCTTGCAGGTCATCCCGGTACGCACGCCGGTGAGTTCCCCGTCCAAAAAGATCTCGGTGTTGTAAACTTTCAGGTCCGGGTTGCCACGCCAGAAGCTCTGTGCGTCGGGTAGCGGGGCGATACGAGTAACCTTCCCGAAGAACTCTCTGCCGGGCAAGGCGTTGATGGTGACGCGGACGGGCTGGCCCACTTGGACTTTCTTAAGGCTGGACTCGTGGATCTTGATATTCACGAGCATGGAGTTTGCCGTCGGGAGGTGAATCAGCTCTTCGCGTTCACGCACGCCTCGGCCGGCCTCAAGCGGCTCATCGTTGCCTCGGCGGTCCCCTTGTCCGGTGGTGGCGTAGATCACCATCCCGTCGGTGGGGGCGTAGATCTTGGTCTTGATGAGCATGTCTTCGTCTGTGGCCAGCCTCTCCGTCTGACGCTTGAGTTCCAGCTCCCGGGCGGTGAGGTCGGCCTCGTCCTGGACGAGGTTCGCGTTGGCTTGACGCTTGATGCGTTCCAGAGACATCGCGGTCTGCTCGACATCGCTCTCCAGCTCTCGGACACGTCGTTTGTAGGTGAAATCCAGAAGCAGCTTCAGGTCCGCCTCGGAGTTGTCCAGGTCCAGCTTTGCCCTGTCCCGCCGAAGCTCGTCACGGGTCCGGTCGGCCTCGGAGATGTATTTCTCTTCGTGCAGTTTGATCGACCAGTCGTACGTCTTCTCCGCGTCTTTAAGGTCCGCCTGCGCGAGTTTGATCCGGGCGTTCATCTCGTCCAGTTCTTTGGGATACTCGCCCTCGACGTATTTCGTGAGGTCTTCTTTGGCGAACTCGTATGCCAATTCGGCTTTGGAGATATCGCTCTCGCCCTGGCTGCGGGTGATCTCCAACGCTTCACGGGCACGGATGAAGGAGGCCTCGGCATTCTTCACGCGGATCTGTTGTTCGAGCAGCTCGTCCTTGCGCTCGCTGGAATCGAGTTCAACCAGCAGGTCACCCTTCTTGACGTGCTTACCCTCCTCAACAATCCAGATGATCGTGGTCTGGCCCTCGACTTCGCACTTGAGTACGACCTGCTCACGGGCCTGGATCGTGCCGGACTCGGTGACGTGGATGGTCATCGGCCCACGGGCGACTTTGTAAAGAGGGCCGTTGTCGGACATCCCCTCGCCGCCGAGCATCCCGCCGAAGAACCAGATGCCCAGGATCACCGCCACGGCCGTCCCGGTCAGGGTCGGCCAGGTGCGCCACCAGGGGGTCGCCTGCTCGCCGCGTTGTGGCTTATTCGTTGATGTCATGGTTGCTGTCATCGGATGTCTCCTGGGGATTATACGTCTGCCACAACCCCTGTTCGTTGACCTCTAACACCCCCATATCGCGTTGAATCTCGAGCTCGGCGATCAGGTAGCTTACGAGCGCCGCGGTCAGGCTGTTCTGTGACTGGACAAGGTCGTCCTTGGCGTCCAGGGCGTTGCGGATGCTGCCTCGCCCGGCCTGAAGAAGCATGTTGGTGCTGCGTACACGGTCTCGAGCCAGTTCGACAGCCCCGGCCTGGATATGCAGCGACTCGCGGAACTCCAGCAGGTCTCGGAGGATGTTACGCACGTTCAGCTTGACCTGATCTTCGGTCGATTGCAGGTCGCGGACCGCGCGCTGCAGGTTGATCAGGCTGTTGCGGTAGGCGTTGCGCTCGCGGGTTCGTTCGATCGGCAGGTCGATCGTGATCAGTGCGTCATAAAACCCTTCATGGAACTTAGGGTCGAACTCATCCGCATCACCGGCCGACGACAGCGAGCGTCCTTCGCCTGCCGAGGCCCTGCCCAGCAGCGTCAGCTCGGCGCGGAGTGCATCCGCCGCTGTCACGACCCGGCGTTGCGCGTCGTAGACCTCGCCCTGAGCGATGCGCAGGTCCAGGCGGTTGTCCAGGGCGATCGTAGTCGCCACAGGCACCTCCAGTTCCATCGGCCCGGCACCCTCACGGTTGGGGACCACCAGCGTGACCGGCGCGTCGGCGGGCAGTGCTTCTTCCGTAGCCGCCAGCGGGTCGCTTCGTTCGGGCAGCGACGCCCGGACGCCGTCCGCGAGCCTTTCCAGTTCGTCCCGATCCAATTCGATGTCCGCGTCGGCTGGGAGGCCAAGCGTGACCTTGAAGGAATCCAGCCGGCTCTCATAGGACTGTTGTGCGGATATCCAGCGTTGACGGGCCTGCAGTTCGTCCTGCAACGCGCGGTCGACCTCGATCTGAGATTGTCGCCCGGCCTCGGATTCCCGCCGGACCTGCCGGACGGTCAGGACCAGGCTCTCGTAGTTGTCTTCCTCGTTCTTAATCCTGTCCAACTGCTGCAATACGGCCAGGTAGTCGCTGGCGATATCCACCGCAAACGTACGCTTGAACCGCTCGAAGGTGTAGATCGCGTACACCGCGTCGCGCTCGGCCTGAGTCAGCGGCTCGGCAACGATGTGCGCCCCCGAGCCACGCAGCAGCGGGATCTCAACCGAGGCATCCGCGGAGAGCGCGTTGCTCGAGGCGTGGTCCTGTGACAACAGCTTGACGACGTCCAGCGTGATCGCACCGGTGAGGGTGATCCCGTTCCTGAACCGCTGGGTCAACCCGATGTCGTTACTGGAGTCGATGCCGGATACTTCCGGGTCTACGCCCGGGTCGTAGCTGACACTGTTGCTGCTGACCGCGGTCCACGTGGTACGGAACGCGTCGCGCTCGAGGTCCAGGTCCAGGGCTGCCCGGTAGACGTTTTCTTTCTGCGACTGGTAGTCCCGGCTGCTGCCCGCCGCGACCCGCAGGGCGTCCTTGAGCATGAGCTTGAGTGGGACCCCCGGCTCGATGACCAGCAGCCCGTCGGTTTCCCCCGTGCCTTGCTCGAGGTAGTCGTCGTCCGGCCAGTGTTCGATCGGTTTCAGATCGGTTGCGCCCTTCGAGGCGGCGTGTGAGATCGCGAGCTTCTGGGCGTTGATCAGACGCCGCCTCAGCGTGTCCGCGGGCTTCTCGATCGTGAAGGGCTCTTCCCGGCCCAGAGCTTCCAACTGCTTCTGCCGGATGATCCCCGTCGCCGCAGTGTCCGCCTCCCGTCGGTAGTCCCCGGGCTTGCACCCGACCGGGAGCGCCATGGCCAACGCACACCCACCGAGTAACAAGACATGCCTTACGCGGGGGTGGTTGCGAGGTTGATTCATAGGGCACTTATGCGGTCTAAACAGGGATTGGCCGGATGTTACCCATCCATTGGCAAGCGGTTACGGGCGCAGAACAACATAATTAGTCCAGCGACATTAAGATAACGAGTCGGGGCCGGGTTGTATTGCCGGGGGCTTGGATTCTTTTCATTTATCCAATTCGGGCAGTCTACTTGTCTTTAACAACTTCAAAGACGCTATTGCGGCCCGGGCGTTACACGGATCGCGAACCATCTATATAGAGCCGGGAGGACCAGCAGCGTCAGCATGGTCGAGGTGACCAGCCCGCCGATGACCACGGTTGCCAACGGACGCTGTACTTCGCTGCCCGTCCCGGTGGCCAGCAGCAGGGGGATCAGCCCCAGCGCCGTCGTGGCCGCCGTCATCAGCACCGGTCTGACACGCAGCGATGCCCCCTGGATGCTCGCGTCATCGATCGATTTGCCCGACTCGATGAGTTGATTGAGATACGTGACCAGCACCATCCCGTTTTCCAACGCGATGCCGAACAGTGCGATGAATCCCACCGACGCCGGCACGCTTAGGTTTTCGCCAGAGAGCCAGAGCCCCAGCACCCCGCCGACCAGTGCCAGCGGGATGTTAAGTAAGATCAGCGCCGTGTTCTTCAATGAGCCGAAGCTGCTGTAGAGCAGGATGCAGATCACCAGCAGCGTGACAGGCACGACGACCGCCAGGCGTTTGTTGGCCTCTTGCTGGAGCCGGAAAGACCCGCCCCAGGTGGTGAAGTAACCCGTTGGTAGATTGACTTCCCGATCCAGTGCGGCCTGTGCGTCTTTCACAAATGAACCGATATCTCGGCCGACCACGTTGTTCTGGATCGTGATAAAACGTTGCGTGTCTTCACGCGTGATCTGTCGTGGCCCGGTGATGCGCTTGATCGTCGCCAATTCACTTAAAGGCACACGCATCCCTGTCGGGGAGGGTACCAGGATGTCCGCGATGGCCTGGCGTGTGTCACGTGCCTCGGGGCTGTAACGCACAACAATGTCGAACCGCCTTATCCCCTCGAACACCTGCCCCGCGTTGACCCCGCCGACCGCCGCGTGGATCGTGTGTTGTATGTCGGCGAGCTTCATCCCATAACGCGCGATCGCCTCGAAGTCCGGTTGGATCAAGAGTTGCGGCGTGCCTGTGACCTGATCGACCTGCACGTCCGCCGAACCGGGGACCCCGCGGAGCACCACCGCGATCTGGTCGGCCTGTCGTTTGAGTTCTTCCAGGTCTTCGCCGAACAGCTTGATCGCCAACTCGGCCTTGACCCCTTCGAGCAGCTCATCGACCGCCATCTCGATTGGCTGAGTCAGGTTAGCCATGATGCCCGGCAGGCCCTCAACCCGCTCACGGATCTGGTCCTCCATATAGGCCTGGTTGTTCGGTTCCCGCCATTGGTCTTTGGGTTTGAGGATGACGTACATCTCCGCGGAGTTGATCGGGTCCGCGTGGGCCCCGACCTCGCCTCGGCCCACACGGCTGGTGACTTCGATGACCTCGGGCAGTTCGAGCAGCCGCCGCTCGACACGCAGCGCATTCTGCTTGCTCTCGGTCAATGAGATCGAGGGGGCCATGGTCAGGCGCACCACGATCGTGCCCTCGTTCAGGCGTGGTGTGAACTCCGAGCCGAGCCTGGGGAAGACCAACAGCCCCGCCAGCATCACCACGGCCGCCAGTGCTACGGCCGCCCATCGCTTATACACAAAGAACGAGACGACCGGTCGATAAACCTTCAGCAGGGCACAGACGATCCGTGGTTCTTCCGGTTCGTCGCTTATGTTCCCCGCCTTCTTGCTTCGCATCAGCACGCTCCCGAGCATC
This sequence comes from Phycisphaeraceae bacterium, assembly GCA_029260635.1. Taxonomy (GTDB): domain Bacteria; phylum Planctomycetota; class Phycisphaerae; order Phycisphaerales; family Phycisphaeraceae; genus JAJRRS01. Next base: position 18,632 of record JAJDCW010000001.1, on the reverse strand, counting down.
GGGGCGATCAGCAGTGCAAACACGAGCGACCCCAACATCGCCAACGCCACCGTGTACGCCAACGGCCTGAACGTCTTGCCCTCGACGCCCTGCAGTGTGAACAGCGGGAGGAACACAATGATGATGATCGTGATCGCAAACAGGATCGGCCGGCCGACCTCCCGGCATGCTCTCGCCACCACCGCCAGCCGCGGTTCGTCGGGTTTCGATTCGCTTAGCACCCGGTCGATGTTCTCGACCATCACGATCGTGCCATCGACCATCATGCCGATCGCGATCGCCAGCCCACCAAGTGACATCAGGTTCGCAGACAGCCCAAACCCGTACATGGCGATCACCGCAAACAGCACGGAGAAGGGGATCGCCAGCGCGACCACCACACTGGGCCTGAACCCGCCCATAAACACCAGCAGCACCAATGCCACGAGTACGATGCCTGTCAGCAGCGCCTGTGTCACCGTCGCGACCGACGCCTCGACGATGTCTTTCTGTTGGTAGTAGGGGACCAGATTCAACCCGTCGGGGAGGGCCTCGTTGATCTCCTCGATTTTTTTTTCGACCTGGCCGATGACCGTCGAGGCGTTGGTCCCGTAGAGTTTGACGACCATGCCGGCGATAACTTCGCCCTTACCGCCACGGGTCTGCAAGCCACGCCGGACCGCGCCACCAATCATCAACTCCGCCACTTCGTCCAGATAGACAGGCCGGCCGTCATCGGTCTTGACCACGATCCGCCGAAGATCGTCAAGCTTGTGCGCCAGGCCCACAGAGCGGACAACCAGCTCCTCGTTGTTTTCCTCGATGAACTGCGCGCCCACATTAAGATTGTTCGTTTCGACTCGCTCAACGACTTCATCGATCGTCAGGTCGTATCGCAGCAGGGCCTGGGGATCGATTACGACGTGGTACTGCTTCTCGTACCCACCGATACCAAGTACTTCCGTCACGCCGGGCACGCGCCGCAGGTTCCTCGCCACGACCCAGTCGTGGGTGGTCCGCAGCTCCTCGAGTGTGTATTCACCTGTGGTGTCTTCCAGGAAGTAGAAGAGGATCAGCCCCATCCCCGTTGAGATCGGCCCCAGTTCCGGATCGCCGAAGCCATCGGGGATCTGCTCACGTGCTTCTTGCAGGCGTTCGTTGACCAGGTTCCGGGAAAAATAGATATCCACGCCGTCTTCGAAGTAGACGTTGACCACGGACAGGCCGAAGTTCGAGATCGACCGTATCTTCTCGACGCCGGGCAGCCCGAGCATCGCCGTCTCGACCGGATAAGTGACGAAGGCCTCGACCTCTTCGGGTGCCAACCCCTCGGTGACGGTGAAAACCTGCACCAGGTTGGGCGACACATCCGGGAACGCGTCTACCGGCAGGCGCAGGTAGCTCCACCAGCCTGCCGAAACAACCAGCAGGGCGAGCACCCCCATCATCAGGCGGTTGTTCAGCGAATAATCGATAACTTGGTTAATCATGATGAAATCTCGGTGTGCAAAAATGCGTATCGTGTTCAGTGGGCGTGGCCGGCGTGTTCCAGTGCCCCCCGGTTCATCTCCGCCTTGAGCGCGAAGCCGTTTCGAGTGACAACCACCTCGCCCGCTTCCAGGCCTGCGACGACTTCGACCACGTCGGGGGTTTCCCGTCCGACCTTGATTGGGCGCAGCTCGTATTCATCCCTGTTCTGGACAAACACCGCCGTCGCTTCTTCGACGTACTGGACCGCCGAACGGGGCACGACCACATCTCCCCGCACCGCGCCGTGGTCTGCCAGAGCGGTGACAAACATCCCCGGCCGCCACCGGCCGTCCGGGTTATCAAGTACGACCCGTGCGGTCGCGGTCCGTGTCCGCTCGTCGAGTGACGGGCTGACAAACGCGATCTCCCCGGTTGCGCTCAATGCGCCCCGTCTGAAACGGACTGTCACTTTCATGCCCGGCTTGATCGACTCAATGTCCCGCTGATACACCGTGAGGTTGACCCACACGCTGCTGAGGTCCGCGATCACAAACGGGGCCTCTTCCGGCTCTTCGCCGACCCGCTCGCCCCGGGTCAGGTGACGGCTGATGACCACGCCGTCGATGGGTGCACGCAGGTGATAGGTCATGAAGCCCGCGTCATCGTCTGCGCTCAAGGCTTCGATGTCCTCGTGGCTCTGCCCGAAGGCGTGTAGGTTGTGCTCCGCCAGGTTCAACGCGATCTCCGCCTCACGCGCCGCCTGCCGTGTCTCCATCACCTGCCGCTCGGTGCCGACACGGTTCGTGAATAGTTTCTCGTCACGCGCGAGTGTTTCCTGAGCCAGCTGGAAGCGGGCCTTGGCACCGAGGTATTCACCCCGCGCCGCCGCCAGGTCCCGGCTGCTTAACACACCCATCACCTGATCTGCCTGGACATGGTCGCCCACCGCTTGCATCACTTCCTGGACGATCCCCGGGACACTCGGCGATACGTGCGCGATTCGGTCGGCGTTGAAGACGACTTCGCCGTTGAGTTCGATCCCTCCGCTTAGGACGCCCGGCCCGACCGCCGCGACCTCGATCCCGAACTCCTTCATGTTTGCGGCATCAACCTGCAGGACACCGTCTTCGTGGTCATTGTGACCCGCGTGAGGGTCATCTGCGTGCCCCGCGTGGGGGTCCGTGCCGTGCCCGTCGTCTTCGGTATGGCCCGCGTGAGCGGCATGATCTGCCGGGTCTTCATCATCGGAATGGCCGTCGGTTCCAGCGGCATGCCCGTGCTCGTCGTCGTGGCTTTCATGGCCAAGAGTGTCATCATCATGCCCCGATCCCTCGTGGTCATCTTGGTCCGTGTGCCCGGCATCATCATCATGTCCCTGCTCCGCGTGGTCGTCGTGAACCGTGTGCCCCGCATCGTCATCGTGACCCGTATGGTCGTCGTCGACGTGTTCGTCATGAGCATCATGGTCATCAGCGTGTTGGGCAAAGACATTCGTGTTTAGGGTTGCAAACAGTAAGCCTGATGACAACACCACGGTCAGAGTCAGTACGCGATTGGTCCAGTGTTTATTGTTACTCATGGCTATTATCCTCATGCGTCCCGGGGTGTTCTTGGTTTGTCTGTGTTGGCATAGGTGCGTCTTGAGGGTTTAACGGTTGGCCGGTCAGCCCTTCGACCTCGGCTACAGCCGTGTGGTACGCGGCCAGGGCGTCGAGGTATTGCTGCTGGATGTCGATCAGTGTGCGGTCGGCATCCAGCACGTCGAGGAAACTCAGGTTGCCCTGGTTGTATGCCTCGCTAACAGCGAGGTAGGCATCTAAAGCCGGGGGGACCGCACGCTCACGGAGGACGGTTGCCTCGCTGTAGGCGTCCACAAGCCGAAAGTGTGCCGATGACAAGGCCGATCCGATACGCAACTCGGCGGCCTTTTTCTGTTGCTCTGCTGTCGCAACACCCAGGCGCGCCGCCTGGATTCCACCCCGGTTGCGGTCAAAGATCGAGATCGGGATCGACAGGCCGGCCACCAGTGCGTCGTCGTCCGACTCGCCGATGCGTCGATAACCGATCGTGCCGGTCAGGTCGGGCACGGCCTGGGCCTTGGCGAGCTTGACACCGGCCCGCCTGGCAGACACCTCGACCGCCCAGCGCGCCACGTCCGGGTTCTGACTCAGCCGTGACGCCAGCTCTGTGATCGGCGGGACGGGTAACAGGTTCTCCAGATCACCGGTGGCTACGGAAAACAAAGGCGTCGATCCGCCCCATGTTTCTGCAAGCCTGCGCCGGGCGGATTGCAAGGCCCGCTGTGCCTTTCCCTTGTCGATCTCGGCGACCGCGACCGGGACCGCGACACGCGCGTTCTCGATATCCGGCACGTCCCCGGCCTCGACACGCTTGGCGATCGAATCGCTGATCTGCTCGGCCAGCTTCAGCGACTGCTCGGCGAGCTGCAACTGCCGCTGTGCCTGCAAAACAGCGATGTATCGCTGTGTGACTTCGGTTAGAAGTGAGATTCTTTCCGCTTCGTAGTCCCAACCGGCCAGCACGCCATGATGTTCAGCGGCTATGCGCCGATACTTGATGTCTCCGCCTAACGGGACTGCCTGGCTTAACGCGACAGTGGTTTCCATTGATCCGCTGCCGGAGAAATCTCCCGACCCCGCGAAGTTCTCGAATTCCACACCGAGTTCAGGATTCGACCAGATGCCCGCCTGCAACGCCTGCGCCTCCGCGGCACGCACCTGATAGGCGAAACCGGCCAGTTCCGGGTTCCCAAGCAAGGCCGCCGCCAGCGCGTCTTGAAGCGTCAGCGGGCCTTGCGGGTTCGGTGTGGTGGTGTTATGGATGACGTCACCCGAGCCCGCGTCAACCGGCGGGCGGTAAACCTCGTAGGACTCGCCCAGCGGTCGGCGGCTTACCCAATAGCTGTCATCCATCGGCGATCCGGTGCAGCCACCGACCGTCACCGCGGCACAAACCACCAGCAATAAACCTGTTGTGTATCTCATGCTTCCATCCTGCCTGATTGTGTTGCGTTCACTGTCGGATTAACGGCGTGATATCACGCGCACGGCATCGCCGCGGCGTTAGATCGCTAACAAAACAGTTGACGTACTAGATCAGGAGGATGATATTTCGCGCAAGTGACTCGGCTGAGTCTGGCAAAATATGAGGATGGCGTGAAGCGTGGCCGGTCTTGGTGAGGGCGGGCACATCGACGATCCACAGTAGAGCGGCCGTAAACACCGGAGCCTGGGTCGTGTCGTTGCCCTGCCGGGCTATGGTGGTCGAATCGAGGGGCGCATCTTCACAATGCCCGCCGTGATGGATCACGGGGTATTGCGTTGTAGAGCCGTTATGGGTGTCGATGGTTTGCGCATGACCGCTGCATTGGCAGGTCTGGTGGAGTGCGAGCTGAGTCGTCTCGTGCCCGTCGGCACCCTGACAGCGTACCAATACAGCACCTGCCAGCCCGTAGACAAAGACCTGGTTTAAAACCAGCAAGGCGACGAGAAATTTTAGATGCGATCCGCCCATGAGTGAGGGGAGTCTATGCGGGGCCATCGTATAATGTCAAGTAATACTGTGCCGATCCGCATGGATATCGTCATTGGTCAACTTGTCAGGCGCGGCCAGCTTTAAATGGATGAAACGCATGTCAGATTTAGTTATGATGACCACTCATTTTATCACTATGAAGGAATCCCTCATGGATTTTCGTCGCAATACAGCAACACTGTTTTTTGGCTTGATGGTGGTTCTGTCCCCGGTTCTGGCTGTCGCCGACGAGTTGCCTCGGGCGACCCCTGCCGAGGTCGGTCTGTCCGCCGACAGGCTTTTGGCCGTGGATGCCGCGATCGAACAACTCGTCGCCGACGAGAAGATCGTCGGCGGGGTCGTGGCGGTCGCCCGCAACGGGAAGGTCTGCTACATCAGGGCCCACGGCCAGCGTGACACCGAACCCGCTGCGCCGATGCAGGAAGACACCATCTTCCGCATCTACTCCATGACCAAAGCCATCACGACCGCTGCGGCGCTCATACTGGTTGATGAGGGCAAGATCAGGCTCGACGATCCCGTGACGAAGTATGTGCCTGAATTGGGGTCTTTGCAGGTAAAGACGGACGGCGGGCTCGTGCCCCTGGCTAAGCCCATCAGCATCGCAGACCTGATGCTCCACACAGCCGGCTTCTCCTACGGCTTTGGCGATGATGAGATCGATCAACTGTATCACAAGTATGAGCCACTTGGCGCAGAGAACCTTACCGGGATGGCTGAACGGCTGACCCATATCCCCCTGCGGAATCAGCCCGGCGAGAAGTGGGCCTACTCGGTTTCGATTGACGTGCTGGGCCTGGTCATTGAGCGCGCATCCGGCCAACCCTTCGACGAATTTCTACAAGCGAGAATCTTTCAGCCGCTCGACATGAAAGACACGGCGTTTTACTGCCCGCCCGAGAAAATAGATCGTTTCGCGGCGCTATACAGCAAGACTGATGACATGGTCACCCGCGCGGGCAAGGACGATTGGGGCGGGGGGTTTGACGAGCCACCTACGCTCATCTCCGGCGGCGGGGGCCTGGTAAGCACGGCACGGGACTACCTGCGCTTTCTTATGATGGTCCGCAACGGCGGTGAACTGTTCGGTCATCGCATCCTCAAACCTCAGACCGTTTCGCTGATGACGACGGATCAGCTCCCTGTTGCGGCCTTCCCGATCGGGTTCGGAGAAGACCGGCACGAGGGGGTGGGTTTCGGCTTCGGTTTCTCGATCCGTGTTGCGCCCGATCCCAACGACCCCCACCGCCCGGTCGGTGATTACAACTGGTCCGGTGCGGCCTCCACACACTTCTGGGTCGACCCGGCCGAGGACCTGATGGTGGTCACGCTGGAGCAGCGCCGACCCTTCACGACGGAGACAAGAGACCGAGTCAGACCTTTGATCTACGACGCGATCATCAGGCCTTAGGCGGATTACTCCGGTATTGAGCTTTTGACCTGCTCGATAAAGGCTTCGATCGGTTTAGGATCATTCGGGTTCAACTCCAGCAGGCTCTGTGCGTACCGGACGGCCGCTTGAGCCTCACCGCGGTCGCGGCTGATCGTCATCAACGCGTAGAGCGCGGGCTGATAGGTCGGGTGGCGCCGGTGCGTTTCGTCCAGAACTTCGATCGCCCGCTCGGTATCGCCGGTGGAGTTGAGCGCGATACCCAGCGTGTAGCTGAATTGCGGATCATCCGGGGCCAGTTCGGCCGCCCTTTCAAACGCCCGGATCGCCTCGGGGGTCTTCGCTTCTCTGACCAGCGCCAGGCCGAGCGAGTAATAGATGACACCGTACTCAACGCCGGCTTCGACCGCCTCATTAAGTACCCGGGTGGATAATTCGTTCCGGTTGGTTCCGCGGTACAGGTCCGACAGGTTTACGTAGGCCTGGGCGAAGGCGGGGTTGATTGTGAGGGCGGTGCGATAAGACTGCTCTGCCAGGTCGTTCCGGCCCCGCTGGGTATGGATCAACGCGATATTCAGGTGAGACTCGGCCCGGTCGGCGTTCACCCTTTGCGACTGGATGTACGCCTCGATGCCTTGCTCGATGGCTTGGCGCTGCTCGTCATTGAGCTGCGATGGGTCCACGGGGGCAAGCACGCGGGCGGCTTCGAGCCGTACCGAAAGGACCGGGTCCTGTAGTAATTCATACGCCACGGGCAGCCTGAGATTCGGGCCGGTGACTTCCAGGGCGTTCAGCGCGGCGAACCGGACCATCGGGTCATCATCGCGGGCCTGCGATTGGATCGTTTGATAGGAAAGCGGTGTGGGGTAGTTGCGCAGCAACGACAGTGCGGTAGACCGGACGATCCCGGTTTGCGTCATGTCAGTCGTGAGTGCCGCCAGCATCTTGTCGGCATCGGGCGAGCCTGTACGACCGGCATGTAAAACCTCGCCGTAGTGCGGCTCGTTGCGGTGATCGGCCCCATACCACTTCGTTACCGCAGCCTCGGCCCATTCATGGGTCTGATCGGTGTGGCATTGGTTACACGCGTTGGGCACACCCAGCTTCGCCGACAGGTCCGGCCGGGGCACGCGGATGCTGTGGTCCAGCCGGGCGTCGATACCCATATAAGTTTTCGTCGGCATGTGGCAGCTCACACACCGGCTGGATTCCGTGCCCTGCTCGTGGAAGTGGTGCCTGGGTGTGTCAAACGTGCTGGGCATGTGGCAGGTTGCGCACAACGAGTTTCCCTGCGAATAAACCTGCATGCTGTGCGGGTCGTGGCAATCGGTGCAGGTCACGCCCGCCTGATACATCCTGCTCTGCAGGAAAGACCCGTAGACATAGACCTCGTCCAGGACCTGCCCGTCGGCGTGGTAGAGGTTTTCGGTCAGCAACGCGGGCCGATGGGTGTCCAACAGGCCTTTCCCGTGGCGGTAATCCTCTGTGACCACGGAGCGCCTTGAATGGCACCGAGCGCACATATTCAGCATCGTCTGGTCTTCGCGCGGCTGTGTGCGTTGCGCGGTGTCGGCGCCGGGCTGAAACCGCCAAAAGCCACCGTCGTCTTTGATCCGCAACACCAGGCCCATCGACCCGTCGCCTTCTTTGTCCGTCTGCCCGGCCTTGGCCCAGGCGGCATGGTTCGAGCCGGGCCCGTGGCAGGATTCACACGACACGTTGATCTCGGACCAGCTTGTATTGAAGCTGTCCGTCGCCTCGTCATAGTTTTTCTTGAGTTCGGTCGAGTGACACTCGGCACACATGAAGTTCCAGTTCTGGTTGGGCCCGGTCCAGTGCAACGGGTCGTTGTGGGGGATCGGCTCGTCCCCGTAGAGGTGGTACCACCGTTGCCCGCCCTCAGACTCTGGCCGGCTGTCCCAGCAGACCCCGAGCACCTGATATCGCCCGTTTGGAAAAGGGATCAGGTACTGCTGCAAGGGCGTGACGCCGAACGTGTACGCGACCTCGTAATCGTGCAGTTCGCCATCAGGCCCCTCGGTGTTGACGAAGAACTTCCCGTCCTTCCCGGTAAATGTTGTCGTCACGCCGTTGTGTACAAACGTCGCGTTGTCGAAGTCCCCGAGCACGGTCTTCTCGTCGGCGACCTGCATCGCCAGGTCGTGGTGCGACCCCGTCCAGAGTTCGTGCTGTTGCTGGTGGCATTCGATACAGCTCGCCTTGCCGATGTAGGCTGCGGGTTTGTAATCAGTGATGCCCTGCGCCGACACGGGGATCGGACACCATTGCCATATCGCTGCCACGCCCAGCCCGATGAAAAGGAGCAGCGGGATGAATAACACAACTTGTGACCGTAACTGTCGCATGCACTGATCCTCTTATTGACTTGCCCTCAAGTGTAGTGCCACGACCGTGGTAACTAAAACAGGTGTAGATTGATAGCTGGAACGGAACGACATGATTTAATCCTGTCTATCTATAACCGGTTGCGGGGTCGGCGAAAACGCAATTTGTTTATGCGGGAAAGATCGAATCAGCGCAGGGGTCCATTCCGAGGCCATGAGCCATAAATACCGTCAAATAAACAATTAAGTGATCTGGATGTTCCGGGTGTAAGCCTGGTTCCGGTGCTTTGGTCCTATAAATCGGCTGTACATCCAGGCATCATTGGATAAACTAATAGCATGCGTCGCTTAATGTTACTTGCCGCAGCGCTTGTTTTGTTGACCCCCCAGTTGGTCGCCGCATGTCATTTCTGCGTCAAAGTATCCGCTCCGACGATACGGTCGTCGGTCGAATCCAGCATCCCGATGATGATGGGTTCGCGCATGTCCACAGATGGTCCGTTCCTGTCTGAGGCCACCGCGCCAGTTCATCCGTTTGAGAGTTGCCCCTGCTGTCCCACGGAATCCGACTGCACCGATTGCGTGAAGTGTGCCGGGTGCGGGGTCGCATTCGTCTTGCCTGATTCGTCCGGCCTGTTTCATTCATTAACTGATGCCGCAATTACGGACGCCACGGGCACGTCGTGCTCCCGTGCGCTCGCCCGCCCCGGGCGTCCGCCTCAATCCATCCTGCGATAATCTGGGATCGTTGCGCGCCGAGTGTTGCTCATTCGACGCGCGTGCGTTTCGAACTTTCGCAGGAGATGATTTTTGCTGAATAAGCATCACACCACAGATTCGGTATCGACACAGCAGGACCAACAACCGGCCCGACACGGGGGCAAACGAACCAGGACTCATTGGCTGGCGCTGCTGCTGGTCGTTCTGATACTTACGCCGATGGCTCTCTGGCCGGCGCTGGACACGTTCAGGCCAACCACCCGGGTGTACGTCCTGCGGGCCTTGCCGGAAATCTCAATGGTTTCGGATACTCCGAACCCGACCGAATCTGTAACGCCGCCGCCGACCCCGACCCGGACCGTGCAGGCACCGGGATGGATCGAGCCCGACCCTTACTACACGGCCGTAAGCGCACTGGCGGACGGTGTCGTCGAGTCTATCCATGTGCTTGAGGGTGAGTCCGTGAAATCCGGGCAGGTATTGGCCAGGCTGGTATCCGTAGACGCCGAGTTGTCACTCCGTCAGGCCGAGGCCCGTGTGGAAACCATGGATGCCTCGCTTGCTCAGGCACGTGCCGAGCACGCCGCCGCAAAGACGGATTGGGACGAGCCGGTGCAGCGTGAACGTGAGGTCGCAGCGACGGCGGCGGCATTAGTTGAAGCGCAGGCCGAACTGGATCGACTCCCCGCCGAAGTCCGTGCGATGCAAGCGGACTTCCAACGTTGGCAAGAAGAGCACAAGCGTGTGATGCAGGCCTACGAACAAGGGGCGGCAACCACGCGAGAGCGTCTGGTTGCGGATTACGAGCTTGCTTCGAGTGAGGCGGGCCTGGATGCGATCAGGCTGCGATCCGGGATACTCAAGGCCCGCGTCGAACGCCTGGAAGCAGAAGTAACCGCCGCCGTGCGAGGCGCGGACCTGCGCGTGAAAGAACGGCTGTCGCTCGATCGTTCCACCGCGGCGGTTTCCGACGCCCGGGCCGCGCTCGAACATGCCCGCGCTCAACGTGATGAGGCCCGGCTCCGGCTGGAGCGGATGACGATCGCCTCGCCGATGGATGGCCTGGTGCTTCGTCGGCTGAAAGTACCCGGCGACAAAGTCATGCTGGGGATGGATGACCCACACTCATCACACGTCGTACACCTGTATGACCCCCAAAGCTTACAGGTCCGCGTGGACGTGCCTCTGGCCGACGCCTCTGAGATCCGGGTTGGGCAGGCGTGTGAGGTCGTGGTCGATGTATTACCCGATCAGGTATTTGCGGGCGAGGTATCGCGCATCACACACCGGGCCGACCTGCAAAAGAATACGCTTCAGGTCAAGGTGCGTGTGGTAAATCCGGCAGAGATCCTAAAGCCCGAGATGCTCACCCGTGTGCGGTTCATCGGCGTCGGTTCGGTGACACCGGTTTCTCGGCAGGCCCCGGGTTCAATATCCGGGGTCCCATCCGTTGATGAGGGTTCCCCGGTTTTGGGCACAAGCCGTGTACGCGTCCCCGAAACCAGTCTGGATGGACAGCACGTGTGGGTCGTGCGCAATCGCCGTGGGTTAACCGGTTATGTTTACGAGGTAACTGTTCAGGCGTTACATCGTGACGGCGGGTTCGTCACGGTGGAGGGCGCTTTGTCCGTTGGGGATCTGGTCGTGCAGCAGCCGGAGGGCTTATCGCCAGACAAACGGGTCAAAGTTGTGATAGCCGAAGGGGGTGTGGTATGACGCTGATCGATTGCCAACAACTCACGCGTGAGTACCGCAAAGGCGAGAACGTGATCCGCCCGCTGGACAGTCTGGACCTGAGTGTTGACAAAGGCGAGTTCCTCGCACTCATGGGGCCATCCGGTTCGGGCAAGACGACCCTATTGAATCTGATCGCGGGGATCGACCGACCGACTTCGGGTCAGTTGCTGATCGATGGTCAAGACATCACCAGTCTGTCCCGCAACCGCCTCGCGGCGTGGCGTGCGACCGAGATCGGGTACATCTTTCAGCTGTACAACCTTGTGCCCGTGCTCAACGCCTTCGAGAACGTGGAGTTGCCGCTACTGCTGCAAGACTTGTCGCGAAAGAAGAGAGAGGCCCGTGTGTACGAGGCGTTGGAGCGTGCGGGCATCGGCGACCGTGCGGACCATTACCCGCGGCAGCTCTCAGGCGGGCAGGAGCAACGGGTCGCGATAGCGCGTGCCATCGTGACCGACCCCACGATCCTCGTGGCCGACGAACCGACCGGCGACCTGGACAAGCCGTCGGCCCACGCCATCATGCGGCTCATGCAGATGCTGAACCACGACCTGGGCAAGACCATCATCATGGTGACACACGACCCGGGCACGACACGCTACGCCAAGCGGACGCTGCATCTGGACAAGGGCAAGCTCGCTCGTGACGAGGTCGTACAGGACAGGATCGATACCCATGCCGACGAGGTGGCCGTATGAACTACATGCGATTTATCCCGCTGATTCTCAAGCAAGTAACGCGCCACCGTATGCGGACACTCTTGACCGCGTCGGGCATCGCGATCGCCATGTTCCTATTCACCGCGGTTCAGGCGATGCAGCAGGGTGTCGCGCGAGCTACGCAGGCCTCGGCCGACGATACGGCTTTGGTGGTTTATCGTAAAGACCGGTTCTGTCCCGCCACGAGCCAACTGCCCCAGGATTACACCGCGCGGATCAGCCGGATCGATGGGGTTACCCAGGTGATCCCCGTGAAAGTCGTCGTGAACAACTGTCGTACCAGCCTGGACGTGGTGACGTTTCGGGGGATTCCTAAAGACCAGTTCCTCGCCGAGCGGGGAGAGGATCTGGAGATTATTTCCGGCTCGACGGATGATTGGCTGAGGCGGACCGACGCGTCGCTGATCGGGGAGACCCTCGCGAACCGGCGCGGGCTGACGCCGGGCATGACCTTCGACGCCGCCGGGATCACGACGTATGTGGCCGGTGTCATACGCTCCGACGACCCACAGGACCAGAACGTGGCGTACACCGCACTGGAATTCGTGCAGTTGGCCGGGCGTGACCAGTTGGGGATCGTGACACAGTTCAACGTGAAGGTTCAAGAAGCGTCAATGCTTGAACCGGTCGCCAAGCAGATCGATCAGGTATTCGCCACCGCACAGGAACCGACATCGACTTACACCGAAAAAGCGTTCGTAGGGAAGATCGCGGATGACATTGTCGAGCTGGTCGGGTTTGCACGCTGGCTCGGCCTTGGTTGTCTGGCCGCGGTGCTGGCTCTGGTCGGCAACGCGATCGTCTTGAGTGTGCAGAGCCGTATCGCTGAGCACGCGGTCTTGCAGACCCTCGGCTATGCCAGCCGACACGTCGCCGGGTTGATCGTCGCGGAAGGCGTGGTGATTTCACTGATCGGCGGGGTGGTGGGGGCGCTGGCGGCCGTCATCGTTGCGCGGTGGGGGAGTTTCGCGTTGTCGGTTGAGGGTCAGTCGATCCCAATCACGGCGGGACCCGGGTTGATCGCTTTGGGCCTTTTGGTCTGTGGCACGCTGGGCGTGATCGCAGGTCTGGTGCCCGCCTGGCAGGCGTCACGGCGTGAGATCGCGGCTTGTTTCCGTGCGGTATGAGAGCTTGAAAATTATGCTAAGACAACTGCCATTTGAATACGCCTTTCGCAACCTGGGGCGCAGCCCCGTCCGGTTAGCCGCATCGTTGTTCGGTGCGGCGCTGGTGGTGTTACTCGTGTTGGCCTCGGCGGGGTTTGTGCGGGGAATGCAATTGACACTCACGAATCACGCCGGGCTGTACGAGAACGTGATCCTGCTGGGCGCCGGCAGCGAGGAAGCGATCGAGCGTTCGCAGATCGACGCTGGGATAGGCACCATCTCCGCGGCTAGCATCCCCGGCATCCGTATCGAGGGCGGCATGCCTTTCGTGTCACCGGAGATCCACATCGCGCTCCCGTTACGCGAGTCCGCAATAAGTGAAGCCGAGTTACCAGCCGTCTTACGCGGCGTGACCGACGCGGCCTACCTTGTGCATCCCGAGGTCGAGATCGTGCAGGGGAGGGCACCGATCCCCGGGGCACAGGAGGTGATTGTCGGCAGTCTGGCCTCGACACGCCTGGGCACGAGCGAGCAACGCCTGGCGGTCGGGCAGACGCTGTACTTTGATAATCGTGATTGGATCATCGTCGGTCGTTTTACCGCGCCGAACACCGTCATGGACGCGGAGATCTGGACGCCATTAAGCGACCTTCAGATCGCCACGAAGCGTGAGGCATCATTGTCATGCGTGGTCGTGAGCCTGGACAGGGGGGGCAACTTCGCCGACGCAGACCTGTTCGCCAAGAGCCGACTGGACCTTGAGCTGACAGCGATCAGTGAGACAGATTATTACGCATCGTTGAACAAGTTCTATCAGCCGATCCGTATGATGGTCCTTGTCACCGCGGCGTTGATCGCCTTGGGTGGCCTGCTTGGCGGGTTGAACACCATGTACGCCGCGTTCGCGGCACGGGTGAGGGAGATCGGCATGCTCCAGTCATTGGGTTTTACGCGTATGGCGATCGTATTGAATCTCAGTGAGGAATCACTCTTCGCGGCGGCATGCGGTACAATCATTGGCCTGGGGATCGGGTTGCTGATGCTCGACGGCGTGGCGGTCCGTTTCTCCATGGGGGCGTTTGCGCTCACGCTCGACGCCCCGGTCGTGCTCACCGGGATCGCCGGGGGCCTGGCCGTCGGGCTGGTCGGCGCGGTGCCACCGGCGATCCGTTGCCTGAGGCTTCCCATATCGGAAGCACTAAAATCATTCTGAACCACAACCATTTGATGGAGTATGACGATGCCTCACACAAAAGTATTTTCCGGCCTGACCCTCGTGCTTGTTGCGTTTGCCCTGACAATCACGGGGTGCGATGAAAACCCGCAGAGCACAACCACTACAGCCCCACCCGATGCGGGTACACGGACAAGCTGGAAACTGGATGCGATGCCCGGCGGGGCCATCGCGGTGGCCCAGGCCAAAGCCGGCGCCAAAGAGGGCGATCAGATCACGATCGAGGGCCGGATAGGCGGGCGTTCCGAGCCTATTACCGCTTCGTCGGGTCTGTTTGTCATCATGGACCCCTCGATCCCCAGCTGCGCCGACAACCCCGAGGACGGATGCGCTAAGCCCTGGGATTACTGCTGCGAAACCCCAGAGACGATCAGCGCCAATGCAGCGACGATACAACTGCGTGACGCAGAGGGGAAACCCATCACGCTTGCCGATGGCGACCTTACGCCCCTTAACCGTGTCGCGGTCGTCGGTACGGTTGCCCCACGACCCAACAGCGACACCCTGGTCGTTTACGCGACCGGTTTGTATGTCGTAGCAGACCAATAAGTGGTTCTGCGCGATACCCGGCTTTGGATTGAAGTTGGTTTTGATCTTCCCCCTGATACACGGATTGCGGTCCGGTTCTGACCGACTGGCCCGGGCGTGTTGATCCGGATGGTCGGGGCGGATCGCGGCGGCACGCGCCCGGCTTCGTTGACGGCCGGCGCCTGAACGGATGGGACATCTCAGGTCTGCTCAAACATTACGAACGCCGCGCGGCCGTACAAACAGATCTTTCTCAGACGTCAATACTCCCACATTGAACGTTTATCACGAATATCTCTGTGCAAACCGCTTCGGCTATCAGCTTACGCCGAGGCCCAAGCCGGTCAACGCACAGATAGTCCGAGTGTAGTTACCCGAAATCGTCGGTGCTCAGATACATTCAGAATTCGAGTGACGATTGAGTTGTACAGCGTGCTCGAGTGGTTGAATTCTAACGCCATCGATATTTGATAGACAGGGTGAGAATCAAACATATTGTATGTAACAGTTGGCCAGTGGCAGTTGAGTCAAAAGGAAATAAAGCTTTAGATCGATCCTGTTCGGTCATCAGTGGCGTTGAAATTGAAACGGCGGCATTAAAGCAGTTATATCGTCAAGACACACCGAATAACCATTGACGCCCGTGATTATATTCTATTATAATAGAATAAATTATGAAAATGATAGGTTGTGAAAAGTTGGCACCTTTGTACGGGGTTGAGTTGAAGTCTAGGTTGTTTTGAAAGTTACTGTAGCGTCAGCAGAGACTCGGTCTAGTCTGTCATGGCGATCAGAAATTGATTCATTCGGGCATGGTTGTAATCCAATTAGTCAGCCCATAAGCATCAAGCGGTCGTTTGTTATAGGTCATATCGATTTCATTTTATCAACGAAAGAGATAATCTTGAAGGAACTGATTTAATGCCAAGAGAAGGAATCGCTGTCGCTCGTGTGCTTGATGCTTCACTGGTCCGTCACGGCGGACCGGAAGGCCGACCATAATGGTAGAAACTGATGCTGGGCTGATTCCATTATCAGCCAGGCAACATCACGAGGCATTCGAAGATGAAACGTGTTTGCTCAAGCACGTCCCGATCATCGGGTACCAGAGATACATCGAAGCGGTCGCCAACGGCCTGGTCCCCGAGGCCCATGTGGATGCGTACGAGTTCCACTACATCGTTCGGGGCGATCTTGACTGGTGGGCGGAGGACAGCAGCTGTCGGGTGAAGCCGGGCATGGTCTTCATGACCCGGCCGGGCGAGATGCACGGCTCAAGTGATACTTTTTTTCA
Organism: Phycisphaeraceae bacterium; assembly: GCA_029260635.1. GTDB lineage: Bacteria > Planctomycetota > Phycisphaerae > Phycisphaerales > Phycisphaeraceae > JAJRRS01. The sequence continues at coordinate 2,555 of JAJDCW010000001.1, read as the reverse complement.
GCCTACCGAGCTGTATTGGTTCCAGTTGCGTGTACCCAAAACCAAGCCCATGGCCGGCCTCACGCCAGCAGAAACCAACTACCTCAGGCAGAGGCTGTCATCTCTTACCGAGCGTATATTCTCGGCGTCCAACCAGATACGGCCGGCATTCGAGTGTATTTTAGATGAACACCGTTTCCCCTCCTTGAGCAGTCCTATCATTGCCCGCGCGGGGCTGCATCAACTCATCGGTTTTCTTATCCGGGACCACGACAGTTATGTCGGAGGCCATCATGAGGCGACGCCGCTGTCTTCGCAGATTCAAAGTGCGGTCGAATTGATCAACAGCAATCTGGGGGAGCCTCCCCCGATCGACTACGTGGCCAAGCAGGTATGTATGAGTCCGGGTCATTTCAGGTCAAGGTTCCGGCACGAGACGGGCTTCTCACCTTATGAGTACTTGACTCATTGCCGCATCGATAAAGCCAAAGAAATGCTCCTGAATCGCCGGTGGACCGTCACGCATGTGGCCTTTCGGCTTGGGTACAGCAGCAGTCAGAATTTTGCATCGTCGTTTAAACGGCAGACGGGCATGACGCCTACGGACTATCGGGTGGTTGCAAAAACACCCCCCGACCGCATTAAGGTGACAAATGGGCGTGGGCGGGGGGTGCCAGTGTGACGGTGTTTCAATAACGACGCATCCAGAAGGTAGAAGCAAAACAGATCTCTCGCCTTAGAATTGATGCACCTTCACCCAGAGTGGAGATGTGCATTTTCGGTGGCAAGCCCCGCGCCGATCAGGTTCAAGTCATACGCGTTGGATACACCACTTGGGATATTTACCCCATTGTGGTTTTGGTTTCATTTGGGTCGATGACTTTCCAAATCTGCTTAGGAGGAATGAAATGCGTTTACTTGGCCATGTCCACGACTCGGTTCGAGGTGTTTGCCTGGGCGGTGCGATTACATGTTTGATGGCGGCATCGGGGACCGCCTACGCGGTCGCCATCCCCAACCCGGTCATCGTGCCCGGCACGCCCGGTCCGACCATCCTGCCGGGGAACTTCCTCGAAAACCCAGACATGGAAACCGAGACACGTTTCGTGGCCCACCGAATCGAAGGCCCCACCGACAACAGTTTTGCCGATTACTGGCACCACAGCTTGTTCTCGGGTTGGAACGATATTACCAGTCCCCCCAATGGCACCGAGCCGGTCGTTAGCGGGACCCGTTCACTGAGACTATTCGATCAGGATAGCTACTATTTTAGCCCCGGTTCCGCCGGCGCGGGCTCAAGCACACAGGAAGAGTTCCGGACGTTCGCCACAGCGATACCTGCCGATGCGGGTTCGCCTACCGGCCTTGCGGAAAAATTATATTTCCGTTGGCACTGGAACTATGACATGGTTGCCGGGACCGACCCCTCGGTGACGATGAATATCCGCTTGTCCAATGCCCCCCTGTTTAGCCTCGACCTTGGGCCTTCACTCGGTGACAACACGGTCATCCAGACCGGAACGTCCAATGGATGGGAGCAGGTCACCGTCGAGGTCGATGTCCCGGTCGGTGCGCAGACGTTCGACATGATCGTGTTGACCGAGGGCTCGGATGACGCCTTGGGCACAATGTGGGTGGACGACGTATCGGTGTCCACGATTGCACCTGTGACCACGCTGGTCGGCGATCTTGACGGTGACGGGTTCGTGGGCATCAACGACCTGAACATCGTGCTGGGTGCCTGGAATCAGAACGTCCCACCGGCCAATCCATTAGCCGATCCCAGTGGCGACGGGTTCGTGGGTATCGACGACCTCAACGAAGTACTTGGCAACTGGAACGCGGGCACGCCTCCGACAGCCGGCGCTGCCATCCCCGAACCCGCCAGCTTCGCGCTGCTGAGTCTTGGCGGGGTAGCCCTGCTCAAACGTTGGCGAGCATGAAATGATATGGGCGGCGTATTGTGTCCTGTGTTTCAGTCATCTGACGACGTTATTCCCCGCGGTAAAGGCAGATTGATCTCACTTATTAGGAGAGGCGAGCTTATGAGTAGGTTACGAAGATCACATGCGCGAGGAGGGGTCGGTGCGGGCTGTATCACGGCCTTGTTGTGCTCGATGTCAAGCGCTTCCGCGGCGATACAACCCGGCAACATCCTGCTTAATCCGGATGTGGAGATGGCGGAGACAGGCCCCAACGTCTTTAATGTCCCCGAGGGCTGGTTCCGCAGCGGTAACAATCTTGACAATGTCAATGGTGTTGGCGAGACGGGAACCGGCCCGTTTGTCTGGGGGGGGCACTGGGACACGACCCAATCCGTGAGCGCTACTCATTCGTTGGGGCTGTTTGATGTAGCGCCCGCAGGCCCGTTCTTCAAGATGGAGTGGCGTTCCTGGGCGGCAGAGATGCCCGCCGGCACGACGATGCTGAAGTGGTCCTTCGACGTGATGTACGACATCGACCCTGCCAGCCCTGTCCCCGAATTCTCGGTCCATGCACGCACCGACGGACCCTTCGTCGGGACGGGCAATCTCAGCGAGAGCCCCGACCTGATCGACACCACGCTCACGCTCACG